>NZ_CP102798.1:3720054-4050067 GCF_028356935.1 Lysinibacillus sp. OF-1
GCACATCTTCCCCAAATGTTTTCATGAAACTAACTACTTCAGGAGCAGTTGTATTAGCAGGAATCACCTCTAGTAATTTTAAATAGCGAGGTGGGTTGAAAAAGTGTGTGCCAAGGAAATGCTTTTTAAAATCATCTGAACGTCCCTCTGCCATAGCATCAATACTAATACCAGATGTGTTTGAGCTAATGATTGTTCCCGGTGTACGAACAGCATCAATTTTTTCATAGAGACTTTGTTTAATTGGTAAATTTTCCACAACAACTTCGATAATCCAATCTACATCTTTTAGTTTCCCTAGATCATCTTCAAAGTTGCCAACCGTTAGTAGTGATAAATTTTTCTTAGAAGTAAGTGGTGCTGGCTTTTGCTTTAATAACTTTTGCAAAGCTCCGTTTACAATACGATTTCTTACAGCTGGATGCGCTAAAGAAAGACCCTTTGCTTCTTCCTCTTGCGTCAGTTCCTTCGGTGCGATATCCAATAGTAATGTTGGTATACCGATGTTTGCTAAATGTGCTGCAATTCCAGAGCCCATCACCCCAGAACCTAGAACAGCTGCTTTTTTAATGTTGTAAGTCACAAGCAATTCCCCCTTATTCTCCCATTGAATGAATAGCCATTCATTTTTTGGCCAAAAAAATATCAAGTGTACCTTAGTGGATTTTTGTCTTGTTGTTGGATGAGAATCACTCCATTCAACCAAGCACTACTAAGGTTTATCTCCGTTCTCATTACAACTCTTAATGAATGAAGATAAAACTACTTTTCTGTTTTTAGTGTAGATTATTTTGTCTAATTTAGCAATCTTTTTTCAAGAATTATTTTTGCAATATACATCTTTTTTTGTTCTTTACGAGCTAAAAGCAGACAATATGTAGCGCTCAAAACAGCCAAACAGAAAACTTTCAGGTTGAGAGAAAAATGTGTAGAATGAAAAGCAAGGAGAGTGAATACTGATGAAAACAATTACTACTGCAGAACAATTTAATGAACTAATCGCTGGTGACCAAAAGGTGCTAGTGAAATTTTACGCTGGCTGGTGCCCAGATTGCACACGCATGAATATGTTCATCGATCCAATCATTGAAGAGTACAACCAATATGATTGGTATGAGCTAAATCGTGATGAGCTTCCAGAAATCGCTGACAAATATGATGTTATGGGAATCCCAAGCTTATTGATTTTCCAAAACGGTGAAAAACTTGCACACTTACACAGTGCCAATGCCAAAACACCTCAGCAAGTAACAGAATTTTTAGCTGCACAATAATAATGAATAAAGAGCTGCATTTCTTCTTGAAATGCAGCTCTTTTTGGAAGGGAAACATGATGCACCAACAATTGGCTTTATATGGAACATCACAATATGATGCATCCATTGCACCAAGCTATCGAAATTCTGCCTGTGGGCCCACTACGATTTACGTCATTTTAAACTATTTGAACAGTTCAGCTCCTTCTATTAATAAGCTTTATCGACAGCTTGGTGGCACAAAAATTGGTTTGTTTAAATGGCGACTGATTCACAACCTCCGCGAACTGCAACCCACCTGGGATATTCGAACTTGTTCACTAAAAGAAGCTTTACAAGAAATTGACGCAGGTCGCCCTGTTGCTATGCGTTTTGACCGCTATTTTAGCCTACAGTGGCAGAATAAAAAATCAACCTTTGCCTACCATTGGGTACCGCTTATTGGCTATACCATAAAAAATGATACGTTATCGTTAATATTTCATGATAATGGTGGGCCACAACGTGACAGTCAAATTCGGCAGGCTCTCTACAAAGACAATGACAAAGTATTATCGTTCGTTAAAATAACACCTCAGTAGGGCAAATAATGAAACGTCCTTATTTGCTCTCTCCACTCATTTCTCATAAAAAAACAGAGCATATTGCTATACTCTGTGATGATCCATTAAATAAGGGAATATAATGAGCGTGCATGCTTTGCAATTAGCGTGTAGCCACTCTCTTCTATCTCTTTAAAAATTTGCGGTTCATAGTTTGGTAACATAAGGCTTGTAAAATCGGCATCAATTGGAACATTCGTTTGAATTGTTGCAAGCTCATGGGATAATTTCAGCATGTTCAAATTCTCTTGAATTTTTGTCCGTTGCCCTGGCTTTAATTCACCGAGCGACGCTAAAATTTTGTCAATCGAGCCATATGTTTGGATTAACGTTAGTGCTTGCTTAGGACCAATCCCCTTCACACCTGGATAGCCATCACTTGTATCACCCATAAAGGCTTTAACCTGTGCAAACTGTGTTGGTTCAATACTATATTCTTCTTTAAAGCGAGCATGTGTATAAATATCGTATTCTGTGTAGCCTTTTTTCATAAAAGCAATTTCTGTAGATGGTCTTAAAAGCTGAAGCAAGTCTTTATCACCACTAATGACAGTAATATCTGCCTGTTCCTGCCATTTGGTAATCATCGAGCCAATTAAATCATCAGCCTCCATGCCCTTCACTCCGAAATTTTGCCAGCCAATTTGCTGTGATAAATTTTTCGCCATATCAAATTGAGGGAGCATTTCCTCTGGTGGTGCTGGGCGATTCGCTTTATAGCCATCATATAAATCATTGCGGAATGTATGTGCCCCCATATCCCAGCAAACAGCCATATGCGTTGGCTTCATGATCGATTGTGCCGTTAACACATGTCGCACAAATCCTTGGGCTCCATTAGTCGGTGTTCCATCTGCCAGACGAATAAAATGCCCCATTGCAGCGGAAGCGAAAAATGACCGGAATAACAGTGCCATCCCGTCAATAATCAATAGTTTTGGTTTTGTTGTCATGCTATATTTCCTCTCTATTACAATACAAAGTTTGTATCTATTATTGTTTTCTACTTAAACATTATAGCAAACTTTCAATAATCAGCATTGTTAATACACGGAAATACGCTTACTTTACAACATAACCTTCCCTTTTTTCGAGATGCGATTGCGGTGATCCAGTTGAATCCCTGTTAACCATTGTAAAAAAGCTGTCACTCCAATCTTAACAGTTTCTGGACGCAGCACTCCTTCCTTCGGGTCGGCGTAAACAAAATCAATATGACGAACCCCTTCATTTTCACCAATTAGTTTAAGAATATCAAACAATTCATAGGCCGTTAAACCACCTGGTGTTGCTGCCGGAACATCGCGCGCAAACATAATATCAAGAGCATCTAAATCAACGGAAACATAAATGCGATCTACCTCATACATAAGCTGACGTAGCATTTCGCGGATTGTGAGCTGAATACCATCACGTCGCATTTGCTTTAACGTAATCATATGAATCCCTTGCTCTCTTGCATAATGAATCATTTCAGGAGAATTAAAAAAGCCATGCAGACCGACATTATACACATGTTTCCCCTCCACAACCCCTGCTGCCATTAACTGATGGATTGGCGAATCTTGCGCTAAACCAACCTCCTCTTGATTTCTTGCATCTAGATGCGTATCAATTTGAATAATGCCAATCCGATCTTGTGGAAAAGCATTCTTTATGCCTTTTAGTGAGCATGCTGTAATGGCATGATCGCCTCCAATCAAACAAGTAAAGCTTTTTTGAAAGGCGATACTTAAATTTTCCGCTGCCGCCTCGATGGCCGATTCTGAAAGCATTCTATCTTGTTCATGAATCGCCACATCTCCTATATCAACGACTGATAGCGCACGTAAATTTATCTGCTCATCTAAATTATACGATTGAAAGCTTGGCCAAGCTTTCCGAAATGCTGTTGGGTATTGCGCTTTTGTTGAGGCTCCACTGGCATACGATAAAAGAGCACCATATACGACAATATCCACATCATTCGGGTTCGGATTTAGCTGCTGCTTTATCCACTGATGCATCGCTGATCCATTTTCTTGCTTCCATTGGCATTCTGGTTGTATAAACATATTCATCTACCACCTTTATATCTTTTCTATTCAAGTTAAATTGACCTATACGAACTTATGCTCTCCCTAAAAAGTCTTAACATATATCCTCTATAGTAATAGTACCATTCGTACATTCAACTTCGTCACTGTTTTTCTTTTTTCCTCTTTTCTTTTAAATTTTCTCCTTATACAACAAAAGAGCAAACTAGAAATCAGTTTGCTCTGCCCATTTTATAGGAATAAATATTTGTTTTTCGTCCTGAGTTGGTGTCTTTCACGAGAGTTACCACTATTTTAGAACGCTTGCTCTTCTTTATAAGCGGCTTTCTCACCTCGAGAGCTATTGGACCACTTTCATGAGCAAGCCACCGTGGTAAAGAAGATGTGAACCCCCAACCCTGTTTCCAAAAATTCTCCACTTTTAATAAAAGCATTCGAATCCTCTACTTCTGCTGTTTAGAACGGCTTTCACAAAGTTCTGCTACTTCATACATGGAGTAACTTTGAAAATCGTATTGACTGCGCAAGGTCTGAAAATAACTTAATAGCTCTTCTAGCATAGCTAAATTTTTATCAAGATGTTTGCCAAAATTATGAGGATGCCACCATAAATGATAAAATGCTTGTGCCTGAGCAGCTTCGAGCATGCCTTCCTTTATGCGATTTACTTTTAAACCCTCGAATACACGTAACGGACTACAATAAGGTCTTAAAAAGGCACTTGATCGAATATTAATTAGTTGGTCCTCTTGCATATCCTCCAGTGTAGCCATATGATGACCAGTTAGATTCCAATAGCTATCTAGCCACTTTTTGGCACCCAAAAGTCTCCCCTTTTTCGTAAACTTTTGGGCATCATACAGAACATGATTTTCGGTACCTCTGTAGCAAACATAGCCCGCTTCTAAACATGCTGCTAAATAATCTTTGTTTACTTGATTACGGGGAAAGACTATGGATTTCATCGGAGCAACATACCCCTCACTAATCGTTTTTGTCGCATGTAAGTCTGCGCAAAAGGCTGCTTCTGTTTGACCATTCTCTAAGCAATAGAAATGAGAAAAGGTATGACTTCCTATTTCCTGATGTGGTGTACGTTTAATCTCCTCAATTAATGATTTCCCAAAATGCAAGAGATCCTCTTGTTCATTTTCGCCTACTTTTGCTAGCTGGCTATGCGCCGCAAAGCGCATGTTATCATATTTCACAGGGATACCTCGTAAATAATGAGCCATTTCTGCCTTTGATTCTGCAAACAATAATCCGACTGTAGCCCAAGTCGCATGTATGTCATATTGCTCAAATAACGCTAGTATCCTGGGCAGGGCTTTCCGTACACCATAAAGGTTCTTATTATATTGTCCATATCGAAATACATCATGGACACCCCAATTCAGCTCAAAATCTAATGAAATAACGAGACCCCCACCATTCATGTAACTACTTCCTCCATTTTTGCACACCTAGTAACAGTGCACGTATTTTGGATTGAGTAATATAGCCTGAGTAAACATGGACAAGCTTGCCTCCAAAGCTTAATTTAAAGGCTCGTACATTTCGATTGTCCGTTAACTCACCCATATCATATAAAACAAACCCTTGTGCTTTTAGATGCAGTAGGTTATGCCAGATTAAAAAACGATTAGCATAACGGATTGGGCGTTTTAAATGAGCAGACATAGCTGATGCATGACAAGTTGCCACATAATAGGACATCGCTTTTTTCTCATGTACAATATCTAATCGATAGCACAATGTTTGTCCACAAATACTTTGGATCTCAGATAATAATAATGCCCCCTGTTCGTTGAGGAGCATAATAGTTTCCATTTGCGACTTGCCAATCGCTTCAAGCTTTTTTCTTTTTGCAAAATGATTATAAAATTGCTGAAAGGCTCGTAAGTTCTCCAGGGATGGCTCTTTATACAAAATGACTTGATAAGATTCCTTTTGGGCACGTCGTAAAATTTTGCGATTGCCTTCAGAAAGCGCTAAATACAATGATAGCTCATGTTCTTGCAAATGAATGTGAATCGTTTCACTTTTTACAAGCTTTCGACTAGGTACCAATGAATGTGTATACCCTACGACTTTCATTGATTTTCGAAAATTCGCTGGTTTTTCTAAAAAATAAAAATGCTGCATTGCGATATTCCATCGCTTACTTTTAATGGACAGAATGAACATCGCCCCCACTCTCTGTATATTTTTCTACACGCTGTCGCTCAAAACGAGCGATTTTATAATGTTTCATTCGAGAAATAGGTTTATAGCCTAGCTGTACTAAACGTTTACGTTTCCGCCATTGCCAAAAGCTTGCTGTTACCCACAATGTTTGTGCTGGTTTTATTTTTCGGAAATACGCTGTAATAATATCGATTTGTTTGAAAACATCATAGGCTAAAAAATAGGTTTCCTTCGGTAAGGCTTCTACAATTTTCATTGAATCTACACGCCAATTGGAGGCATGTAACGCAAAGGCTGGCTTATTCGTTTCCGCAAAGGAGTCTTTATAGATCTTATAGCCCTTATAATAAAGAGCAATGACTTCTTCCTGATCAAGCTGCATCGCTTCCTGAATGGACATTTCTTCAAATAAATTACCTACAGGCTGCTGTGGCGATACGTCCTCTAATGGGGATAATTCATACAGCTCCACTTGTTTCAAACGAATACATTTTTCTACGAATTGTTGTCCATATTCTAGCCAATCTTTTATCTTTCCATACTTTACTAAATAACGTAAATAGCCCAGTGTATTACGCTTCCAGTCCACAATTCGTTGATTGCCCTTTACGTGTTCTTTGAGCCGTTCCTTTAGCGTCAAAAAACCTGCCAATAGATTTGTACGTTTCGTACCACTGCTAGCAAGCATATGCCTCGTAAAATCAATGCTAGAACGCCAATCAAATTTATAAGGCTCATAGCCAATGCTCATATCAAATAAGTTATAGTTTGCTGCAAACGTTCGCTGAATGGTTTCCTGATTGACTATACGACCAGCACCAAATAAATTGAAGGTTGGCTCATGTGCCAGAGCATAAGTTACATAACGACCACGACAGCCAAGACCATAGGTGAAAGCAATCCACTGGTTTTCAAAAACAAGTGCATCGACCTCCACCTGTAATGCCTCTCCTTTTAGCATTGTAAGACGCTCAAAAAAATCTCTTTTCTTGCCCTTTGTAAAATCACTTGTATCTAGCTTCTTTGCCCAGCGTCTATCAAACAACCGAAACATTTGCCAAAGCTCGTCCTGTGATGGCTCACGCCTTGTTAAGGAGCCTAAATTTCGGAGCTTTCGTTCGCGACGATCAACACCATGCATTTTTCGCCGTTGCTGGAAATGATGCTGAAAATCTACTTCTGAAAAGGCGAGATAGGGTGTCACAACACGGAAAATACTTGTACGTAATTGTCGCTCTACAAAGTATTGCTCCACGACTTTTGTAGACACTTTACTTTCTAATAAGCCATGCAGTGAAAAAACAATATGCCGATGCTTCTTAATCAGTTCATCAAATACGAAGGTCGTTGCTTGTGGTAACCATTGATGTTTGGCAACAACCCCTGTATAGTTAGCAATATTTTCACCTGCAAAGGCATACACTCTTATCCCCCATCGAACAGATACCTTAAAGGGGAAAAACGCAATGATTGTCCCGTCATGTTCAATGGCGTAAAGCTCAACTCGTTCTTTACGCCCTACAATTTGCCACCAATTATAAAACCAAGCAAATTCTATAAACGGGTTATCATTGTCCTCTGCTTCTAAAATGGCATCCCAAATTTCCTTGTACCACATAAGCTCATCATCTGTTCTAATGCGAATTAATTGCAATTTAATCCCCTTTCTTCACAAGTTCTGAAACAGCCTGTTGATACACTGTTACTGTTTTTTGATACATGGGGATAAACGTGAAATCCTGCAAGTAACGACGTTCACTTGCATTCCCCATTTGTTGCCTTAAAATAGTATCCATTAACAATGTACGAAGCCTCTTCTTCAATAATTCATATTCTTCTCGCCCTACTAAAAATCCATTATCCTTATCTGCAATAAGTTCGTTCACACCACCTACATTTGTTGCAATAATTGGAAGACCTACACGCATTGCTTCAATGATAGAAATCGGCAAGCCTTCCCAATCTGACAACAATACAAATACATGGCTCTTCTCTAGATATGAATGAACGTCTAATTGATTGCCTAAAAAGGTTACACGATTCGTTAAACCATGCTGAACAACGAAACCCTCAAGAGCTGGACGTAAAGAGCCATCCCCAATTAATTGAAGATGCCAAGATAGATCTGTGAGCTCTGCTAATGCCTTTAGTAAAATATCCTGTCTTTTTGGCACTTCAAAACGAGCAACCATGATAATGATTGGCTGCTCCACGAATGTCTTTTCAGTTGCCTTGCTTCTCTCAATTCGATCAATTCCATTATGGATGGTCAGCAATTTATGAGCGGGCGCAACCTTTTCCAAGAGGGCTAGTTCCCGATCATATTCAGATACTGTAATTATTTTTGTTGTGAATGGCTGAACCGATTTTTCCACCCGATGATAGAGTAGCTTTTTCTTGCGGGGAACACCTTCTGTAAAACTCCAGCTATGTGCAGTAAAAACAGTTGGGATACGTAGTAAACTGCCAACGACACGACCTATTACACCTGCCTTAGATGAATGGGTGGCTACAACATCAGGTTGTATTCGTTTGAAGATTGCTCTTAATTGCCAAAATGTTTGAAAGTCTTTCGTTACATGAATATTTCTTTGCAAGGTAGGGATGGTGATCACTGGAATTTGTTGTTCTTGTAAGCACCATAATGAGGGCTGATAGGAACCTGTCACGACAGTGACTTCATGCCCATCTTGTTTGAGCTGGATAGCAAGTGCCTCCACATGCTTTTGTGCTCCTCCCACTTTATCCATTCGTGTAATAAGCTGAACAATCTTCAGTCTAGCCACTCCTTATTTCTTTAATAGGCACCTGTTCTTGCTACTACGACATAAAGTGTCTTCAACACAATTTGAACATCCATCCAAAAGGAATAATTTTCAACGTATTCAACATCATAAGAAATTTTTTGCCCATGTGAAATATTCGACCTACCGTTAATTTGGGCAAGACCCGTTAAGCCGGGTTTTACCTTCAGACGCCTGGCCTGTAGCGGGTTATACGCATTTGTAATGGTGGGAACCTCTGGGCGTGGTCCGACAATGCTCATCTCACCCTTTAACACATTTAAAAGTTGTGGAATTTCATCAATACTGAGCTTTCGAAGGATAGCACCCACTTTTGTAATCCGTGTATCTTGCTCTGTTTTAAAATAATAATCATCAGGGATACCGTCAGCACAAATAGCAGGCATATTCACTGGAATTGCTTGAATACACATGGTTCGTAGCTTCCAAATCACAAAGCGGTGATGATCGAGGCCAGTTCTTATTTGTTTAAAGAAAATAGGGCGACCTGTCGTCATGAGTAAAATGAGGAATACTATTAGCATAAGAGGGATTGTCATGAAAAGTAAAAATAATGCTCCAACTATATCAAATATTCTTTTGCCGTACTGACCATAGAATGTGAGATTCTGAGCTGTCTGAACGTGCAATACATCATCCTTTGCATTTTTTTAGCACTTATCACTATATATTCATTTTGAACATTTCTAGAACTATTAAAAAAAAGTGCCTCCTTTTATAAAAAAAAGAGTTATATCAGCGACCTATGCTGAATAACTCTTTTTGCCTTATTATATGCTTGCTTCCAAAATTTGAACATCACATTCAATCATAACGTTACCTTTTAACGCTTTACTAATCATACACGTTTGTTCCGCCTTTTGTGCTAAACGTTCCACTCTTTTTGCAAGTTGTTCTGATAATGCTTGGACAACAATCCTTGGGTTATGCACAATTTTCTCATAAGTAAATACACCATTTTCTACACTGACAAACCCATGCGCTTGCATGGATAATTGCTGCACCTCAATTTCTGATCTTTCAAGGAGGGCTGCTAATGTAATTAAATAACACGTTGCCGCTGCCCCTAACAGCATTTCATCAGGATTTGTCCCAATGCCAGGTCCATTCATTTCCTGAGGAATAGAAATTTCTGTTTGCAAATTGCTTGCTTTGATGTTCCCTGTACCATCTCTTCCCTCTGCCCATGTTAAATCCATTGTAAATTGATGCTGAACCATTCTATATCCTCCTTCTGGAGATGAGTATTCCTTTTATTCAACTATTGCTGTGTTTTTTTCTGCCTCAACATGACGACCTTTTTTAGTTACGGTTTGATACTCAGCAAGGCGAGCCGTTGTACGCCAATAGTGATAAATAAGGCGATCAAGCCACAGTAAAGCCTCCACTTTCGATACGGCTGTCTCTAACTCTACCACATTTTCAACAGTATGCTCGAAGTACGCATTTCGTTTGTCACGTCGAACTGCCGCCATTTCGGAGGATGTAACCTCAAGCAGAGTTGCAATCTCAGGTAAACGCTCATCCTCATCGATAATCAATAGAACTTTTTCCAATACCTCTAACCATTTTTGAGTTAACGTCACCTGTAATTGGAAGGCATTAGGGTTCTGCTCACGTAATGCCTTAGATAGACGGTACAAATGATCTAAAGCATGTAAAAGTGCTATATGCTTAGAACGTTCCTTTTGCGAAGAAGATTGTATAGCATCCATAAATAAACGTGTTTTTTCAATCGCCTCATCAATTTGAGCTAATTGACTGTCTATTTCGGCTGTTCGTTTTTTCCCTTGTATAAGGATAACAATGACAGTCGTCAATTCCTTGGTAATGTCCTGTAACGTATTGAAGGATACTTCTACAGCTACCCCTGGTAATTTAGCTACACTATCATCTAAATTCCGTGTTAAATGATTTCCTTTTTCAGGAATCATTTTTTCAATAGCCTTTGCGAAAGGGCGTACAAAAGGCACAAAAAGAATGGCTCCGATGACACTAAATAATGTATGGAAAACAGCAATGCCTAATGTTTCATCGAAGCTACCATTGATGGATTTCGTGACAAATTCGGTTAGAGTGAACATAAACGTTGCACCAAATGTTACTAGAATAGCCGTTACTACGTTGAACAATACATGTGTCACGGCTGTTCGTTTAGCAGCTGTTGATGCACCAATTGCAGCAAATAATGCTGTAGCAGTCGTACCAATATTTTGGCCAATAACTAAATAAGCTGCCTGTTCAAAATCAATAGCGCCTGCATATAAAGCTGTTAAAGTGGCGGCGATTGCGGCACTAGAAGCCTGCATAATAACTGTCATAATAAGACCTAAAACAATTAAAATTAGTATTCCACTAATAGAATTTGCACTAAATGCATCGAATGGAATTTTATCCTGTACAGCTGCCATTCCTCCCTGCAGGACATCAATACCTAAGAATAATAATCCAAAGCCAGTAACTAGCCCACCAACTGCTTTGTAATCACGAGGAGCAAGCAATTGCACAAACACACCAAGGGCAATGAAAGGCAGTGACATTGTCTGCATATTAATTTTGAAGCCGATTAGTGAAATAATCCAACCAGTACTTGTACTCCCAATATTGGCGCCAACAATGACACCAATTGATTGGACAAACGTGAGGAGACCCGCACTGACAAAACCAATGGTAATCAAGGTAGTGGCAGTGGAGGATTGCACTAGCATCGTCATCAATGTTCCTGATAATACCGAGCTAATGGTCCCACCTGTAAAACGATTTAGCCATTTTTTCAAGGCATCTCCTGCCAATTCCTTCAAACCGTTAGTTAACATCGTCATCCCAAGTAAAAATAAACCGATGCCCCCTAGCACATTGATCAACCTATCAACACTCCCTACTAAATAATCTCTATTGATGCTCGACTCCTCTTTGGAGACGTTTTATTTCTTCATCGTACCATTATTGAATTTGAGAAAATAGGGATGTTTTCCTTTAACGAACAAAATAATCCATAATTTTACGAAAAACAAGATGATAATTTTTATGGTAGAATAGAATAAATAATTATTTAGGAGATTTTCAAATGATTTTAACAAAGCAAGAAGCAATACAAGCACTAAAAAAGAATAAGTTTATCGGTTTTACAATTACAACAGGCAATATTATTATGAAAAAGATCAATAAAACCGAATATAATATTTTTGTCTTTGAAGAAGGTCGAGATAAACCTTTACGTTATGTTGGTTCTATTATGAACGTTATGGCGACAATGAGCGATAAAGCTTCTAATAAAGATTTTGTCATTGTTGAACAACTTCCAGCAGCAAGCGGTAATGAGGAAACGCAAACTTCTAATCAACAGGCAGCAACAGAAGAAAAAGGAGCACCAGCGATAGAAAAGGAAGAAACTGTAGCTGAAGGAACAGAAGAAAGCCGTGCTATTGCTGGCTATGAAGGGCTATATGAAATGACTGTGAGTGGTCGCATTTTAACGGTCCGTGAAAATCGTCCTTTAGCTCGTTGTAATGACGAATACGGCTTCCATATTGCACGACTAACGAAGGATGGCAAAGCATCCAGTCATAATGTCTTTGAGCTTTGGAAGCAAACATTCCCTGAACTTGAGCACACTCATTTCAAAGGTGCGTTAAAAGCAAAATATGGTACAGGCTGTAAACTAATCGATAAACCTGGTATCCATTTTTAATGAAACACCCTCAGCTTTTTTGCTGAGGGTGTTATTTTTTAGAATTGATATATTTTTCGCCATTTGAACAACTTCACAATGTGAATTTTGGCTACCTTATGGAACCCAGCATACTGAAGCTTGCGCCGCCTGTGTCCATCATACCATGAAGCGATTGTACAAACCGATCTCCCTTCACGCTGCACATCAGCCACAATGTCAGCTAGTCGCTGGCTATCATATTCCCTGATAAAGGACATATTTTCTGGCAGCTCATAAGAATAGTCAAGCATTTCTTCAATTGCTATTTTATCGTGTCTCCTATATAAAACTTGATTGTTTTCCCCAAACAGCCGATAGCCCTTATAGAAACTAGCAACATAATGTGCTCGCTCATTCAGCGTCATGATATCCTTCATTGTTATCTCTTGAAAGTTTACTAATTCTTTTGCTTGATTTTGCTCTGCGATATAAACGTCTAATATATGAATGGCTAGAATTCGTTGGAGTCTGCTTGTTAAAGCCTTTAACCAATTTTTTGCACTGGCATTCTTCACAAAATAACGCAGTTCCCCTAGTCGATCTCTCTTCAATTTCACTAGTTGATGATTATTCGTTAATAGACCTTTCAGGCGATCACGAAATACCATCCATGTTCGAATAACACGCTCTTTGACCCCTTTTGTACTCATGACAAACTTCCTTGTGAAATCAATATGTGTATACCATTCAAACTTATATGGCTCATAGCCACTTCCTAAGTCATAATAACGATAGCCAGAGTCATGGGCTTTTAACATATTTTCTTTTTCTATGATGCGACCAGGACCAAATAGATTGAAATCAGGCTCATGTCCCATTGCCTGACAGAAGTTACGCTCTCTACAGCATAGATCAATGGTAAAAGCAATCCACTGCCCTTCAAATTGCAAATGATCTACTTCTACTCGTAATACCTTGCTGTTCGTTTTGGCTAATCGTTCATAAAATAAGCGAGTTTGCTTTGCTGTAAAACCACTTTTATCAATTTTCTTTTGCCATCTTCTTGTAAATAACGTAAACATATCCTGTATATGATTGTGCTTCACACTTTGAAAGACTACTTGACCAAGTGACCTTAATTTATGTTCACGACGCTTCAAGCCTTTGAATTTTTTCCGGTGCTTTTTCAAAAACTCATCCAATGAGATCGATTGAAAATCTATATAGGATGTTACTGTTCGAAATATAGAATAAGGCATCTGGTATTCTATGGCATACTTTTCAAGCGCTTGCGAGGTAATTTTACTTTCTAACAAGCCATGAAATACTAACAAATAACGCTTATATTTTTGGCTAAACTCCTTTATTAAATAAGCAATTGCCTGCTCTAGCCATCGCTTTTCTGCTATGACTTCCATATAGGTCGCAAATCCTTGTCCTATAAAGCTAAAATGATGGATTCCATACCTCATAGAATGAATGAACGGAAAAAAAGCAATGGCCATGCCTTCATTTTCGACTACATAAATCTCTACATTGTCATGAGCCCCTAGTGTTGTCCACCACGTTGAGATCCATTCGTATTCAATAAAAGGATTATTATTATGCTCTCGTTCAAGTATTCCTGACCAAGTACTTCTATAGGGCTCTAATGTTTCAATGTCCGTGATGAGTCTATAAGCTAGCAACGTACTAAATCGCTCCTTTTTCCGTTTTCATCGCCATACATTTAGTAGCCACTATATTCCTAGCAAGAAAGTGTTAGAACATTTCCCCAATGTAAAAACCCTTCCTCATCAGCGTGCTGGAAGGGTTCCGTCCAATTTATACATTTACAAGTGATGCCTCTTCTTTTGCTACTCCCTTGGCCATATATGTTGTCGCCACATAGCTTAAAGTCATACCAGGTCCAATGGTCGCTCCTGGTCCGGGATATGTTTCTCCCATAATAGACGCTGAACAATTGCCAGAAGCATATAAACCTTCGATTGGTTCACCATCTTTCTTAATCACCCGAGCATATTCGTCCACAACTAAACCGCCTTTTGTACCAATATCTCCTGGATATAAACGCAATGCATAGAACGGGGCTTTCTTTATCTCTGCCAAATTTGGATTTGGTAATGTCGGGTCCCCATAGTAATTATCATAGGCGCTATCTCCTCGATAAAAATCATCATCATGACCGTTCCGTGCAAAGTCATTAAAACGATCTACCGTCGCTACTAGTCTCTCAGCTGGCACATCCATTTCTCTGGCAAGCTCTTCAATCGTCTCCGCACTTTTCACGATGCCATGATCATACCAACTTTTCGGGAAGGCTTGTCCTGGAAACAACCCTGTAAAAATATAACGGCTTTTAGCAGAGGCATCAATCAATATCCAGGAAGGAACAGCCTGCTCTGTTGCTTCTTGATGCTTGTACATCCTCTCTACAAATTCATGATAGGGTGCCGCTTCATTAACAAAACGTTGCCCTGTGCTATCCACTACCATCATATTCGGTACACCGCGATCTGCCACTAGGAAGAATGGTTGCCCTTGCGGATCAATAACAGAAGGCGCTCCCCACACTTTATCCATTAAATCTAACGTAGCGCCAATTTTCACGCCAGGTTCAATGATGTCGCCTGTCTGCCCTTCTGGTGAAGAAGTCCACGCAGCATTCGTTGGGCTAGGTAAATACTTTTCGCGGAGTGCCTGATTATGTGAAAAGCCACCTGATGAAAGAACAACACCCTTCTTTGCCTCAATGCGCTGCTCTTGCCCATCACGTTCCACAACGATGCCAATCACTCGTCCCTTGTCCATAATGAAATCTTTAAAGGCAGTTGATAGCCAAAGCTCGCCATTTGCCTCCGCAAGAGAGAGCCGCAAACGTGCCACTAAAGCCTCGCCTAAAGCTACTGGGTCACTCTTTGTCACCTTTGATTTTACTAAACGCGCCCCTAATTTCAGTGCAGTCGTTTTTCCTTGCAACGTTCGTGTAATCATATTCACCTTATGAAACTCGTAACTATTCATCGTAAAGCCTTTTGTTGATAGTGTTGCCCGACGCATAGTATTCGCTAAAGAACCCATTTTCGTTAAATCGAAAATCAGTGGTTCAATGGAACGTCCCTGTGACAAGCCACCGGGTTTTTCAGGATAATAATCCGAGTAGCCTTTTGCATACTGGAAGCGCATATGCTTAGTTTTATTGTATAAAAAGCGTAACATTTCAGGTCCTCTCGTAATATAAGCTTCCTTTAACGCTTCTGGCACACGATCACCGATTGTTGAATCTAAATATTGGCGTGCAAGCTCATGTGTATCTGGAACACCTGCGCCTTTAATGACATGATTATTCGGAATCCATAAGGCACCGCCTGAAATAGCAGAAGCACCGCCGTAGCGATCTGTTTTTTCAATCACTAATGATTTCAATCCTTGTAATTTTGCTGTTAAACCTGCTGTCAATCCTGCTGCACCTGATCCTACTACAACTACATCATAACTTGCATCCCATTTCATTCAACCATTCCTCCCTATATGAGCTTAATCGATGAATCTGGTCTTTCTATTAAAAAGTATAAAATTAAACTAATATTCAGTCAATTGAATGAATTCGCTATTTTCCTACATTATGAAATTATCCACCGCTTTCTAGATACATTCTTGCAAGCATATTCATGTCCAATTAGCATATATTTGGAAAAATGACATTCAAGTTTATGATAGGGCGGAGGAACTTTACAGGTGAGTGCAATGATACTTGGCGGATTTCTATTTTTCAGTGTGAGCATTGGGGGTGCGATTGCCTGGATTTTCTCTAAGCTATTTCAGCATACGACACAGGGATTATCATTATTATGTGGGGGCTTTCTAGTAGGCATACTTGTGCTAGATATCATCCCTTCTTCATTTCAAATCTATCAATCATTCGGTATTATACTAGGCATTTTTATCGGTTATTTCATCTTTCAACTACTAGACACCCTATTTCATGCTTCACATACACAAAATCCATCGGTTTCTCTCCTAACTCTTGCTATGATTATCCATACAATCCCTATTAGTCTCACTGTTGGAAACTTACTTGGAAATGCTGCCTTAAGTATTTCGCTCACAGCCTCTATTATTCTTCATCATGTTCCAGAAGGCTTTGCTCTTTCAACCGCACTTATTTCTCAGGGGGAAAAGCTATGGAGACTTTTCATTTATTTCTTTATCTTCTCTATTTTCTTTAGTATCTTTATTTGGTTTGGACAATACTGGTCTTTACCGGAGAAAGCACAAGGGGTCTTAATGGGGATATCGATAGGATTAATTGCCACGGCTAGTATTTCTGAATTTATTTTGCATCAGCTACAGAAAGTCTCATTTAAATCATTTTTTATCTACCTCTTTTTAGGCTATTTCCTCAGCTATATTTTCCATATACTTGTGGAGTAAAAAAAGGGTGTCTCTAATATTAGAGACATCCTTTTTCATTATTCTTCTTCACTTAGTAGCATTAAAGTAAGCGTTAAAATTTTAGAAACCTCTGCACGAGTCAGATTTCCTTTCGGGTTAAACTTCCCATTCGTGCCATTTAAAATTCCTAAATGCTGTAAGAGACCAATAGCTTCTACTGTTTCTTTACGCATTTGATTTTTATCTGTGAAAGTATTAGTTGTGCTCACTTGTGAAACATTAACTTCCATACTTTCTAAATATCTAGCAGTAATGTATGCCATTTCCTCGCGTGTAACAGGCTTTTTCGGCTCAAATTTTTCACCATTAAAAATATCAATTAAGCCATACTCTTCTAGAATCGCTACTTCCTTTGCACCCCAGAATCCATTCAGGTCCGTATAAGTAGCTGGTCCCTCATAATCTTCATTTACATTTAAGCCAGATGCTCGGAAAATAATGGCCGCTAATTCTCCTCTAGTTACTTGTCCATTCGGATTAAAAGTTGTGGCAGATGTACCCGTGATAATATCAGCTTGATATAGCAATTGGATATAGCTCTCAGCCCAATGACCAATGGCATCCTTAAAATAACCACCTGGCTTTAACTCAACATCTGCACGAGCAAATACTTGAACCATATCATTTAAATCCTCTGTGCTAACAGCTTCCCATTTCCCTGCTGTATAAACTTCACTCTTAAAACCATTGCCAGTTTGCGTAATTTTTATTTGAATCGCATTACCGAATAACTTTTTAAGCTCTTCGTAGTTTTCTTTAAATTCTTTTTCTCCCTCTGGATATAGGTTTGTACCATCCTTGTAGGATTGAAGAATCGACTCTAACGAAATTTTTACTGTAATACTATTTTTCGTTGTAACAATCGAGACTTCATCATTCTCAAAGCCTATTTTAGATAGCAATAGCATTTTATAAATATCTTGATAGGACATTGCCTGTAATTGACTAGTAGCTGCAACAGCCTGCTTTGGATGGATAATATTTGCCACATTTACAGTTTCCTGTGCCTGTGCCTGTCCACCAAATCCTCCTGTTAAACATGCAATACTTAGTGCACCAGCTAACATTACTTTTTTCATCGTTCTTCCTCCTTCAATTCATACACCAAGTGTACTAAAACAGGACTTAGTAAATCTATAAAAATATGTAAATAATTCAATAATTATAAGAAAGACCTATTTATTACATACTAAAATTTTACTACTTCCCTTTTTATTTCGGCATGTATTCAATTAAGCGACAAGGTAATTTTTTATTATTTCTAAAAAAATTTAATAATATTACCGCCTTATATTAATTACTAGCATGATTTTTATGTGTGTTTCTAGTCATAGATGCTATTGAAACCATCCGCCTCACATGTCCTAAATTTAACAACGACAAACATACAATAGAAAATCATGCTTACAGGAGGCTTCTTAATGGTTATCACCCCTGGTATTAAAGATTTACCCTATGTCACGCAAGTAAATGGTACGAAGTTTTTCACTTTGATTGCAGAAGAAATAACGTGGGAGCTTGTCGATGGAATCTTCATTCAGGCGTGGGGCTACAACGGTTCCACACCTGGGCCAACCATTCGTGTTTATCCGGGGGATCATATATGTATTCGTGTCATTAATCGACTACCTGAAAAAACTAGTGTACATTGGCACGGCTTACTTGTCCCGAACACAATGGATGGTGTTCCTCCCATTGAACCGTCACCTTTTATCGAGCCAGGGCATTATTTCGATTATCATTTTACAATTAAAAACCCTCCCGGAACATATATGTATCATTCGCATGTGAATGTCGCTGTGCAAGATAATGCTGGCCTTTTAGGCGGATTTATCGTTGAAGACCCATGCTTACAAAACATTTCTCAGCACAAGGATTATCTATGCCTATTACAAGAATGGGCTGTCGATCAATTATCCTGGGGGAAGCTTACAAAAGGTACGTATCCTTTAAACTTTATTAAGCCTGAATTTAATTTCTTCACGATCAATGGCAAATGCTATCCTTTCACAAAGCCATTAGCCGTACATTTGGGTGATACTGTAAAAATTCGTTTTGGCAACATCCAAATGCATCACCATCCCATCCATTTACACGGTCACCAATTCCATGTCGTTGGGGCAGATGGTTTTCCTATCGCTAGCCACACACAAATTGCTAAAAACACCATTCTTGTTGCCTCTGGTGAAACATGGGATATAAGCTTTACGGCTAATAACCCTGGTATCTGGCCCATCCATTGCCATATGCCCCATCATGTTACAAACAATGGCGCACCTGGTATTGGGGGCATGTTTACTACAGTGAATTATCTTTAACATGGAGGACAGCTTAAAAGCTGTTCTTTTTAACGTTATATTTCTTTATTATTGGGTACATACTTGATAAGGAACATCACATAAATCTTTATATCTCTATAATATTAGAGTCTATCATTTGATTTTTATTGAAGGTTAGAAGTAGTATGGAATTGTAACGAAGGATTATCTACCTATCCACACTATTATATTAATGTAACAATTTCAAAGGAGGAATTTCGATGAATTATCAAAACATTACGGTTGCAGGTAGCGGTGTATTAGGAAGTCAAATTGCTTACCAATCTGCTTTCAAAGGTTTTAATGTAACCGTTTACGACATTAATGACGAGGCTCTAAGAAATGCACAGGATCGCATTACAAATTTAAAACCCTTGTATCAACAAGACCTAGGTGCAACACAAGAAGAAGTAGATGCTGCTTATGCACGTCTTACTTTTAATAGTGACTTAGCTCAAGCTGTTGCGAATGCAGACCTTGTAATTGAAGCAATTCCTGAGGTTGTGAGCATCAAAACTGAGTTTTACACAAATCTAGGCAAAGTAGCACCAGCAAAAACAATCTTTGCAACAAACTCGTCTACTTTATTACCTAGTCAATTTGCTGAGGCAACTGGACGCCCTGAGAAATTTTTAGCTCTCCACTTTGCAAATACTATTTGGAAAAACAATACAGCTGAAATTATGAAACATCCTGGTACAGATATGACAGTATTTGATGAGGTTGTAGAATTTGCACGTGCAATCGGCATGGTACCTCTACCATTATATAAAGAACAACCTGGCTATATTTTAAACTCATTGCTTGTGCCATTTTTAGATGCAGCTGAATCTTTGCTTGTAAAGGAAGTAGCTGATCCAGAAACGATTGATAAAACATGGATGATTGGTACTGGTGCTCCACTTGGGCCATTTGCTATCCTAGACATCGTCGGCATTAACACAGCCTATAACATTGTGGAAGCGAAAGCAAGTGCTACTGACGATGAAAACATGAAAAAATTAGCTAACCTATTAAAAACAGAGTACATTGAAAAAGGTAAACTTGGTCGTGCAACTGGCGAAGGCTTCTACACATATCCAAACCCAAGCTTTGCTAAACCAGACTTCTTAAAAGGTTAATGCTTCAAAAGAGCAATTATCCCATTAAAAAGGAAAATTGCTCTTTTCTTTTGTTTCATGTAAAGAAATCCCAAAATCCAGGTGTGTCCTTAAATTCTTTTGTCGCCATTTTTTCAATAATTTTTAATTTGATCTCCTGTTCCAGATCCTCTCTGTCCTGATAACTTGTTTGATGAAGACACTGCTTAATTTTTGGCATGAAGTTCTCAATGATTATTAGCGTCTCCTCATTGTAGTTGTTTTCCATTGATTATCTCTCCCCTTTTTTAAGCATCTGCTGAAGTTTCTTTAATGCCTTTCGATGTAGATTGGATATATTTTGAGGTGATGTGTGTAATGTTTCTGCTATTACTTTAATCGTACAATCTTTGACATAAATCAGCTCTAAAATTTGAAGTTGCTTGCCCGTTAATGTTTTTAAAGCTTTAAAGAGCTGTTCGTTTTCAACCATATCCAATAATCCTCCCTCAATTCTTACGTCTCCTCTAGTACACTCAGTCTCAAATAGGTCATTATCTACGATTAATAAGAAGCGGTTTTGCAATCTTCTCCTTTTTTTATCAAAATCCAAGCTGAAGAAATAAATTAAACTGCTGACATATGTTATTTTTCGAACCCTTATATAGTGAGTTTGAAAAATTTCATCAACCATTTTCCTATTACAATCGGTTGGATATAAAATGGCATTTTGAACCAAATAAAGATTTTTAGCATCAGCTAAAAAACTTCTAATAATTGGATTTTTAATCTGCTCTATATTCCTGCGAAAAAACGCCTCTATTTTTTGATACTCATTACACATTATTATCACTCCTATCTATCCGTCTTCTTGCTAAATAAAGTGAATATCCTCTCTCTATTATAAACCAAAAACAGAACAAATGTTCTATTTAAGATTAATTTATATTGATTTTATGGTGCAGCAATTCACTTTAATCATTGTAAGGCACAACAATATTGAAGGAGGAAGATGTCATGATTACACCTGAAACGATTCAAATATGGGTTAGCTTAATTGGAAACTCTGGTTTCCCTATTGCCATTACCATCTATCTCTTTGTGCGATTCGAAAAGAAAATAGAGGTTTTAGAAGCGGTCATCTTGAGATTATTAGATAAAATGGAGCAATAATCAGCCTAAAAAAATTTACGGCAGCACTCTTTAAAAGGAATGCTGCCGTGTGACTTAACCGTGCAAATTCATACAATATGTGTAAGAACAAATACTTTTTAGATGGGAGGGGATTTTATGAATCACAATAACATGCTGTCACCGAATATTGTCATGACCCTTTTTATCATGCTTGGCATTTCCTATAATTACTTTTACGATTCATTCGCCATTCAAATCGAATACTTAGGTAATCTAGGATTTTGGCTAACACTCCCCTTATCAATTATTATTATTGTGTTGAGTATATGGCTACTTAAAAAGAAAGTGCCCATTGTTAGCACTTTACTTATACTTGTTATGGCTGGTATTACTTTAGTCATTGCATTATTTTCATTGTTCCATTGGAGTTCACCATAAAAATTTATAGCCTTTGAAGGCTGACTTCAAAGGCATTTCTTTTTTTACTAGATGTACAGCACCATATAATCTTCATCAACATATTGCTGTCCTATTTTTAACGCACGCTTTTCTGTTCCAAACACCTGAAAGCCTAGCGATTTATATAGCCCTTTTGCTGAATCATTGGAAGACACAACCGTTAAATTGATCTGCTCAACGACCGCTAATACCTTTGCTTGATTAATGACGGCTAACATTAAATGTTTACCTAAGCCAAGCCCTCGCTTTTTTGGAGAAACATAAACGGCAAAAATGTTCGCTTTATGCTTTAGCTTCATTTTATTTTCCTGTACCAATGTCGCAACGCCCAGCAAATCATTCTGTTCAAATGCCCCGAATGTAAACGATTCCTGACCCTCGAGTCTACTTGCAAATAAGGCAAGCCCCATATCCTTTTCCTCTTCAAAGCTAGAACCAAATGCCTCCGGATTCATTTGTAGTCCCTCTAATCTCAAATGACGATATACCTCAGCATCTGCTGCTGTTAAAAGCCTAATTTCCATTCTTCCCCTCCTATAACACTTTTCATTTTTATCGACCATAGCGAATAGCATTTGATGTATTTTTTCAGGAAAATGAAGGGGGTTAAAATAGATGTCTAGCAGTATCACGAAACACACTCTTACATTGTAGGCACAACGAACTCATTCGCTCCCGTCTGATCTATTTATACATAAAGGTAAACAGTCTATCGGTGAACACTAGTAGCAGTACAAGAAAAATACACTTTGTACTAAGTAATCAAGACATAGAGCAACCTTAACGAAACAATCGTTTTGCAAGCATTCCTAAAGGATTTTGCTAAGCAAACCCAATGCATATTTTCAAGCTATACAGTTGCTGGTTATTTATGGAAGACATCATTTTCGTATAACACTAGGGATTTTTCAGGAGATTTGTTTTCTTATCAAGCATAACCTCTACTAAATAAGTGATATAGTATCAATTATTTACGGCAATGATTTTATTAAGCATAAAGGATAGTTATATATGAAACACCTTACTTTTAGTGATTATAATCCGTTGTTGATAAAATAAACAAACCAAATTACATACATTAGAGAGAAAAAAAGATATATATTCAGAAAATTACGACATATTATATTGACACTGTGTCATTTTTAATTTAGTATATGCATAGATTCACCAGATTTTTTAGAAATGATAGAAAGAAGTTGATCTATGAAAGATGAAATTTACACAAAGGGGATGAAAGAATGGTTAAACATAACCACAGTATGGAAGACATTATGGAACGTGAGCAAGGTTTAAACAAGGGATTAAAGACAAATCAAATTACGATGATTGCCATTGGAGGTGCCATTGGGACAGGGTTATTTCTCGGCAGTAGCTTAGCCATCGGTCTAGCTGGTCCAAGTGTTATTGTGAGTTACGCTATAGGAGCTCTCATTGCACTATTACTAATGGGTTGTCTCGCAGAAATGACGGTTGCGCACCCTACAACTGGATCATTTGGTGCTTATGCTGAAAAATACGTAAATTCCTGGGCAGGATTTGCTATTCGGTATTCCTATTGGTTCTCATTAATCTGTTCAATTGGTACAGAGGTGACCGCTGTTGCCCTTTATATGCGGTATTGGTTCCCAAGTGTACCCAATGCTGTATGGATTATATTATTTGCTGCTATACTGCTTTATGTAAACGCTACCACAGTGAAATTATTTGGCGCTGTAGAATATTGGTTCTCCGTTATTAAAATCACTGCGATTGTCGGCTTTATTATTTTAGCTAGTATTGTTATTTTCGGGGCAGATAGCTCCTCCAATATTGGCATCCAAAACTACTTCAATGATGGCGGCTTTTTCCCACATGGTTTTTGGGGAATGTGGATGGGTATATTTATTTCATTATTTAGTTATCTAAGTATTGAAATGATTGCTGTAAGTGCTGGGGAAGCAGAGAACCCAAGGAAAGCTGTCCCAATTGCATTAAAATCAGCTGTGATTCGTTTAATTTTATTTTATATTGTAACACTTGTACTAATGCTGATGATTGTCCCTTGGGGAATGGCAGGTGCAGACAAGAGCCCATTCGTTAAAGTAATGGAAATATTAAATATTCCTGGTGGCGCATCCATGATGAACTTTGTTGTTCTAATCGCAGCGCTTTCGGCTATGAATAGCCAGCTTTATATTTCTACTCGTATGATGTTCTCACTTTCACGGGGTGGCTTTGCTCCGAAGCAATTGGGTAAGCTTAACAAAAGACAAGTTCCGACGAGGGCATTGCTCGCATCTGTTATCGGTATTATCATTGCTACAGCATTTTCGATTTTCAAGCCAGAATCAGCTTTATCGCTTATGATTTCAATTTCAAGCTTTGGCGCTATGTTTGCGTGGTTTATGATTTTCATTACGCATCTATTTTTCCGTAAAAAATACAAACCGATAGATGGAGAAAAACTACCTGTACGTATGATTGGTTATCCTTATTTAACCATTTTAGGAGCCGTTCTATTAGCTTCTGTCGTATTATCAACATGGTTCTCTCCTGATTTTAAAGCAACATTACTTGTCGGCTTCCCTTGGCTTATCTTCATTTCCATCTGCTATTATATTTGGAAACGAATAAACATAGCAAAAAATCGTGTCATCACAAATGATCTTGAGGAAGAGCAAGTAGAAACCATATAGCATAGTTGTTAAAGCGCTAAAACTAATAAGATACCTCCAAGACTGATAAAGGATAGGAAATTCTCTATCCGTCTTGGAGGTATTTTTCAGATGAATAAAATGGAAAAATAGTTCCTAGAAAACCAGATGTAAACTTGATCTTAATACTATTAGAAAGCAAAGCCATTCAGTTCAAAAAATCTATTGATTGTACACATAGCTAACAGCCAGATAAAGATGCTACTATATAAAAGGCCTGAGTTCCTATACTATACTGAACTCAGACCTTTTCAATTTCTTTTTACATACATACAATCTCATTTCTTCGAGTACGATTACACGATTTGCCCCTTTAATAGGTTCTCTGCGCTTTCACATGGTAGCTGTAAAGCTTCAGCAACCTTACGCATTGTAATTATACCTTGATAAACATTCAAACCTTTTCGCAATGATTCGTTTTGTAATAGTGCTTCCTTATAGCCCTTTGCTGCAATTTGTATAGCATATGGTAATGTCACATTCGTTAAAGCCATTGACGATGTTTTCGGCACTGCACCTGGCATATTACCAACTGCATAATGCACAACACCGTGTTTTTCGTATGTTGGATTATCATGTGTTGTTACACGGTCTGCTGTTTCCACAATTCCGCCTTGATCAATGGCCACATCTACGATAACAGAGGCTGGCTGCATGGCTTTCACCATCTTCTCTGTCACAAGTCGGGGCGCCTTGGCACCAGGAATAAGTACTGCACCAATAACCAAATCTGCTGTTTTCAATTGTTCTGCAATGTTGAAGCTATTGGATAGCAACGTTTGAATACGATCCCCAAATATCTCTTCAAGCTGGCGAAGTCGAGCGGGATTGACATCTAAAATCGTCACATTTGCACCTAAGCCTACAGCAGTTTTTGCTGCATTATAGCCGACAACGCCACCACCTATAATGGTTACATTACCTTTTGCCACACCTGGCACACCGCTTAGTAAAATACCTTTACCACCATTTGTTTTTTCTAAATAATGTGCACCGATTTGCGCAGCCATTCGACCAGCCACTTCTGACATCGGAGCAAGAAGTGGCAGGCTTCCATCGGCTAATTGGACCGTTTCATAAGCAATGGCTACTACTTCTTTTTCTAAAAGTGCCTTCGTTAATGCTTCATCTGCTGCTAAATGTAAGTAGGTAAATAAGATTTGTCCTTTGTAAAAATAATCATATTCTGAAGCGATTGGCTCTTTTACCTTTAGGACCATTTCGGCAGCCCATACGTCCTTCGCCGTTGGAACGATGGTTGCACCAGCTTCCATATAGTGCTCATCTGTAAAATTCGAGCCAAGACCTGCGTTCGATTCAACAAGTACTATATGACCTGCAGCTATTAAAACACTTGCACTTGCAGGCGTTAAAGCAACACGGTTTTCCATTACTTTTATTTCTTTAGGTACACCAATAATCATTCCATTACTCCTTTATTATGCAACGATTTCCCGTTCATTTTTGAATTGCTCATACAATTTTTCATCCATAATTGTTTTTAGTATTTGAACGACTTCATACACCTCTTCAAAGGTGTTATAAAGTGCCACAGGTGCGATACGAATACCATTTGGTGCTCTAAAATCAGGAATAACTCCCTTCGCTTTTAATGCCTTACAAATACGAGCCGCTTCTGTATGTGTTAAAAAGATATGTCCACCTCGTTGCTCATTGATTACTGGGCAATTAACTTCGAAACCATATTCGCCCAAATATTGATAGTATAGTGCAATGAAATACTCTGTTAGCTGAATTGATTTCTTACGAATACGTTGAATGCCTGCTTCATTAAAGAGTTCCAACGCACCTAGCAGTGGCGCAAGGTTTAATAAATGTGGTGAGCCCATTTGATAAGCACCTGCATCTGGTGCCTGTATAAGGCTTGTTTCCATATCAAATTGCTTTTCTTTAGCCGAGCTAAACCAACCTGCCAAGCCTGGCTTTGTATTAAAATGCTTCTCATTGACAAATAATCCAGCGACAGCACCAGGACCTCCGTTTAAATGTTTATAATTACACCAGAAGGCAAAGTCCACATCCCAGTCATGTAGTGAGTGCTCTATAGAACCCACTGAATGACAAAGATCAAAGCCAATTAGAATACCACGCTGATGCGCTTCCTTTGTTAGCGCTTCCATATCAAGAATCTGGCCGCTTCGATATAACACACCAGGAAGGATAATCAATGCCACATCATCTGTCATCGCAGATACAATATCATCATGCGCATAAAAGTGCCCGTCCTTACTACGAACATATTGAATATGCTCCTCAATATTTTCATAATGCAAACCTAATTGACTTTGTACTGCATATAAGTCAGTTGGGAAATTTAATTCGTCAATAACAATTTTTGTTTTATTACCTGTTGGCTTATAAAATGTTGCAATCATTTGATGCATATTCACAGTAGTAGAACCTGTTGCAATGACCTCCTCTGGTTTCGCGCCTACAATCTTGGCCAGCTGAGCACCCACTTGCTCAGATAAATAAAACCAAGGATATTCCCCTTGCGTCCATCCATCAATGCCGTACTGTTTCCAAGAATCTAAAATCGTCAACAGACTTGCCTCAGCTTTCTTTGATAAAAGCCCTAATGAATTCCCATCAAAATAAATGGTCTCTGGCTGAAGATAAAATTGTTCTCTAAATCCTTTTAAATCATCATTTTTGTCTAAAAAAGCTGCGTATTCTCTTGTAGGATTAAACTCCATATTAAACACCTCACCTTTCTAAAATAATGGTAGATGGTCATCTTTAACCACCTTATATTCATCTTATCAAAAAGTGACACAGTGTCAATATTTTTCAAAAAAGAATTTTTATGTTTTAAAATTGATTTTTAATACATAAAACAGAAAAAACCTCCAACAGGGGGAGGTTAATCAGTATAGAGGCCTTTCATATAAAAATGTACCATTAATTCTACGTTTTGCTCGATTGAGACATTTGGGTCTTGCAAGCAACGCCAAAGGAAACTCTCATTAATGTGATACCACATATTTGCAACATCTTTGGCATTTAGATGGGCGTAAGCAATATTATTATTTTGCACATATAAAATATCTTTCTCAATATGATCAATAAAGTGTTGCTGAACAAGAGACCATTTTTGACGAATTTCCTCTGAGCTCCCTATTGCCTCAAGAACCAGCTTCATGAGCTTCTCGTTTTCTATACCTTGCTTATTGAATGCCTTTACCTGGAATGTAATTTGCTCTCTTGCTTCTTCCTTTGATTTCGGAACAAAGCTTAACTTCGCAATATTGTACATTTTTTCAAGAAGCGAATCGATTATTTCTATTAAAAGTGCATCTTTATTGGAAAAATAAACATAAGCTGTGCCATGCCCAACACCAGCTTCCTTAATAATTTGCTTCATCGTTGATTTCTGAAAGCCCAGTTCGAAAAATACTTTTTTCCCAGCCTCAATTAATGTTCTACGCGTTTCATGAGCACGGTCTTGTTTAATTTGACTACGATTCTTCATATTACACCAACTTCCACTTTCTCATTATACAGTGATAAAAAATAACAAGGTATTACATGAGGTTGAACAGAACCAAAGCCAATTTTGATTGTACTTCAATCAAAACTGGCTTTCCTTTTCATTATAACATTTTTATTATGACGAAATAAGAAGAAACCTTTTATTACAGCACACTACGTTTTTTCTGCACTCTAACAACACTTAACTTTCCAAAAAACGAATAAGCTCACAATCGCTTGTTTAATATATTTTAATACAAAGTGAAAAGAGAAAGATACGCTGCTTGCACACGGTAATAAACTTAGCTAATAGAAATTAAAAAGGCTGCCCATATTAAACTTATAACCTCAATTGCATTTTTTAATATTTAACTTTAAATTCTACGCACATTATTTACTCACAAATAGTGCCCTAAAATAAAAGCGGCGTGTAAGCTCATATTAGCCCCCTCGCCACTCATAAATTTATCAATCCTTTAAGAAAATCAAATGACCTTTTTTCAAATATCCAATAGAAAAAATCAATAATAATCTAAAGTAGCATGCGTAAAAATTGTTCAAAATGTACGCCTGCCTCGCGTGGAACTTGCTCCTTCGATGTAGCTTCGATCGCGGCGGCTAAAAATGTTTCTGCCAGCTTCATAGACTCCACTAAATCTTGCCCACGCATCATGCCGCCCATCACAACGGATGCAAATAGATCACCTGTACCTGAATAGCTCTCACCGTTATAGTCGCGGATACTATGGAAAGACCGCTCCGCATCGACAAACATATTGCCAACATAACGCTTGCCCGTAGCTGTTGTTGGAGGATTCAACCCAGTAATAATGACGTTCGCTCCAGTCGCCTGTTGTAGCTGTTGTCCTGCCTCTTCAAGAGTCTGAATATACTCGATATCGTTTGGATAACGCTGTAGCTTCTCATACGACAAACCTGTAAGCAAGCAGCATTCCGTAACATTTGGTGTAATAATGTCAGCACACTTCACTAACTCTTTCATTCGATCAAGTAACTCACCCGTAAACATTTTATAAACCTCGCCATGATCGCCCATCACTGGGTCAACAAGCAATGTCGTTTCATTGGCGTGAAACACGTCTAAAAAACGAAAGATATTATCGATTTGCTCCTTCCCTGTGACAAATCCTGTGTGAATGCCATCAAAGGTAGTTCCAAGCTTGCTCCACTCATCTACAAAATAGTCCATCTTTGACGTTAAATCCTCACAATAAAAACTCGAATACCCTGTTTGCGCCGTTAAAATAGCTGTTGGAAGCGGTACTGCTTGTACACCCATTACAGACAGTACAGGTATCGCAGCCGTTAACGAGCACTTCCCAAAGGACGACATATCTTGAATTACAGCAACTTTTTTCATCATTCATTCCACCTAACTCATCCTGCTTATACTTACCTCATCGTATCACAATTAGAAAGATGCGAAAATAACCTCAATCTGACCTCTAATTTTTTTATAAAATTGACACTTTCACAACAGTCAGTCCTTTGCTAAAGTAAAAATCATCAAAATATTCATCATAGTGAGGAAGAGACAAATGCAAAATATACAAAGGCCATCATCCTTTACAAAATCACGCACGAAAACATTTGATTTAGTCATTACAGCTATTTTAGCAGCACTTGTTTTCGTAGCTACCATGTTCATCAATCTTAAGCTACCGATCGGGCAAGGTGGACTTATTCATTTAGGGACATCCATGCTTTTCATTTCAGCCATTTTATTCGGACCTAAAAAAGGTGCACTTGCTGGAGCCATCGGAATGGGTTTATTCGATATCGTAGGCGGCTGGTTAATCTGGGCACCGACTACTATTATTTCACGTGCATTACAAGGCTTCATCGTTGGTAAAATCGCCTGGTCAAAAGGACATACAGGTGATAATCTTGGGCTGAATATTTTAGGGGCCGTCGTATCCATGCCTGTGATGATTGCCGTTTACTATGTTGGGCAAGCCATTATGTTCAATAGCTGGATTGCACCGATGGCATCCATTCCAGGAGACGTCATTCAAAACTTTGTAGGCTTAATGATCGCCATTCCAGTATGTGTTGTACTGAAAAAAACACCTTATTTTAAAAAGAATTTTTAATCTAAAGACGCCATCTTGCTGTTTTGTACACTGCAATGATGGCGTTTTTTATTGAGTAGTATGAAAAACAACGAATTTCTAGATAAAGCGAAACTAGCCTTGATCTTTTTCATACTATAGGGTGGAGGTGTAAAAATGCCAAGAGTAAAATACCGCGATGCAGATGTTGCTTTAATGGCAAGGATGATGAGAGCAGAAGCTGAAGGTGAGGGTCAACAAGGCATGCTTTACGTGGGCAACGTCATTGTCAATCGTGCAGTAGCATCTTGTTTAGACTTCAACGATGTTAGAACCATTGAACAAGTTATTTACCAGGTACAAGGTGGAAATTATTCTTTTGAAGCCGTTCAAAAAGGCAATATGTTTTACCAACGAGCGAGAGAAACCGAAAAAAGATTAGCGAAACAAAATTTAGACTTCTGGCGAGATCATCCAGCAAAATATGCACTCTGGTACTTCAATCCATATGCCCCATGTCCCCCAACATGGTACGGCCAACCGTTTACTGGTCAATTCAAAAATCATTGCTTCTATGAACCTGCTCCAGATACTTGTGAGAGTGTTTATATGGGATAGGGTAATATTTGAGTTCGCTACGCATTTTTAGTTATTCCTATATTAAATAAGGAGAAACATATTATTGACCAATGAAATAAAGGGGAACAATCTAAAACTTAGATGTTCCCTTTTTAAAATTGTGTTAGGATCATTCAGAGGATGGAGCACCAACGTTCAAACGATTTTTATACATTTACGAACAGTAAATAATAAAATGCATTAGTGAAATTGATTTAAACTCCTAAAAGAATTATTTAATCTTGGAAACTAGTTAATATACCATCTTCAAAATAAAGATATTGCCCGTTTCCATAAACCCATTGTTCATAAGACCCGTATTCTGTTACTGTTCTATTAATATCATAAGGTGCGCCCCATAGTGATGCTAATACTTCGTCATATGTCATTCCAAGTGTAGGATTCATCCCCCTTGCATTTTCAATTTTTTCGTTCATTACTTTTTTTTCTTCAGCTCTTCTCTCCATTGTATATAAATTACTTCGATATTCATGTTCTATCCATCCCCAATCATTTAGAGTTATTGGCCCAAACGATGATGGATTGACATAAGACGTATTTGTTATTCCTGCTACAATTTCATCCCTCATTCTTCCAAAGTATTTAGGATTTACAGCAAGCGCTAGTGCTCCTGAAGCCTTATAGGAATTCTGATCGGTTTGTAAATATAAAGCATAATTATACATTGCTAAAAATTCTTCATTGTCTTCTAGTACTTTTGTATTCTCATATAGTTCTTGAACTTTTAGGAAATCTTTTGTTCTGACTGCTTGTTCCATCTCATCTAATTTTACCTTTTTCTCTTCTTCTATAATTTTTACAACCTTATTCCAATCTTCACGATTCAAAACGATTCTCATTCTGTTATATTTAGATCCCAAGAATTGTACATTTTTTTCCTGTATTAATTGATCTACAAATTTTGTCCCAACTGCTCTAACTTTATCAATTTCTGATTCTGATACATCTAAAGTTTCCATTTCAACTAAAAGATCCTCATATTTCCTTTCTTTTATAAGTGTTTCTAATGTTAAAATCTCTGCCTCAATACCGCTTTCCATATTTTTTTCTTTTATAACTTTTTCATCATTACAAGCAGACAACATTAAAATTAGACCAACACCGATTGCAACATGTTTAACTTTTAACACTGTTCATTACCCCTTTACGCTTTCCCCAATATGTAATATTGCTATAGAAAATCTTTTGTTCTTGAATGCAAAAAATAATAACGATCCATTGGTACTATTCTTATTTATCAATCTTTTCATAAAAAATAAATCCTACTCAGAGGAAACATCTTTTTAAATACCTAATTATGAAATATGTTACAAAAAGCTCAATATATACATTTTATATTTCTATGTAATTTTAATCAATAAGATAGTAAATTTATACTGCAATGATTACGTTGAAGGAGTAATATGGATTCGTTTTGTACAATAAAAGGGAATTACCTTGAGTACAGGTATTCCCTTTCGTCATTACATTATGGCGCAGTTTTATTTAAATAGTTACCTTCAAAATCCATGCTCTGTTTATAAGTAGGATAAAAGGATGTTCTCAACCTCCTGTTTCCACACGCCTTTCCTTAAACAACATCACCCCAATTAAGCCCATAACAGAGAATGCGACTGGCGAGATGAAACCATAGTAATATCCCTCACCGATATTGCCTGAAGCAGACTGAAAATAATCCAAAATATAGCCAAACATAATGGGTAATAATGCTGCACTTAGAAAGCCCCCTGTATTGGCAAACCCCGAAACGATACCTGATTCAGCTAAAGGGAAAGTTTGGCGAACAGCTGCAAAAGTTAGGGCACTTGCACCATATCCAAAGCCGATGATAAAGAACAGGACAATGAGCATGAAAATGGACGGATGCCCTTTCCATAAAAGAAAGGCAAACCAACACACTAAAACTGCAATATGAACAACAATATAAGGCTTTTTAATCGTTCCTAACCACCCTGCAACCCAACTCGTTAACGGAGCTCCCATCAGTGCCCCAATCAATCCAATCATAATGAGCTGGCTTGCCTCTGCACGTGTCATCTCATACATATTGATCCCATACGGAACAGCCCACGAGCTGATAAAGCCAACATAGCCTCCCACAACGCCAAAATGACAAAAAAATAAAGCCCACGCTTGTCGACTCGAACATATTTTGCGTAATAAAACAGAGGTTTTTTCTCGTTGTACTTCCTCAGTTACTACTACTGATTCTTCTGCAAAAATTCGTTTTGTAGTTTTCACAAGCACAAAATAAAGAAGCACCCCACATAAGCATAATAAAAGCCCCGTTGAAAAAAATGTGATCCGCCAACCAAATAACAGGATCAAGGTCGCAAAAGGGACTGTCGCCAATAAGAAACCAAGACTCCCGGTCATCCCAGCAAAACCAATTAATCGGACAAACTCCTTTTTCTGAAACCATTGCGCCAAAATGAGCACCATATTCACCCATATGGTCGCATCCCCTACCCCTGTAAGCATTCTAGAAAAAAATAGCACGAATTCATGTGTACCTAGACTATAAAGAATTGTACCTAATCCTGTAAGGGCAGCACCAACGATAAGAAAAAAATTCGGACCAAACCGATCCGCTAAAATCCCCATCGGAATCTGCAAACCTGTATACACAAAAAATTGTATACTCGTCAATAACCCGATCGTCGATGCTGTCACACCAAAATCCTTCATTAATTGATCCGTAATTAACCCCGGAGCAGTTCGCTGACTTGCCATTAACAAATAGGTAAACAATACAGCAACAAACACAACCCATCTGTACTTATGATGTTGTTTGTCCAATAATCACTACTCCTATTATCTTTTATTTTATGTATATGAATTTTCGGTTGGGGGGAAGACCTTTTTGTTTAATTAAAGTAGACAGCAGAACATTGGCTATTAAGAGAAAGAAAAAAAGCAAAGTTTTACGTTTAATACATTACAGCCTAAATAACTTGTATTCTGGAAGGATTATAATGAAATGTTTACAGCCCTCTCTGTACAAAGTTATCTATTGTAGTCCTTCCAATCTTAAATTGGTTACAAAATTTAATAACTCACTGTAAAACATTAATAATTCATAGCATCTAGTTATCTCACTAATTATTTATAATCTACTAAAATTATACTATTAATTAATGTATAATTTTTATAAATTAAATGTAGGAGGTTTTTTTATGGTTAAGTGGTGGATGGTACGTGCGGGAGATAATAATGAATTAATTGATACTTATTTAAATAACGGAATTGCATCAATTGGATGGCCTGCATTAGGAAATCCACAGCGTTTTAAGAGCAAAGAAGAAATGATTAGATATGCTGACGAAAAATATGAGGAGCGCAAGCCTGCTACACGCTTAAGTCAGATGAGTCAGTTATGGCGATTTATTAACGAGATAGAAGTAGGGGATAAGGTGCTTTCCTATTCAAAAGAAAAACGCGAATATATTATTGGTACAGTTACAAAAACTCATTTTAATGATACTAATATAGGTAATTTAAATTATCCGAATCATATCTCTGTAGACTGGCAAAAAGAAAAAGTTTCCCGTGATCAATTAACACCTTCTTCCAAAAACACATTGGGATCCACTCTTACTATTTTCAGAGCAGATTCTGTAGCAAATGAATTTACTCAAAAAATTTCTGGAGTACAGCAAAATATTACGCCTATAACTAATGACGATTCTTTTTTGGAGGAATTTGAAGGAAAAGCTATATCAATGATCTCCGATAAAATAGATTTACTAGACCCGTGGCAAATCCAAGAGGTTATTGGCGGTCTTTTACAAGCGATGAATTACAATGTACGAGTAAGTCCAAAAGGGCCTGACGGTGGAGTAGATGTTTTAGCATATAAAGATTCGTTCGGTTTTGAAAAACCTATCATTAAGGTTCAAGTTAAACATAGAAAATCTACTGCAGGATCCCCCGAAGTACAACAGCTACTTGGGGCAAATCCAAGGGAAGGTAATTCTCTTTTTGTATCAACTGGTGGGTTTTCAAATCAAGCTTTAGCAGTGGCCAAACAAGAAGGAGTTAAAACTCTTGATTTAGAAGAACTTGTTGAATTAATTATTCAGTGGTATGACAAGATGCCAAATGAAACTCGAGCTTTATTGCCATTAAAAAAAATTTATATTCCCGAATAAGATCCTCACAAAGCGAGAGGACTGGCTTAATTGACGAATAAATAATCGCTTTTTACCAGTCCTCTATATTTATATTTAACTTTTATATATTTTCTACATGTTCAAATGATTTAAGTTTAAATCATTTGAAATAAAAAATCATCTACTACCTGCCAAATTAATTCATTCGATATCATTATCTTTCCAAAGGATACTATTATTTCAATCAAGAATATGTTCAATGTTGTATGATGTAGTATAAAACAGGCACCTCTATTTAATATTTAATTTAAAAATTTAGATCTAATCCCTGCATCACCTACCTTCAAGTATTTATGGTATGGGTCCCTTATCACAAATAACTATGTCAGTTCAATTAAATACGAAAAAGGTATGTTAAAAGTTTAGCAAACTTTAACACACCCTTATACAATCACTAATCAAAAGCAATTACATTCACTTCTTATTCTGTATCCCACGAATTGTACTTTTTGGAATCGTAGCATCATGTTCCACAATGAATACTTTCGAGAAGCAGTTGTAATACGTTTCATCATGTCCCTTTGGCGACACAATAATCAGTTTACGTTGTAGCTCTTCGGCATAGAGATTAAACACTTTATTTTTTCGCTCATCATCTAATGCGCTATCAAACTCATCGAGTACGATATAGCCTGGTGAAGTGGCTAAGTTTTGTAGTAGTGCGAGTGCAAAAAGGAGTGAACTTAGTGATTCCTCCCCACCTGATACACCTAGCCCCACCTTTCCACTACGAGCCTTCATACTCACATCTTCAAGCGCACCTTGATGCCCAATTTTACGCGCTTTAATATAAAGTCGGAAATTGACACGACCTGATTTATCTTCAATGCGTTCCTTTTCAACTTGCCCCTCAAATTGAAACAAATCCATATACTTTTGGAAAAGCGTATTGATTTTTATCAAGTGCATCGTAATCGTGGTTTCTAAACGGCCCTCTAGCTCATTTGCACGAATCGTATTGCTTTCAAGTAATTGCTCCGATTTCGCTAGATCAGCATTTTTCTTATCGAAATCAGCCTTTTGTTGATCATAATTTTGCTGGGCATTTTCGTTAATTTTTTCTAAGCGGGCATTGCGTAGCTCTGCTTTAGCTTGTTCAATTTCAGCCTGTAGCATTGTCAATGATAAGCTCGTCATGAGTAGTTGTTCGTCTAGTTGCTGTGCTTCTTGTGGTAAAACCTGTTCAAGTTCAATTTTATCAAGCTCACAGCGACTTTTCATCGTTTCATCCAACTCCAACTTTTCCTTAGCCTTTTGAATCGATAAATCATAACCTGTTATTTGACTTTCGACGATTTTTAAATCGCTTTCGAATAGTTGTTGCTGTTCACCAAGTTGTGATTGCTTGCGTTTTTGCTGATGATTTTCATGCTCTTTTGTCTCTTGTTCCTTAATAAGTTTTCGAATGTTTTGCTGCAAATATTTTCTTGTCCCCTCAATCCGTTGTAGCTGCATTTGCTGCTCTGCAAAGGCACCGAGCTCCTCATGAATTTGCCATTGTTGCTTATAAAGATTCTGATGATACTGTACATCAATTTGCTCGCCTTTCAGCTTTTCTAGTTGGATTTCAAGTATGGTTTGCTCATCATCAATATCTGACAATTTTTGCTCGACAAGCTCAAGCTGCTGCCTATAAGATGCATAATCCGCTTGTTTTAATAGAGTACTTTCGGCTAATTGGATCGTATGAAGATGACCTTGTAGCTGTTTCAACTGTTGTTGATTTTCTTCGTATTGTTGTTCTAAATATTGCTTCTCGTTCATTGTTTTTGTATATTTCTGTTGTACTTCCTGTAACAACTTTTCGATGGCCAAATCACTTAAAATATATTGAGCCGCTTCCTGCGCACCGCGAATACCGCGCGTATCATATAATAGACCTTGCTCGATTTTCGGGCTCTCTAAGAAAAATTGCTGCACCCACCAAAGTGCCTTATTCGCATAATTCTGCTGCTGTTCAGGTAAATCGCTACGAATTTGTAAGCCATACTCAGGTAGCTTCGAGATACTTTCAGTCGGCACAAGCTGTTGAAGTGATACATAATACAAATCATTGACTGGCTTATAATTTTTCCCAACATAAAAAATGGTATATTTAATCGCCTCCAGCTGCTTTTCTAACGCCAATGGAGCAGATGGCATAAGCTCGATCAACTCACGTAATGTATACGCCTCTAGCTGCTGCTGCTTTAAATGAAGTAGTCCCTGCTGCTGGCGTTTGGATACAACCTTTTTTTGTTCATACAGTGTCACTTTCTGTTCCAACATTTTTAATTCCATTGTAAGATGCTGTATCTGTTCAAAACCTTGCTCATTTTGCCGTGATAGAGTGTTAATTTGCTGCTCGATTTGCGCACTGCTTCCATAAATTGCTTTGTGCTTTTCTGCATTTGTGATTTTTTCTTTTAGCTCTGATGAAGTGATTTCTAAACGGACTTTTTCTTGATCGAGCTCGCGTTGTTGATGGCGTAGTTGGGTGTGCTGATTGCTGAGCCCACCTATTTGGTTTGTAATTGTAGCTAATTGTTCATTTGTTTCTTCTAGCTTACGTTGTGTCGTTTCGGCATCAAAATGTAAATGCTTTCGCTTTTCATCGATTTCTTCAAGCTGCTGCTCTAACTGCTGCTGCAAGGCTTGTTGCTGTGTGTCTTCATCTTCTTTTCGCTGTAATTTATTGGTAATATCGATTAATTGCTGTGACAATGTCGCAATATTCTCCGATAATTGTAATTTTTGTTGCTCTAGCCTTTCAATATTACTCTTTAATTGTTGCTGAGTAACCGTTAGTTTTTCCTTTTCCACTTGATATTTAGCCTTTTGCTCAGCCATCCTTTCCATTGAGGTGCTATAATACGTGATGATTTGATGGAGCAACGTATAGTATTTTCGGCCGGATGTGAAAATACGTTTTTTGTTATCTAAATATTTATTGAGCTCGGTTTGAGCCGCATTTACACTTAATTCCGCACCTTTTTGAATACCCTTTAAATATTCAATTTCCGTGCGAACTTCTTTAATTTTTTCTAATGAATTTTCCCATTCCTTTTGCATGTCAGAAATCTCAAACATGTCACTAAATTTGCGGAAACGCTCTTCCGGGTACATCGCCGCAAATTGATTGACTTCTTGTTGATACCAAATTAAATAATAAACATCTGGTTCAATTTTATAGCGCACACGTAAATCCTCGCGATACGCCTTGAGTGTACGACCCGCTGTACCACCAGATGTATAGCGGGCATGAGATGTTAAATTAGCTGTATCTTGCCCATTTAACACCTCATACTCGCGCTGAATCGGGCTATTTTTCGTATCTTGATTGACTGTCAGCTGAAAGGCGATAAATTTAGGACCATCAATTTTCGTAGGTCCTTCATTTAAAAAGACGAGTGTTATACGTGCATACCAAGAGTCATTTACTTTTAAATTTGTTGAACGAAGTCCCTCTAATTCTACCTTCGAAGAATGTAGCACGGCACCAAGGCAAAATGTTAATGTCGATTTCCCTACACCATTTGGACCAGTAATTAAAATATGATCGTCTGCTTCCCCAAAATCAATGTTTCGCGGTGAGTAGTCGCGAACACCATGAATTTTCAATTGATACGGGATCATTCGTTTTCCTCCTTGATATGTAGGTTATAACGATTGAAAAACTTCATTACTTCTTCTTTACTAAGCTGTGTTTCCTGGGCAAATTCCGTTGTACGTCGTAAAAATGATTCTGAAAACATATGTACTCCTATGGCTGTTAACATATATGCCTCTTCAGAGACGGATTCGTAGTCTGTAACAGCGCCAATTTTTTTCAGTTGGTCGATATTATTTTTTAATTTGCGATTGGCATTTAGCGATTCATGGCCAAAATCAACTAGGATTTGATGCAGCAGCGTAAATTCATGCCCGAGTACTTCTTGGTGATAAAACAAATACAACATAATCGCGAGTGCCTCACTGCTTAATGTTGATTTCGCATGTTTTGCCGTTACATGCATCATGACAATCACGCGGTCTCGACGATCATCATAAATAATACGGAAATAGCGACTTAACGCAGCATTTAAACGATTGATGAATGAATGGAAAGCATCATCATCTCCACTTTTAATGCCAAGCAACTTTTCTAAATCCTTCTTAGCTAAGCCGTAATTTGCCCCTTTGATCGATGCAGATGAAGAAAATAATAACTGCATAAATGCTAATTCTTCTTCGGTAGTTAAATAACCCTTTAAACTATTCATCATCATGAGGGTATTGTCGAACGGTAAATCGTTTGTCGTCATCGTCTATCCACTCCCATTGTTTTTCATAATCTTTCGTTTGTTCGATAGGCTGCTGTTCAACCTTATTGTTACTAGTTAATGCGGAGACAGCTAATAATGAAAGAATTGCATCATGCCATCTATTTGAGCTTGATTCCACAATGAGCTCTTCCATTTCTGTTTCACCATGTTCACTTAAAAAATTTTCAATTCGCTCTGTATCAATTAGTGATTGGGTCATTTTCCATGAAACCTCCTCCAAGGCTTCTTTTATTGGACGAACATCCATTTCGGTCTCTTCATATTCAGGCTCAGGCTGATGAGAAATCGGCTTTTCTAGCTTCGGTTCATACGTTTGCAAATAATGGATGGCATCTGTAATATCCTGCGGACCAATCGGTGCAGCAAATTTTACAGGGACCCACAGGCCATCCATCCCCTCTTCTTCATATTGATTTTGTTCCATAAAACTTAAAATATCGTGTGCTGTCGGAATATTCGTATTGGCTTCAGGTGAATGCATCGCCAAAATAAACTGACGTACCTTTTCTGGTGAAATAGTGTTAGCGGTAGGTGTGAGTTGCATATTAACAAAGCGAATATATTTTGTCAGTAAGCTTAAGCTGAGTGAAGTCCCTTTTGAAATGGCAGCCGTTCCGCGAAGCATTAAATCGCTCATTTTCGTACTTTCTTCGACGGTGCCAAACTGTTGTAAACGTTCATTTAATTTTGTTTCAAGCTCAAGCATTAGTTGATTAATTTTCTCCAGCTGTGGTAAGGCATTGCGATCAGCAAGAAGTTCAAGCTGACGTTCCTCTAATTGCTTAATCGCCTCTTCAACGTTGTATATCATCGATGCAATTTTATTCCCCCCAGAAATCCCTTGATCGTCGTAGGCAGCGCTTATTTCGGCATCGCGTCTCGCTTGAAATAGTGAGCGTCCTATATCATCCTGCAAATAATAGGCAAGCGCATCGTTACCCATTCGAATTAACCCATCCATTAGATTTTTTCCACGGTCACGCATTTTAATTTGACGGCTTTGTTTAACAATCCAATTATTACGCTCTAAAATCATAAGCATTCTCGTAATTTGTGCTAACGTTGGTGGATCATTGTCCTGTAAATACGTAGACTGATATCGGTAGTACAGCACTTCTTCGTTATCAATGGCATCTTTAATGCCCAGAGAGGCCTCATTAATTAACTGAATGACATTAAAAAAACGAATGGTTTCGATTGGGGAATCGTACATTTTTTCAGTACTTAATTCCTTTAATACACCTGCTAATGATGCTAAATCACGCATTGATTTCATGAATTCCGCGGTTTGATAATCACTTGTAAAAATCGAAATCGGTTCTTTTACATCCATTTGATCCACTGTTCAACTCCTCCTAACTGTTGCTCCTGTTCATGTGCCTCCTGTACTTGAGCTGCATAGCTTTCGATTGAATGATACAATTTATAATCACGCCCAACAATTTTTACCGATCCCTTAACTAAAGCGGCGGCATATTTGGCAATCGTGATGCCCGAGTTATCAGTATCTGTCCAAATAATCGTTTGTTTAATAGCTGATTGCAGTAATTGCTCTATAAATTGTTTATGAGCCGAACGAATTTGTCCGTCTAAACAAACGATACAAGAATTCGTTTGCCGCAAAAATTCCGTCTCTACAGCCATACGTGTTAAAATAGCACGGTTTTCAACAAGCCATAATGTTGTACTTGTCGTTGTAAAAGGTGATGTTAAGACCGCATTATCCGTCGTCGCATGTACCGCGCCAATTGCATACGTCGCAACACTGCTTTGTATATTACCAGTAAAATAAATTGGCACAATTTTTCCGATGCTTACAAGCCCATAAAGCGTCGGGTCAATCCGACTTTGCTCCAACTGTGCTAAAAAAGCCTCCCGCTCTTGATCAAATACTTTTGAACCTCCTATCTTATCGTGTAAGCTCGCGCCGATCTCCTTAAAATCAAATAGGTCCTTTTGCAAAGATAGCGCATAAAACGCTAAACAAAACTCAATATATTTCATCCTCTTTTGCACCGTCCACTGTTTAGGCAGCACATTCCATTCAATCGCCTGTTGAAATATCTCTGGTAACGCTAGTTGCTCCGCCCTTTGCTGTAACGTCTGCATCTGTTGCTGTTGTTTTGTGAACTGTTGTTGTTCGTTTTTTTGTTGCTCTTCTATGTAAGCCGGGCCAATGCGGTAATAATCCTCCTTAACGCTAATGCCGTCCGTGTGATAACGAATTTCGCGCACAATCCAGCCCTGTTGTAACCACTGTTGAATCGTGTCATTCGATTCATCTAACAGTCGCTTCGCATTTGGTGTGAATTTATAGGATGCTAATTTTTTAGGGAGAGGGGCAGTAAATGCTGTATGCATTGTCAACTTTAAATGCGCGACTTTACGAAATGTACGTGCCGTCTTTTTAACAATAGTCGCAACCATTAATTGCTCTTGCTGTTCTACCTTTTCAACCGACTCATCTTTTTTCAAAAAATACGATTGGATAAATGCCTCATGCATTGCGAAACCCTCCTCTACTTTGTGCCCTATTTAGTAGTAGCGTACCATATGTTTAATTGTTGTGGGAGAGCAAGTCACACAGTCATATCTGTGATGCTATCAAGTAATTTGATTGGCATCATACGCATAACTAAAATACCAACTGGTGGATCTTTTCGTACATAGCCGTTTCTTACTGAAACATCTTTTTAAGAAAAATCCCTTCCATATAGATAGAAGTAAATTTGGGGACTGATTAAAAATCAGTGTTATTATGCTTTAGAACTTCTCAATAATTTTGTCACTAGGTAATTTTTCAATAATATTAATACTACCTATAAGTAGATAACCTAAATTCAAAAAAACTATATTTAAATATTTTATTTATTAAACGATATAGTTTCCACGCATTATAACAAAAAGACATTTTGGGTTATTTTGTTTCTAATCATTTTAAAATTCCTAAATACACCATAAAAGCTCATTAAAAATGCTTCTGTAATTCTAAATTTAGCTATAATTCAAAGAATCCTCCATTTATTTATCTTTTATTACTTATTCGGATAATATCTTACGCCTTTCACTCTCCCACCTAAAATTTATTAATTCCAAATTCTGTTCTGTACAAAAAAGACATTTTCAAACGTAAATATCCAGTACCCCCCAAAATGGATAGTTTTGAACTAAAAAGGCACTTTCCATATTACTAGAAAAGTGCCCGTTCTTTGAGTACCAATATTTAGTTTACAATACCTACTGCAAATCTTTAGTTGATTCGTTCAATAATAACGGATTTTTGTAGACTATCTAATAAGGACATTCCAATATTTTCATCATTATTTCTACCTAATTGATAGTTGGCTAAGACTACAGAGGCAACTTCCTTTTCTTTATCAATCGCTAAAAATGAACTAAAGCAGCCTGTTCCACCGCCATGCAAAATAACATTATTATTTTTCTTTAAAAGAAACCACCCAAGCCCCATGTCATACTTTTTTGTTCCATTTCCATGCTTTTTATGACTAAGGCCCAAATAGGGTTGGTCCTCGTAAATATTTATTTTGGCATATTTCAATAAATCCTCAGCAGTTGAACTTATTGCTCCCGCAGGTGATATTAGATTCTCTTTGTTCCAGCTCCAATTTCCACAATCATTATTTTTTCTATCGTAACCATGTAAATTATTATTTGATGTACCTAAATAAGTATCGCTTAGTCCAAGCTCTTTATGTAGAAAGTCATTCATAGTAGCCCAATATCCCCTACCTGATACGATTCCTAACCCATACCCAATAAGGGATATACCAAAATTGGAATATTTCCATGAATATTCTTTTTCTTTTAATTGAATACTTTCCATTAGCCTTCTCATTTTAATAAAATCCATATTTAGAAGATTATTCTTTTTCAAATCACTACCACCCATAATCAAGCCTAGAAGTAGGTTTGAATATTCTCTTTTACTAAATGGCAATCTTGCAGAATACCCTGAAGAATGGGTAGCGAGGCGGAGCAATGTAGGATAATAACCTTTTCCCCTAACCTCCTCTACATATTTTTGGATTGAATCATTTATGGACAACCTCTTTTCAATTACATATTTTGATAGTAAGGATGCGGTGAAAGTCTTTGTAATAGACCCAATTTCATAATAATATTTAATCGATGAATCAAGTTCACCATCCTCATTGTAAATTTTTATTACGAATCTATTGTCTATTAAATAACCAATAGTTAATTTTAAGTTTTTTTTTCCTTTACTGGCTCTATTAATTAATCGTAATGTTTCATCATTTATTTCAAACATAATTGAATACCTTCTCTCACATTTCATTCCCGTTATTATTCGATTGAACTCTTCGCTTCTCAAACTCCTTCATTACTCTTGTTTGTAGTTCGATATTCGGTTTATCCATTTGTAAGTTACCATCTGCTTCAAACCCATCATGTTCTTCACCATCAAAACTATAAAGTTTCCTTAAAAGGTCCCACATTGTTTCTAAATCTTCCGTTGTTAGATTTTTAAAAAGTTTTTCCAAAAAAAAGATTCCTTTTTCTGCAACTACAAGCAAGACATCTTTTCCTGTATTAGTTATTTTCACATTAACCGCTCGTTTATCTTTACGACTAGGTACTACATTGACATATCCCTTGTTTTCCATAATAGTGATTAATTGTTTTATACTTTGTTTTGTGGTGCCTAATTTCCTAGCAATGTTATTCAAAGTCGTTTCATCCTCAGGCAAATGCGCAATTGCCACTATTGCCATATATTGTCTGGATGTTAGAAGTTCAAAATATTTGTCACCCTTTACCTGAATTTTATTTGCTAGTGAAAATAGGGTACCGTAGGCTTGTTGCATTAAAAAAAGTTCTCTGTAGATATCCATATCCAACCTCCATTTTAGTCAATACATTGTCTAAAATTTAGCATATCATATTTTCAAAATTAGTCAATATACTGTCTAATTTATTTTAAAATTAAACATATCCGATTGTTAAACAGGAAAAATTATGTGGATAAAAAAGGGGGTGAAGGTGCATGTAGTGTAATAATCAAAGGCCTCATTGTGACTTCTGTCAGTCCAATCGAGTTTTGTGCCACCTCGACTAATTGGATTTCTCATCCCATCTACATGGTGGTAAAAAATTAATAATTCTTCTGACACTTCGCATTAAGAGTTACTTAGTTGCGTTCTGGTTTCAGGGATGCTATAAATAAAGTTAATTTTTCATTAGATAAACCTTTTTAAAACCAATGTTTTCTATTCTTGAATCCGATGTTTTAAAGATGGAGATGCTGAGACATTCAGGTTTTAAAAAATAAATATATAAAATAATACTAGAGGTTAGAGCATTAAAGAGTTTGAAACATGCATTCACTTAAATTCTTTGACCTTCCTTTGAGTCAAAAAGTTTGATCTCAGTTTAAAGAGAAAAACACTTGGTTATCTCACCTCATGACTATCTCCCCTCAATCGTAGTTGGGGCTTAATTGTAATTGCAATATTACACAGCAGATTTTAAGCTTTTTATCAAAACAGAAAAATGTAGTCAAATCATGTAATTTCTGTCCTCAATCGAAGAAGTCGGCCCCAGCTACATGGCTATGTTGTTTCAAATTATCGAGGAACGGATATCTAATGACGAGTTTCTATCGCCACATCTAAAATTCGGGAGAATATTAACCCTACGACCAATTGAAAAGAAAAAACATAGGGAGATATTAATCTTCCTATGTTTTCATTCATATTATTAATCTGTTTGTTCTTGCTTCTTTTTCAAATACTCTGCACGTATTTTCTCAAGTTGCTGCTTTTTATCGAATTTGGCAGGTTTGTGTTTTTCATGATACTTAGCCACAGCTGCCTTACCTTTGGTATCCAATTGATATTTCCCCACTTTGGTTCACCTACTTTTCCTGTCTTAAAGAAAATCTATTCAACAAATATAATATACCTTATTTTGCTGATGTATACATTTTTACTATATTGGTGTACTGCCTAACCTTAAATTCAGTAAAAGCTTAGTAAATAATTCATAGCCAAATGTATTTAAAATATTTGTATCCGTACACATTTCAGATGATGTTACCTTTATTCTTATTTATGTGACGTAAATCGTAAAATTTCCGTTCAATAAACGATATAGTTTCCGCGCATTAATACAAAAGAACTTTTCGGGAAAATCCCATTCCAAATTAATATAAAACACCCAGATAAATCATAAAAGTTCATAAAATAATGCTTCCGAAACTCCAAATTCGACTAGAATTTAAACTTTTGGAAGCATTATGTTTGATATTTTTATTTTAGGAAATCTTATGGTTTAATCCACTTTGTAACCTAAACTTATTACCACTTCTATCCAAACTCGTCTAATTCCTCCTTCCAAAAAAATACTTTTGTTACCTAATTCCCTTTGGATTTTCCTATACTTGGATAAAAAACTTGGCTATGTAGTGTGGTAGCAGCAACTTCTATTTCAGCTACAATTTTAGCTATTCTTATTTTTCTCAATTCAGATGAGTATGCTTTGTATCGCTTAACAATTTTTTCGCATAAATCTGGCGCATTCTTTCTAAGCATTTTTTTCGAAATAAGCTGTTCAAGAAAAGTTGCGGGATACTTGGTCACCTGAACAAATTGTCGGCCGCTTGTATCAAGGACATCTGCGTTTTAAAACCATCTATCGCTGGATTTACGATGGTCTTTTAGAAGTGCCTATAACCGTTATCCGTCAAAAAGGTAAGTGTCAAAAGCCCCGCGAAACAAGGGGTAGATTTAACATTGATACACCAATTTCTAAACACCCAAAAGAAGTACGTAAACGTGAAACCTTTGGACATTGTGAGTTAGATACAATTGTATCCGGACGTGGGAAAGCAAAAGGTTGTGTAGCAACATGTATTGAGCGAATGACACGGTGGTATGTTGGCTTTTTGATACCAGATCGCTCAGCTCAATCAATGGAAAGAGCAGTACGTCTTCTTCATACTAAATTACCAAAAGGCACTATAAAAACAGCCACAACAGACAGAGGTAAAGAATTTAGCTGCTATAAAGTGTTAGAAAAAGACTTGAAAATTGATGTTTATTTTGCGGACGCATATTCTTCTTGGCAACGCGGAAATAACGAAAATGGAAATGGATTACTTCGTGAATTCTTCCCTAAGCAAACAAATTTCGAAGAAGTATCACCAGAAGAACTTACAGAATCATTAAACTATATCAACAATCGACCAAGAAAATGTCTTGGTTGGAAAACTGCAAACGAAGCTTTTAATGAGCAATTGTTGCACTTAATTTGACAAATCATCGTATAAAAAAATAAAGCTGACTTTAATAAGCCAGCTTTACCCACCATTTACTGTTTATTACCTCATGATTACAAAAATGTGCATAAGTAATATACTATGATTTTCTATTATTTATTCTTACAATTTGAACTCCAAATACAATTGAATTGTAATAAAAGTAATTAATACTATCACAATCCACAGGTTGTTAAGCCACTTTGAACCTGTTTTATTATTTATTTTTTTATAATGGATTAAATAAAGCTCAAACATCCAAAAAATCCAAATAAAAATATAAATGATATAAAAGTTTTGTTTTGTAGTAAATATTACTGTAAACATCATTAAAAATATACAATACAAAAATACTCTCATTGAAAGAAATTTTATCATTAAAAATTGAATTATAGGTTAGAGAACGCCTATATTTCCCCTTCTTTTTACTGTAGTAATCTTATCTATTCTACCAACCATTGAAATAACCATTTTTACGTTTTGCATCTCTTCGATCGAGATAATCAAATAGAATTTCACCTGGGCTACCTATATTAACCAAGAAATCGGTAAACACAACTAAACCTGAAATTATACCACTTATCACTAAATTAGACACACCTCTTCTTTGAAGGGATTTTCTAATACTTTTAGCGAATATATGTTTCTTAGCTTGGGCAAGTTGTTTGACGCTTTTCAAAAAGAGTTTACCACTGACTAAGCCACCCAAACCAGATACAGCAACCATTAAAGCCATATTTATTAACGTCGATAATATTTTCTTAGAATTCCAAAGAGCGTTTTTCCAAGATTCCCCATCAGGATCCACATTCATCACTGGATTATTATTCGCATAATTATAGCCATTTAATGATAAAGGATTCATTGTATTTCCACGTAAAGGATCTAACGATAAAAACACACCTGTATCTGGATTATAATAACGCGCCATCAAATAGTATAGTTTAGTATCTTCATCATATCGATATCCTGCATAACGATATGGGTTAATAGTTGCCATATTACCTTTTTGGCTCATAATATTTCCCCATGCATCATACGTGTATTCTGCAACAATGTCACCCTTTTTATCTGTTAAGGCTAATACATCTCCTCGATAATTCGTTAAGTAGTAATAAGTTAAGCCCAAATATGTCATTGTTAAAGGGGAACCATTATCGTTATAGGTATAGGATTTGGTAATAACTCCACTTGCATCTTCTTCAAACAAGACTTGATTTGTCAGACCATTATAACGATAATACGTTTCACCATTACTATCTTTACTATATACACGACGTCCGTTTTCATCATAACGATAAGATGCAACTGTTGCACCTGTTGGAGACTTGATTTCTGTTAATTGATCAAAGGCATTCCAAACATATTGGAATACACCATCGTTTTCTACATTTCCGTTGGCACTTACATTATAAGTCTTATCACCAGCAGTCTTCATTTGATTCGCATTATTATAACTATAGCTGGTTGTAGTTGAACTACCGTTTTGCAAAATAGTTTTAGAAGTACGGTTTCCTACTGAATCGTATGTGTATGATATGGATAAACCATTACTGTATTGTTCTTTGATTAGCTGATTTAAAGGGTCATAAGTGTAAGTGACTGTTCCATCATTATTCGTCACTTTAGTAATTTGCTGATTTTTATCATATTCATATGAATTTGTACGCCAAATTGCTTCACTATTTGTTTTCAAAGTTTCAGTTTGTAACTGATTCGCCTTATACTTATTTAAAATAACTGCACCATTTACAAAAGTTGTGCTCTCCAATAAGTTGTTTTTGTTCCATATGAAGCTTGCTGATAATTGCCCATCGAGTGTGACATTGGTTGTTTGACCATTTTCATCTGATGCATACTCAATTGTATTTTGGCCAAATTGAATTCTTGCTAAATCTTTTTCATTTTTGTAAGTATACATAATCGAGCGATTTACAGGTGCGTTAATGTCTACTCTTTGTAATAGTTCATTTTCTGATTGTGTGTACGTAACTTTTTGATTATTTAGAGTATGATTTGTCACAGTAGTGGATAAACCATCTACTTGTGTTGAAAACTGATTAACCCCATTTACTTTCACAGTCTGTGTATTAGTATCACTTGAAGTTGTATAGGCGATTTTTTCACCTGATGCTTTGATAATCTCATTTAATGCTCCGTCAGCATTATAATTATAAGATGTTACTTTTCCCTCGGCGTTTGTTTCTTTTTCTATGGCATTTTGTGCATTATAGCTGAGAGACATTTGTTTTTTACCATCAGCATTTATCACAGATGTTAAATTACTGTTGGCATCATACGTATAAGTCGTTATTTTCTTTGCAGCATCTTCTACTTCTACTAATTCATTTTTAAGATTGTAGCGATACCTAGTTTTCCCCTTTTTTCCGTCTTCATAAGAAAGGATATTTCCATTAAAATCAGTTATAGTTTCAGTTGTGATACCTAATTCAATATCTTGATAGATTGTTAGTTTTTGATTATTCTCATAGCTTGTACTATACGTTTCGATTTTCCCATCCGGATATTTTACTTGTGTCAAATCCCCCTGGCCATTATACGTATAGGATGTTGTGTCTCCCTTAGGTGTTGTGGAGGTTTTTAGATTACCATTCTCATAAGTGTTGGTAGTTGTTTGCTGATTGGCATCTGTCTGAGTTAAAAGATTACTATACTCATTATACGTATAGGATTCTATCCCACCTTTTGAATCATTAGTGCTTAATAAATTTCCCTTTGTATCATACTTTAAATTTTTAGTGTAAGTAGAACCATCTGAATAGACAATCTTTTGTGAAAGAACATTATAACTATTCTCATCTAGTGTATAGGTTGTTGTATCACCTGAAGGATCAAATATTTTCGTTACGCTAAAGTTGTTATTTAAACCATAGCGTGTAACTATACCTTCGGGGCTAGTAACAGTTACTATATTGTTTGTTCGATCTAAAGAGTAATTGGTCATAGAATCTACTTGACCGTCTAATGAAGGTTCTGTTACAGATACTAAATCTAATTCACTATTATATCCATAAAGCATTATTTTCTGTTTACTATCAATGATTTTCGTTAACTGTCCATTAGTCGTGTAATAGAATGAAGTAGGTGTTGATGTAGTGTCATCTTTCTTAACCAGTACTCGTGTTAAATAACCATCAGTATACGTATACGTTATATCCTGTTTATTGTATTTTGCATTTGTAATAAGCCCATCAGTATAAGTTAACAGTAATTTTGTCCCTAGATTAGTACTGATAGAAGTAAGCTGATTTGATGTATCATAATTATAAGTGATTGTATTGCTATTTAAATCTTTTTGCTCTGTAATGTATGCTACTTCAATATCTGTATCACTAGTGCTTTCTCTAACTTTAAATGTTGTTGTGATACCAGTTTTGCTAGTCAGTCTAAAAGTGTACTTATCCACCATATCTAAACTATCATAATTACCTGCTGGTGCAATATACTTATCTCCATCCCATGAGTAAACATGGACCGTACCATCTGCATCTTTATATTCGACATTAAAATATTTATTATTATAAAATAATTTCTCTGAACCTGTAAAACTCCAACCATAGCCAAATGAAGATTTTTCAAAATCCTTACTATTATAAGTTCTAGTAAAATCTAAACCAAATCCTCCATAGTTGAATAAGCTAAAATCTGTGTATTGAACAACATTATTATTGGTGCCTAAATTTACATAGTTCGTTCCATTTGAAATATCATGTGTGGCATAATCCCAATAATCTTCTAAACCTAAACGGTTAGGTGTTTTATAAGTAACGACAAGTTTTGGTTTATACGCGAGTGGGTTGGTTGTGCTTTCACTACTGATGAATTTTTTGTAAATCATGGTACTTTCTGAAGTGCTTTTTAATAATAAACCAAGATTTGATTCTGGATTATATAGCCATCCGCTCACCATACTCGTTGGAATAGACCATCGTTTAATACCTTCTTCTACATTACTCGGTACTGAAGAGACTCCTGCAACAGTTGAAAGAGGCGTGGTATTATAATCTCCCCCTATTGTTGTCCAGCCTCCTGCTGTTGAATAGTTATTCCATGTTGCTGTGTTTTCATCCCATGAACGTTTCATCGCATGCATACTTAAATTAATAGGAGTTGGATCATTGGTTGAAGATAGATAGAGACTTACATCCGCAGACATAATAACGCTTTTTTCAGGAATAGGCGTTACATCAAACTTCAATAAGCTTCTTACAATATTTCCGTCTGTGGCTGTACCTGTAGCTAATTCTGTGTCATTTCCTCCGGTTTGCGTTGGAAACTTTTTACGAATTGTTGTATCCACCATTTTTGAGTTTCCTTGGATACGTACAATTGTTGGATCAATGACAATAGGGTATTGTCTTTTAGTATCCTGTAGCCAAGCTGCATCAGGAGTTAAATCAATCCATAAAGTATTGTTTTCTTCTCGTGTTTTTAACGTGATATTATAAGATTTTGCTTCTTCAGGTATAGAATTTGTACCGTCAATAGATTGAAAGCCTACAGGTTTATAAGCATCATACATAAACGGTGCTTCTATAACATAAACCAACTCACCTGATTTGGCGTCTTTTAAATGGATTTGATTATTAATTTGTTCATATGTCAAACTTTCAAGGGATAGCTGATATGAGAAGGTTTTTGGTAACCCTTTTTTGGGCTTTTTGTTAATTATAATATCTTCTTTTACAAAGTTTTCTCCAACAGAATATGTAGTCGAAATATTATCAAAAACATTTTGGTACTCAATTTGATTATCTGTAGCAACCCCGATAACCTCTTTAGCAGGAATTATTTCACCTTTTTGTTCCATTTCTTTTAATCCAATATTAAGGTTGTATTGGTTATCGGCTACTTGTACGTTGTTCGTTTCCTCTTCAAGTTTTTCATCAAATGTCACAGCAAAGTTATTGGCTTTATTTTCAAATTGCCCTTTGCCATTATTTTTCTTTTTTTGTAGATCGTTATCAATATCTTTCCAGTTACCTTTATTATCTTTAAAATGAATAGGTGCTTCATATATTTCAGTTGTATAAGTACCATCAGAATTGTTAAACGTTTTAGAAGTTTGCGTACGTTCTCCTACTACTTCAGTTTTTTCATTTCCTTTCGTATTTGTTTTGGGAGATTCTTTGGCAGCCACACTTGCAAAATTCCCAATAGGAATAAAGGCAATGAACATTGCCAAAACAATCAATTGAATGAAAATTTTCTTTAGCAATTAGTTTCCTCCTAATAATTGTGATTTTTGAAACATTATCTATTATAGACAGACAATCACTATTAAGATGGTGCTAAACTATCTATTTTTGATAGTATATTATGGATATAAATAGTCATAAAAACCTATCATCAATAACAAGAAAATAACTAAATCTTAAAACCTTTTTGGTAAATAAACAACAGAATACGATAATTGCAATATCGGCACTATTTTCACTTCAAAATAAAAATCCTGCAGTATATTACAGGATCTTAACTCAATCTTCTTAGTTCCTTATCTTCTCTACAAGCACCTGGTCCCCTAATGAAAAAACACTTTCCTTTATCGAGGAGAGCGCCCGATTGCGGTATAGTTTTCAAAATCAAGCATAAAACTTCCAAAAATAAAATAAAGCATAAAGTTTCCAAACGGAAATTTTATGCTTTACGTCACAGATACTCATTGAAATCATTTGATTTCTACAAAATGGAGACGGCGGGAGTCGAACCTACCGTCTAAAAATATTATTATATCAAGGCTTGCGGGGGCATAGATTATTTTTGACTACGTTTTTGACTACGAGTTATAAAAAAATTGTGAGGTCTATTAGTCTTGTATATTCTTCTGTAAGTTTAATTTTTATTTGACTTACTTCAAGAATCTCCAATTCTACCACCCTAATCACATTTTTTATTTTTTACCATAATAATTTTCCTTTTTTAAATAACATTTTCTAGTAATCCCTTATTATTAATTGGTATTATTATCTTTATAATGCTACTAGTAAGGGGATAAAGTATGATTGAACAGGCTAGAAATTTCATATTAAAAGAAGTTGATAACCCAGCTTTAAACCATCCAGATCTAAATCAGAAGATAAAAAATAAAGTACAAAACTCAAAAAACATTGTTAATAAAATGAAAAAAACAGGTGATCTCTATAAATACTTAGAAAGATTCCACAATACTCCCTCACCTGGTGAAGATGAAGTTTATGATACAATGAAGAAATTAGGCCTAAATACTTACGAGGATATTCTCCCAGTGTTTTGTCAAAAATTTAACCACGATTTTGATAATACGACCGTACTTAATGATTTTATTATAGGAAAAATATTTTCTTCATGGGATATTGCTATTTTTGCAAAAACGTACAATGTACAATCTGGAATTTATTTAATCCCAGGTTACCCTAATTATCAAGCAATTTTTATAAAAGCAACATTAGATGGTGGCAAATATCCTAATAGTTGGTTAATACCTGAGGTAGAGTTAAAATACTATCTTTATAGTTTAAAAGAAAAATTTGACCCTAACTATAAAGTAAACCAAGCAATTTTGAATTCAAATAAAACAAAAACGCCAATTTATGTATTTATTAAAAATAAGCTGGAGTTAACTTTAACAGGTATTTTTCAATGTATTGAAATGGTTAGTGAGAGTGATGGATCTAAGTGGTTTCGGTTAAAAAAAGTAAATATTTACGAAACAACTAACCCTATGACTGACGAGGAATACCATAAAGAGATTTATAAGAACATTAAAGAAGCTCAAAAATTAACTTCAAATGAACGTAAAGAACTATTAAAACTTGTAAATAAAAAGCCTGAAACAGTGCAAATAATTACTACTGGATTTAAACGTGATCCAAATGTTGTGGCCGAGGTTTTAGAACAAGCTAATGGTATTTGTAATTATTGTAAAAATGAAGCACCTTTTCTTCGAGTAACTGATGGAACACCTTATCTTGAAGTGCACCATGTTATACCACTTGCTAAAGGTGGAGATGATACAGTAGAGAATGCGGTAGCCCTTTGTCCAAACTGCCATAGGAAAGCTCACTTTGGATAGGGATAAATAAGTATTATAAAGCTATACAATAGAGCCCTTTTAGAGGGCTCCTCAATTAAAAACCGCACTTACTTATGATACGGTTCTCCGTTATGTGAGTAAGTGCGGTTTTCTATATACTCTAAGATTTGAGAACTGTGTATTGCATTATAAAAACCTATATCAACTGTAGTAGCCATTGAGGGGTTCTTTGTAATAATTACCCCTTCGATTCGTTTTATTTTTGTACCAACAATATTTTCTACTACCTGTTTATGTTCTTTTAAAATATCAATTTTTGATTTTAACTTTTGTTGAATAGATTCTTGATTACTAATTCCTTTAATTTTCTTGGTTTCAAATAACATTCCACTTAAATTAAGTTGTAATGCAAATGCTTTACATTCAATAACAAATGCGACGTCTTTAATCACTAGTAATATATCAATTTCTCCAGGTAGTTTGAATTCTTTAAAAAACATCTCATGAATTCCTCTTTTTAAAAATTGATATGATGTATTTTTCTCTAATAATTTCTTTACATCTACTTCAAACTCAACGTGCGTTTTGTGGATAAAATTGAATAATTTCCCTTTAAATTCTTTATTCGGAATATTCCCTTCCGTAATATCTGATATAATTCCCATTAAAGAAAATACAAAAACTGGTTCACTACAGATATACAATTCTGAATCTAATTTTAAAATGCTTTGCCTTAACAATCTTCCTTCTTTTAAAGAAACATCATTTGGTATTTTAGAGATTTTGAAACCATCTAAAACCAATTCATTTTTTATTTTTTGAGCACTCTCTATATCAATAGAAAGATAATTTTTCAAAAATTCAACTAACTTCTCTGTATCAAATAAAAACATCCCTGGAAATTCGTTGTTTCCATCAAGAAATTTCTTTATGGCACTTTCAATAATTAAGTTATCAACCCCAATGAATTCTCTCATTATTTTATTAACTTCACCATTAAATTCGAACTTACTTTCCATACTATTATCTAACCAGTCATAAAACTCACCTAAAGGGGTAGTTATCAACTGCTTTTCAGATTTTATAACAACATTTTGATTATTAATAACAAGGCTGGCAACTTCGATATTAGAAAATATTTCTTGCTTAAGAGTAAGAATATAGTAAATATCTCTAGTCAATTCTATTAAATCCTCCAGCTCAAGATTAATTTGAATATTAGTATGGGTATATTTTAATTTATAACTAATTATATAGTTAATTACCTTTTGCAAAGCTTGTTTATCTCTAGATATTAAATCTTCTATATACCTTAGATTATCCTTAAAATCATTCTTACTAACACTTTTCCCAAAGGTATTAATAGAATTCGCTAAAATTCTAATATTTTCATCTTCAAATTTATTAGTATCTATATTTTTTATTGTTCCCATTACTAACGGTGTCATTTGTATATTGTAGTCTAGCATTGTATATAAGGAAATTAAATAACCAATAGGATTTTGCAACACTAAATTGTATAATTTAACTTGCAAATAACCTAGTGCCTCTTGAATGAACTGATAAATTTCGTTTTTTTCTTTTAGTACCCTAAAGTCATCACCAATAAATTCCTTTATAAACTTATTATTTCTAGATAAGTTAGGTCTTACGATTATGCAATCATCACCAATTAGAGGTATAATTCCCGAAATATCCAAAATTAAATTTTTTGCATATATTTCATCTATTTTAACTGAATTAGCTTCAAAAAATGCAAGAGTACTACTGTAAATATTCATTTTCTGCCCTCCAATACCAAAATAAACCACACATTAATTATATCAATAATTAATGTGTGGTTTATATTTTTTATTAACCGACTCTACTTATGATATGGTAGGGCATTGATGTGACTAAGTGAGGCTTTTTTCTATTAAAAAGACAAGTCGAATATCTACTCAGCATGATATAGCTTCTCAAAGCTTGTAAAAGTTATGCAATACTTTTCCTTTTCTAATGATTGTAGTATCATAAAATAACAGAAACAAACGTTCTTATTTTTATGATATTTCAAAGCTTCTATTTTACTAAAATAAAGGGGATAATACAATGAGTTTCTTATTACTACAGGACGATAAGCCACAAATGATTTGGGATGCTTTAAACAATGCTCAAATAGTCTTCCATCCGAATTATGGATCAACCGGTCAGATAAATTACGCTGAACTCCAAGCTGTGAAGAGAGAAAAAGAAGTTATATTATTTTTAGATAGAAATCTTTTGAGTAGCTTAATGTCTCTTACGAAGAATGGTGATTTAAAAGATGAAATGGAAAAGAGAATGATCGCTCTTCTAATGTTGTGGTCTCAGATGAATCAACTTCCAGTCAGTGCTGGGCTAGCAATAATGGAAAATGCCTCAAAAGGTGATGATTCTTTAAACGCTAAAATTGAATTAAAGAACTTTAATGAAATTTTTGATTTTTACCCAACACAGATTTGGTTATATTTAGCCGATGGTAGAGTAGATACAATTCCAAAATGCAATTTTTCCAATACTCCATATGAAAATACCGTTATCTATCATAAAAGTAGTGATCATTTCCTGATGAATTATGCTAGTATGTTACACTTAGTTAACTTATATCGAAATCCTGATTTGAATCCAGTAGAAAAAGTAATAGCCTTTTTAAAATGGAATTTTGATAATTTGCTTATCTCACAATATATTAACACATATTTGATTTTGTTATTTTCAGATCAAAATGGCATCAAGGCACCTAAACACGCTAAAAGTAATATGTTTGAAAGAATAGACAAAGGTTGCATAAATCAAGCTTGGGATTTAACCTATCTATCAAATTGGAGCACATTTTATTGGGATGAGTCAAAAATGAATGAGGTTTTTCTTTTTGCTACTGCTGATATTATGCTAAAACAAATTTTTATCAACACTCACAATGGTGGAAACTTATTTAACTTGATTGATTCTGTATTTCCTAGAAAAGATGCTGATCGAATTATTCAATTTTATACTGAAAAAATGACGAATAGACAGAAACCTGATTTTGGAGAACATCCTAAGCAATATTTCAAATCATTAATAGATAAAGAAAAAACTCATTTGAAGCAATCAATGGGTGATTAATCTTTTTCATAATACTTGATTTATACAAACAAAATTATTATAAATAATCGTTTTTTAGTAATCAGAACCACCAGTATAACTGGTGGTTTGCTCTGCGCGTGAAACGCTGGGGGACCGGCCCATGTCTAAAGACATTCTGAAAGGTCTGCCAACCGCACTCCGTTTCCACACAAACCGCTAAAGCGGCTTACTTATTTTTTCTTTCTCTTGATTTCTTCTCCTGTGAATGGGTCAATGAATTCTTTTATCGTCATTTGATCTTGCAAGATATCTTCCTGTAATTGATTTTTTATATACTCCTGAATCTTTTTCTTATTCCGTCCCACTGTATCCACATAGTATCCTCGACACCAGAATTGACGGTTACCATATTTATACTTTAGATTAGCGTGTCGATCAAAAATCATTAAACTACTCTTCCCTTTTAAGTAGCCCATAAACGCAGATACACTTTGGGGCAAACACTATGTGATACTTACAATTCCATGTTGTATGTGCTAAACTTTTATTATCCATTTTTAAAGGCTCCTTTCGTACGAAGTCGGTTGACCAGACCTGACTTGATTGTACGTTTGGAGTTTTTTTATTGTCCATAGCTAAAAGCTTTCCGGAACCCCCTGCACAGCAGGGGGTTTTCAAAAAATACAAGAAAATGGGACTAGGGCAATCTATGTCACGTCGAGGAAACTGTTGGGATAACGCCCCTCAAGAATCCTTCTTCGGTCATTTTAAAGATGAAACCAATTTGAAAGCGTGCGAAACATTAGAAGAAGTAAAACGAGAAGTGAAAAGTTATATGATATATTACAACCATTATCGAGGGCAATGAAACTTGAAAAAGCTGCCGCCTGCAAAATACAGACAGCAGCTTCAAGAGGTAGCCTAGCTTTTTTTCAAAATGTCCTTTACAAAGGGTACACTTTAATTTATGATACCTAGGCTTTTAGGAATATGATTAGGTGCACTTTAGAATAAATTGATTAATACAAAAAAGAAGTCATTTAGTCAGCCATTTTAGTTCAGATACTGGAGTATCTCCATTTTGTTTTATTTCATTCAAGCATTTTTCATATGCTTTTGATTTCATTGTATACTTATCGAATAATCCTTTACTCTCTAAGAATTTTTGGTTTTTTTCATTTTCTAAGAAAATGGTATCTCCTAGTCTTATTAATACCTCTTTTATGTCACAAGACCTACTTCTAATAAAACTATATTCATACTCATAGTAATCATTACTAGTTGCTCTAATAAATTCTTTATCTACTTTTAAATCTGGGAGTGTTAATGAAATTTCATCATCAAAAACCATATCATTATTACAATAAGGTTTATATTTTGAGATGTAATATGCTTCATATACAGCCACATCAGACTTAGTTTTAGTGCCACGAATTTCAATCTTTGAAAAATCCAATAATTGTCTTTCGCTTGCTGATGCAAAGCTTCTAGTAATTGCACAACTTGAGCTTTTTCCAATATACGCTATCTTGCCATCATTATCATAAATAAAATAAACCCCAAATATACCTCGTCTATTTATACCTTCAGCATTAATTGAATAGATTTTCTCAGTATCATTTACAATTTCTAGCACTCGTATTTTTGAAGGAAAATAAGGGTCTGAAACATTTCTTGTATTAATGAAGTCTTCAGTAAATGAAACTTGGGTATTTAACATACTGTTGAAAGACGTAAATACATAATATATCTCAACCTCACCCTTTTCAAAAGCTAAAACCTTCCTACCTAAGTAATCCATGATATTTGTAGCTTCTTCTACATTCCCTCTTTTGAAGAAGTCTACTATTTTACCTAATGGTTCACTTTTAAAATGTATTCTATTACATAACTTCAAGTGAATTAAAAAAGAGTATGCTTTTTCAAACGTATCAAAAGCATTATGGTTTATCTTTGATAGCCCTATTTCTTTATTAGATGCTATTTTGAAACAATAATTCCTAAAATGTCCATAATTATTAAAATTAACCATCAAATCAACCTACCTCTCTTTAAAAAATCATACACATTTTTAATCAAATATTCATGAGTATATTATAAAACAGCATAGTATAAATTTATATACCATGCTGTTTACTAGAAAGGACATTATTCATCTATTTTACAATAATAATGAGGAACCGCACTTACTTATGATAAGGTTCACCGTAATTAATATGAATTTGTATATATAAATATAATCCATTCCTCCACATTCTGGCCCGATTGTTGAACACGAATTAACAACATTCTTCGATCAACTTGCTCCGTTAGAATAATAAGAAAAAAGAGCTGTCTAAGCAGCTCAATGGCCTTCAAGTAAAACCCCCGTTATATCCTCACCTATTATTTGTACTCCTCTACTTTTTCTGCAACTAGTAAATTCTTCATTTCACTTCGCTCATCATATACTTTTACTAAACGTTGCTTCAAATATTCCGTAAGTTTTTCATCTGTACAATACAAATAACATCCCTTTTGCCCGCGTGTCATCAATGTACGATACGTATTACGTATAATCGCATCAACAGCCACCTCTGCTTTCTCTGGTTCTTCCTTCATCCATTTTTTAATGCCTTTAACAGATTGATCAGTTTTCGCACGTTTTGTATAGTCTGTAATAACGATGCCATCTTCATAGCGTAAATCGTCGCCAATAATGACGCCAACATAATCAAACTCTAAACCTTGGCATGTATGAATACAGCCCGCTTCATCTACGGATGCTTCCGCAATTGCCCAAATATCATTCCCTAAATTCCAGCTGATTGAAAAATCATGCTCTTTGATGACGATGTCATGTACGTCACGATTATTTTTCCCATCCGAAATCCATTCCCAGCAGTAGCCTGCCACAATGCGAGCCTTGTTGTTAACTTTATTTTTCTCTTTAATCATATTGCGTAGCAAATTTGGCGAATCTACAATTTGAATATCATAATCCATCCCTAAATCATTATTATTTGCTGTTTCACGAATTCCAAGGACATCATCTAACCACGCAATATAGCCGTCCGAACCATCACATCTAAATTGCGAAGCTAATTCTCCTTCATATACTTGCAAATCTAATTCATCAGCAAATCTTTTAATTAGCTCCACACTACCAATATCCTTTAATGTCACTCGTTGTGCCTCATCAATGAAAAACACACTGAACTTCGCACTATTCATAAGCTCCTTTACTTGGTTTTCTCCAAGATTACTAAATAAGCCTGACTTTTCATTTAATCGATGCGCCTCGTCCACTATTAAAACATCAAATTCATTTTTATCTGTAGCATGGAAACTTCCAGAACCTTTAAATAGGTTATCGATGCTTTTTTTCTTCATCGTACCTTTCAGCTTCGTTGCATAGACATCTCGTGGCGCACTATTTTTCGTTACGTACATTGCAAAATAATCGTCCTGTATCAGCTGTACTAACAGGTTGATTGCTAACACAGATTTCCCTGTACCTGGACCACCTATTACAATGAAAACACCTTTTTTATTCTCTGCAATACAGCTTGCTGAATAATCTAAAATTTGCTCATACACTACCTTTTGATCATCAATCATTACAAACTCTGGATTACCCTGAAGCATTGCAGCTATACTATCTTGAAGCGATTTAGAAGGCTTAATTCGACCATTCTCAATTTTTGCAATGATATCATTTTTATCACCATATTTAATATATTTTTTTATAAATTGGCGAAGTTGCTCCATTTCGCCTTTTCGGAAAACCGGTGACTTTTCAATATACTCTGCATAATGTTCATCTAATATTGGATCATTTTCTTGAATGAAATAATTATGTAGATACGCACATGGCTGAAGATGAATTGGTACATTTCGGACTTCTTCATTGAAGTCTTCAATTAAACAAGAATAACTCCAAGCCTGATAAGACGGATGTGTCGTTGGACGCTTTGAACCACCCAAATAAGTTTCTACCACAACGGCATCAAGGCGATCATTTTTTTCTACCGTTTCCCATTGCTTCAGTTCAACAATGACTGCATGGTCCTCTACTCCGTCATTACCTGCAATAATAAAATCGACACGCTTCCCTGTGTTCGGAATTTTAAATTCAATCGCTGTCTTCGCATCCTTTGGGATTTCTCGATCACGTAAAACATTCGACATACGCTGTAGCGAATGATCCCATGAACGGATTTCACTCTTTGATGTACGACCGATTTTTTCTTGATAAACATTATATAAACGATCAACAATAACTTCATTTGCAACGTCTTCAAGGAATTCTGAAATATTAGCCTCATAAATAATCATATAAATACCTCATTTCGATATGGCCCAATACATATTCTTCCTAATATTTTATCATGAAAATTAAAGATATATCTGTTCAACTCTTAAATTTATAGTTACAATCGTTTGAATTAATTTGTATAGTTTAAAATTAATAATACGACCCTTTTCTCAACCAACTTCTAATAAGTTCACATACTAACAATGATTTAATATATTTAAACTTACCTAAACATTTTCATTAATATCTCGAAATAGGGTATGACACCTAACAATATGATAAGCAATATAGGCTGATGAGGCTCCCCACTAACATAGCTACATGTACCTTTTTTCTACCTGAATTTATTACGTCATACACTCTGCTCGCTTTTATTCGAAGCAGGTGCAAGCATTAAAGAAGTAGTTCAAGATCAACTTGGCCATTCTGACGTAAAAACTACATTAGACATTTATACACACGTCACTAAAAAAGCCAAAGAAGGCACTATACAGAAGTTTGTGAGCTATTTAGAAGGTTAAACTTTTAACTGAGTTCTGACTAGATCTGAATGAAAGCAGGTGAAATTGGATGCAATTAAAAAAGTGCCAAAACCCTGGATTATCAAGGGTTTTGGCACTCTGTGAAATCCTATGATTCTAAAAATTGAGAAGGCGGGAGTCAAACCTACCGTCTCAAAATATTGTTAAATCAAGACTTGTGGGAGCAAATGATTTTTTTGACTAGGTTTTTGACTACATTTAATAAATATTTAATTGCAGTACTATAGCTTCGAAAGACTTTGTGGTTTTGTTGAATTGTGTAAAGAAATAAAGTAGCTTGATGCTACAACTATATTGATAAACACCAGCAATAGAGTAGGTTAACTATTGCCTAGTCTATTATTTTATTAAAAACAATTACGTTAAACAGAGCCATAAAATATGTCAGAGTTTCAATATTAAGTTCTGATTCTAAAGATAAATAACCTTATAATAAATAATTAGACCTTATTTATTTTTATTAATAATTACATAGGCACTGAATACTTCAAAAGGAGTTATACTCTCACCAAAATCAGCTTCTAAATCGCGCATTTTGAAAGCTAAAATATCAAGGGGATTCACTCTTAGATGATTAGAATACTCAATCAAAGATTCATTAAAGGCTTCTTGAGACTCGCTAGTTAATTTTTTCGAAAGTTCTGAAGCGTAATTTGTAATTAAAGGAGAGCCAACCATCTTGTCACGAGATATTCTTTTAGTTGTCCCCATGTAGTCATCAATTTTATCTTTGACATCAAAATCAGCATAGCCGTTTCCAGTATTACATTTTTGTAGTAAATTTTCGTTCGCTAATATTATATACTGATTAATATCTTTATTAATAATTTTTAACGCTCGTATTTTAAAATATTCAGCAGCAATGTAATTAGTATGCTCAAGATTACTAATTATTTTGCGGGAAATTTCAGGTATTTTTCCAGTTCCAACTATTTCAAATCCCATTGCTAATGACATAAATAATTCGGACTTCATTCGTGTTTTTGGATTGGTGATACTCACTGTTGGATTATATATATATCCATTAGGTTGTACTAGTTGTAAAATAAGATGTTCATAATCTAACATCGGCTTTTTCAGTAACTGCATAATAAATCTGTGATTGTAAATACAATGAACATCTGTTTGAAGCCATTGTGAATCAAATCCAAACAATTTCTTTCCATAATTTTCGGAATAAGCAATAGGGGTTTCATTGTATTCAAGTAACTCATTTACTATTTCATACCAGTCAACTCTTAACTCTTTGTATAACAATAATTCAGCAATTATTCCATTAACGGCTTCAGACATTGCAATGGAGTCTGAAGCAATCTCAAAATATAAATTTTCTAAGTATTTATTCAAAAACACTTTATATTCTTTAGGTAATTGAAATTTCTCATCTAGCTCTAGGTTAGGTAACAAAACGTGGTTTATCTTCATTAGAAATCTCCTTTAGGATTGCTAGTTGAATAATTGAAGGTAGCATATATAATTAGTGCAAAATACCATTTACATAACGTAGAAGATGAAGAAAAGTCAATCCTTGCTACACCAGCACCGGTTGGTTCAACATGAGAATACTTATTTTCATATGGCTTTAGATAAGGTATTACTTCTAATGCCCATTCTTTTATACTTAAAGAGATTTCAATTGTACGTAATTTGCCATCTCCACTTTTTCCACCTCTTAACATAGGTACTCCTAATTTAAGTCCTGTTGTAACTAACTCAGGGAAGTATTGAGAACCCACTTTGATTTTCCAAGAGTTAATTATCTCAGTGTTATAAAATAATTTTCTAAGTGCTCTAACAATAATTTCTAAACTATTGGGCTCGGATGATGTAAAACTTAATGCAAATCCTGTTGCATTTGAAGTATACATCTGAAACAATTTTTCTTTAGAAGTTGTACCCTCAGCCAAATATAGACCTGCTGCATATAGCCATAAAGGATCTAGTCTCAGTTCCTTAAATATATTTACTTCAGCACCTCTTGGATAACGCCCCTTTATAAAAAGGGCTTCTTCTTCTATACTAGGTTGAGTATTATTTATAACTGAGTAATTATTATTTGTGAAAAAATCTTTAAGATCAACAATTTCTCCGATTGCTGAAGGTGTAGAGTCCCATTTGATTAATTCGTCGTCAGAACTTGAATTATCTTTAAGTATAGATTCTTCAACAGAATGTAAAATTTTCAAAAATAACTCGCCCATTCCGGTTACGCCACGAACGTAAAGTTCATCAGATCTACTAGTCCCACCAATTTGTCTGGCTCCTTTCTTGAAAGGTCTTCGTAAAGATGCTGTAACTTTGTCTTTCTCATTCAAGATTATTTTTACCTCATTTAATTCAGCTAATTTAATATTAATGAGATATTCTTGCATTTCTTTATAGTATTGATAGTGAAATGCTAGAGCATCATCATTTGTGATACCAGTATTTCTAGTTTCCCTTAAATAAGCTTGATCGGCATCTTTTAATTCTGTTCTAACATCTTTTAAGGGCTTTAAAACTAGAGGGGCATCAGTTTTCAGTATAGATTTAATTTTTTGATGGCCCTCATTACCCATAAAATAGGCAGAATCTTCTCCGAGTGAAAATTCAAAACTTATAGATTCTCCAAATAATGATCGGAACTGTTCTATTGCGAATTTTATTAGGTGTGGTTCTTTTTGAGAAAATGCAATAGATGTAACAATTTTACCTGGATTATCTTTCTTCTCTGAACCCTTTGCTCCATCGCCACTATATAATCCTAAAAATATAACTAATTCTGAGGTAAGAGGGATTCTTTTAGGTAAACGTATGGTATATTGAGTTTTATTTTCTGGCCAAATATCTAAAAATTCGTCATTAACAATATTGAAATTATATTTTCTTTCATACCATCTTTCTTTGGCGTCTTGTACTAATTGGCCGAAAATTATGCCGTCTTTTTTCGATAAATATTTAAATAGTTCTATGTATCCTAATACCATATACTAAAACAGCCTTTCTAAATTAAATTTAATAATTCTAGCATTATCATGCTAACTCAAATTAATGTTAAAATAAGATTTACGTAATCATGATAATAGTATTTCTGGAGGAATAAAGTTGAGTACTGATACTTATATAAAATTAAAAGGTTATATACAACCTTTTGAAAAATTGTTAGCTAAAGAAGAATTATTAGCTTTAACTTCAAAGCAAAAATATACACCCAAATTTACTGAAATGCCTTTAGATTCAGTTGAAATAAATCCCGAATATACAGATGTTTTACAAAAAAAATCTGCGTATTGGGAAAGTATTACGAATTCTAATTCGTATACATTACCAACTTATCAAGTCATGTTTGAAAAATCCCCCGACGATTTAGTAAATATTATAGAATTTATGGATTATCCTAAAAGAAGGTATTTACGTTATGGGGTTCATGATCTACATGAATACAGAGGGAAATTTTTCCCGCAACTAGTACGTTCTTTAATAAATATTAGCCAGATACCGGAAAAGTCAAAAATATTAGAACCTTTTTCTGGAAGTGGCACAACAGCATGTGAGTCTAATATGTTAAATATGGATTGTACAGGAATAGATTTAAACCCTCTATCAATTCTTATTTCCGAAACTAAAAGTAAATTACTTAGAGAAAATCCAGAGAAATTATATTTATCTGCACAAAATTTAATTGAGCAAATTAAAAATAGCAATATTGTATTTACAGAAGAAAATTTAAAAAAACTTTGGTCTGATAAAGATTTCAAGTATTTGTCAGATTGGTTTCCTCTTGATTGCCTTAAAGAAATAGCATTTATTTTAGATAATATTAAAATAGAAAATAACCTAGTATTCTATAACTTTTTTAAAATTTGTTTAAGCAATATTATTAGATCGGTGTCTTATCAAAAAGAAAGTGACCTAAGAGTCCGTAAAGAAATTTATGAATATAAAAGTGGATTTGCTATTGAAGAATTTATAAAGCAAATAGGTTACCAATTAGATAAAATTATACCATTTATTAAGACGAAAGACACATTGAATATTTCTGTTGGTGTTAGTGAAATTATTAATAGTAGTATTAATGAAATTGAAGTTGATAGTTCAAATCAAGAGCAATATGATTTATTAATTACTTCTCCGCCATATGCTACTGCATTACCATACTTGGATACAGATAGGTTAAGTTTAATTGTTTTAGGACTATTGCCGAGATCAGAGCATAAAAATACCGACCTAAAAATGATTGGCAATAGAGAGATAACAGAACGACAAAGGCTTGATTTATGGAATTATTATCAAAAAAGAAAAGAGGAACTCCCAACATCTGTAGTTGAAATGGTTAATTCTATTGCCGAAATTAATCATCAAGAAGGTATAGGTTTTAGACGAAGAAATTTACCAGCATTACTAGCGAAATACTTTTTAGATATGTTAGATTCCATGGCAAGGTCATATAAAATGATGAAAAATGATACGTATGCTTTCTATATAGTAGGAAATAATAGTACTCTTTTGGATGGCACCAAAGTTATCATCCCTACAGATAGATTACTTTTTGAAATAGGAAAGTTAGTTGGTTGGCAGCAATATGCCTTTGTAGATATGGAATTATTAGCATCTAGAGATATTTTCCAAAGTAACAGTGGAAATGCTGAGTCTATATTGGTTTTTTATAAAGAAGTAAAGAAGAAGAGAATTAATTCAGGTGGTATTGATAGAAAGGCAATTTATTCAAATGAAAAGTTTGATTCTAGTAATGAATGGGATTTCTCAGATGCAAATAGTAGCAAAGGATTACACAGCATCCACCCTTATCCAGCGAAATTTATTCCGGAAATACCCAAAAAGGCAATACTGGAGTGGACTAAGCCGAATGATATAGTTTTAGATCCATTTTGCGGTAGTGGCACCACATTATTAGAAGCCTTAAGAAATGGTAGAAATGCCGTTGGAATTGATAATAATAGTGTAGCTTGTTTAATAAGTGAGGCAAAAACATTAAATTATACTAAAGATGATTTAGAGCTTCTTAGTAAATTTCTCATCAAATTAGAATCAATCAAGAGCAATGATATAGAAAAATTAGATAGAATAGTCCCTGAATACAAGAATCTAGAGTATTGGTTTAGTGAGGAAGCAATTTCTGAATTAGGTGCAATCAATTATTTAATTAATAATGAACAAGCAATAGTTAAGAAATTGTTGACAGCCATATTCTCATCCATAATTGTTAATGTTTCTTATCAAGATAGTGATACTAGATATTCAAGGAAAATTTACGAGTACGATAAAGGAAAAGCTTTACAGCAGTTTAAAACTAAGCTAAAAAAAGTAATAAATAATATTGAGAAAGAAGCGTTCGATCATACTAATAAAAGCAAAGTATTCCATATAGATGGAAGAGATTTAAGTTTTTTAGAAAATGAATCAATCGATTTAATTATTACTTCTCCACCTTATTTAAATGCTTACGATTATCATAAATACCATAGACATCGAATTCATTGGATAGATGGAGATGTCAGTTTGGCACGAGACTATGAAATTGGTAAGCATGATACATTTACTCGTCCTAATGCAACACCCGATAAATATTTTGAAGACATGAATCAATGTTTTATTGAATGGTTTAGGCTTTTAAAACACGGCTCTAAATTATGTATAGTCATAGGGGATGCAGTAGTAAATAAAACACCAGTAGCAGTAGCCGATAAATTTATTGAACAGTTAATCCATATTGGTTTTGAGTTTAATAAACGATGGATTAGAAATATAAAAACAACTAATAAATCTTTTAACCAAAACGCTAGGATGGATCAAGAGCATGTATTACTATTCAATAAACTAGCTCATGAGAGTAATGATTCATAACAAGTATTCACATTTTAGTATTGACCAAATCTTATTTGAAATAGAGAAGTATATTTAAATTGCGCTCAAATTAAGATATACGAAGTTGAAGAAATATATTTATAAAATTAAACATTTTCAAAGCAAATTCCCATCAGAAAAGCACGAGAAATCAAGGTTTCTAAAACTGATTTCTCGCGCCTTTTAAGGTTTTGACTAATTATATTTCAGCCCCATTTTGATTTAGATTTCAATTTGTAATTGTTCAAGGAATATCTTTATTTTCACAACATTTATGTGTACCTATAACATTTGGTGCTTTATCCAAATAACCTGAACATATTTGACATGTTGGTGTATCAGCAATGAATTTTTCATAATTTGAACGGATTGTTTTCTCACGAGAACTTCTATCAATATCTAATCAAGCTACTGACAGAGTTACCAACTTTATCGATATATCAGCAATATGAACTGTTACATGATTACTTACCTTGGTCTGAGAAGACCCAAGCTACATGTGCAAAATAGCCAGCTAACTGAAATTCTTTCAGATAGCTGGCTATTTGTCGTGCGTACTGTAAAGGCACACTTTTCGGACCTATTGATATCAAGTGAAACTGAATGAAATTAAAAAAATACCAAAACCCTAGTTGACCCCGATTTTAGCCCTGATACAAAAATGTATTAAAGAACCTAAGTAGTTGTTAATAAATTCCCTGTACTTTTAGTAAATGTTTCAGTCGCAACTTCTGACATTTTATTACTTATAATCATGCTTAAATAATCCAACTTTGTAATTAATGAATTTGGGTATTCAATTTCTTTTAGTGTCCAATAAAGGATATCTTCATAGTGAATACTTCCATCATTAACAACATCATCAAAATTTTTATATTCTTGATATATAACTTTTTCTACTGGAATTTCACCGATCCATTTTTTCAAGGCTTCTAATGCCTCTTTAAAGATATCTTCATTAAGAATTTGAATATGATAAGCTGTATCTCTAAAACTAAACTCACTTGATATTGTCATTGCAATATACATTCGTACAGCTTTAGATAATTTATCCCCATTTTCATTTGTAATATTTCTTAAATATGCCATATATAAATCCAGTAAAATTTGCATGCAATCAAGTGTTTTTTGATCAACATATGTCTCATAAATCAAATGAAAACCGAACTGTGTGTGAATTTCATGTTGAGATTTCGAAAAAGAAATATTAAATAAATCTCCGTTATTTAGGGCCTTTAAGGAATCGATAAATCGGCTTGCATCATGTCTTGCATACCTTAACACATAGGCATTACTATTATAATCTATTCTTTTATATTTCTTTTGAAATACATCGCTCAGTAATCCATAACAAAGTTCGAAGGAAACATCTTTTTTAAACTCTCCTTTTGCTTTGGCAAATTCAGATACAATCTTACTTTTTAGAGTTTCTAACCTATTAAAAACTTTATTCATTACATGAGCGGAACAGAGGTTTAAACAAGTTTTAAACTCTTCATTATATCCACGTGGAACTTTAATACGATAAAAATTTACAGATGACTGCGAAGCACTTAATATACAATTTAAAAGGTATTTTTCGTTATTATTAAACTCATCATTCTTTGTCAAAATCGTATATCTATCTTTAATTTCTTCTTCATGTATAGAAAAATCTGTATCTAATTCTTCTAATTTGTCTTGGTAAATATCCATGATGTTAGAAAGTTCCGATTTCGATACTTGCCATTGTGTATTTGTTTCTAAAAAGATTATTGGTTTATCCAAAACAGAATTCAAAAATGTACGATACTTCTCAATGTAGTCTCCTCTACTGCCTTGATCCGTAGAGTCATATAAATAAAGCAATACTGAACAAGAAAGAATTTCTAAAGGTGCAGATATTTCTTTATCTAAAGAATCCAAAATTCCTTGAGTATCAATTAATTCTATTCTCTTCAAATTAAATGAATCCATTGCTGCTTTGAATTGTTTAGAAGGCTTTACATACATACTAATACTACATTTTTCATCAGATTGAGAATATGTAACAACTTCATCTAATTCAATTGTAGTTTCTTTAACTTCATTATTAATCAATTTACTTACTTTAAACACTGGTGTGAGATATTCATTCCCAATAAAATATCTAATTGGATTTTTTGTTTGCCCTGACATTTCTCTTTCTTTATTTTCTTTCCCAATTAAACCTTCCAACTCATTTGAAATATCATTCTCTATAAGATGATTTAAAAAAGTAGATTTACCCTTTCCTGATATTCCAATGACGCCAATCCTCATATCATCCTTAACATAAACTTGATTGATTTCCACAAAATTACTCCTTTTTTAAAATTTATAATACTTTGATTGCTATAAAAAATCAATCTCTTTATGAATTAATTCTTTTAATAAAATTAATCAATTCATAAAACTTAAAAGTAATTCTAAAGAATCAATCTACAAGATAATGAAACACTATACTATTTAACCTCTATAAAGTTGTAAGCCCGAAAAGGAGCACCATTTTTTATATTTCGGGCTTACAATAAAACCTCCTATAAATGTATCAGTTGATACATTTATAGGAGGTTTTATAATTTATAAGGCTAATTCTTTTCCTACCTTTGAATTTAAATTCCAAATTTATCTACAGCAACTTCTAAGCTCTCTTCAATCCGATGACAATCTACAAAAAACACATTCACTTGCACACCATCGTCACTAATAAAGAAGATTTCCTCATTCCCTTTAAACTCATCGTTAATCGGATAAAAAAGCCAAATCTCATTGGTTTCATATTTCTTCGCATACGCATACATTTGATACATATCTGTCTGCGATATACCATAGTTACTACTAGGTGTATTTTTTAACATCTTCCACTTAGTATCAATAATGATCGTTCGTTGTTCTACTTCATTCCGTAAAACAATATCTGGCCTTAACGCAAATTGCTTCTCAAATAAATGATACTGTCGATCTTGCAAAAAAATCGACCATTCCTTCTGTTGCATCATTCTTCTCAAACTACGCCCAACATAATCCTCAAAAACTCGATCCATTGGAAATAAAAGTGCCTGTACAAATGAAGTACCCACAAAAGTTGTAAAACTTTGATTGCGTAAAAAAATCTTAGACCAATTTAAGACAGTCTCATAATCCTTTGAATTACGATCACTTTTCACTTGTGCGAAATCCTTTTCAATAGAAGGGGATGGTTCAACTAATTCGAAATTCGCTAGTACCTTTCGTAATTCTTTTATATTTTCCGCGCTCTCAGATTCTTTCGCCAGCTTAATTAGTGTCGATTTAATCAAACGATTTTCTGGTCGGTTCAAACCAAATTCATCATATTTCATATAGAACCGTTCCTTATGTACTGAATTATGTTTAATTTGCTGTGAGAAATTCATCTTCCCTTTAAACACTTTGAGATTGTCTTCCACTTCATAATAGGCTGACTTCAATCCCCGTTTAATAAGATGCTGAACTTCCTGTATATACAATCGAATAAATATCTCAAAGATCGGCATTTTTTCAGTATTTAAGTTTAATTCATTAAACGTCTTGCTCGGAAAATCCCTAAGTGTCTTTAACATTTTCAAAAATGTTTTTTTCGAGTCATCCTGTGTTCCACCATGAATTTTCGGAAGTATTTGCAGTTGGACACCATTATTTAATTGAAGCACACCAACATAGTTTTTTGCGCGAATTATTTTACCGACATTTCTTTTCGATGAAATCGACAAAAAATCAATCGCATCCGCTTCATTTGATTCTTTGAAGGTTAATATTAGGTTTTCTAATTGACTAAACGAAGCCTTGTCTAGATTGACTGCCCCTCTCTCTTTACTGGTTTCTTGAATGCTTGTGATGACATCATATTCCCTTAACTCCACTAATTTTCTCTTCATACTGATTTACTCGTAAATTTCAATATAACTAGCATGCTTTTTAAATGCTGCTAATTGAATCGAATACTTAGTTTCAGGGATATCGATGTCAGGATTCGCTTTAAATACTGCGTTTATCTGTACTGGTGTATCTAAAACAAACTTTAAATTATCTACCTTAGCATTATCTCCAAGTACCAGCTGAATTTTGCTGTAGTCCTCATAAAAGTATTCTTGCAGAAGCGGGATAATCGCATTCTTAAAAATATTCTCTAGGTTTTCAATCGTCGGTTCATTTTTTAATGCCATGAAATAAGCATGACCAATTGTGTGTTCACGATCGTACAGCACTTCAATTCGTTTGTTAATCGTGTCGACCATCTTTTGAATATCGATATTACCTACTTTAATTTCTTCTAGAAGTTGCACATTTGGCATCTTTTCAATAAAGCGGAACCGTCTTCTTAATGCTGTATCCATCATAGCAATCGAGCGATCAGCCGTGTTCATTGTCCCTAATAAATAGACGTTTTGTGGCACGCCGAATTCTTCTTTTGAATATGGTAAACGAACTTTCATTTGCTCTGGAGCTCCAAGACGCTTCGTCGGTTCAATTAACGTAATGAGTTCACCTAAAATTTTCGAGATATTACCTCGGTTGATTTCGTCGATGATAAAGACATAGTTCTTATGGTTTTCTTCAACTGTTATTAATTCATCTTGAGAGTGCTTTAAAATGAGCTCGTTGACACTATCAGTGGACATTCTTTTCAATTCATAAATAGTACGTAACGTTAAGTTTTTCTTTCCGTTTAAATCATACACATATTCATGAATATTTTTAGCAATCCATTTAACAGAACGACAACGTTTATAGTATTCTTCATCCTCTAACCACTCTGGCTCACCTGTAATAACGCCAATTGCATCAATATGCTTTTGGTCACCCAATGAAAATACAATATCTCCAATACTCATGACATCATAAAAGCAATCTAAAATATCTTTGACATTACCGGTTGGTTCTTCTTCATCTTCCGTTAAATCTTCACCAAAATAATCCCATCCAATACGAATACGACTATTTTCGAAGCAATCTTCTTTTACATCATTCATACCACTTCCACCTAGTGACACTTTCCAGACACGAGTATCAATCTCTAGAGCTTCGTTGTTATTTGTAACTTTAAGCTGCTGAGCGTTCTCACAAAAAGCCTTAAAAATTCCTGATTCGATCTTATACTGAAGTAGTTCATCTTGTTCTTCATCTAAAGCAGGCTTGATCCCTTCAACAAATTCCTCATAACCAAACGACTGATGAAATGTAGTAAAATTAATTTGTCCTGATTTTTTATAATTGTTATAACGCTCTAAAATAGTTTGATAATCTTCTTTGAATAACGATTCAATGGAACAGTTTTCAATTATCGCTACAGCGTAAATTACCGTATTATACGTTTTCCCTGTACCTGGTGGACCATATAAAATCATATTTTTATCGTACAATGTAGATTCATCCTTTTCTGGTAGATTACTTTCAACTTTGCCTATGACCAAATTGTAATACTCTATTAAATTTTCAAAAGCACTATCTAATTTTTGATAGATCATCTCATTTGTTAACGACCGCAATTTTATTTGTTCATTCGTCAGATGGTAGACAATTTGCACCTTTTTATACTCGCCATCTTGAATTTTCTTTTGAATTTCAATTGCTGGTTCATATGAAACTTTAGAATCCCAGCTTCTATCTACTTTTATATAATAACAGTACTGATCGTTTTGGATTAATGGCTTATTTAAAATCTTATGATGTCGATCGAAGTCTGACTGTTTTGCCTTCTTTTCATCTAATTCAATTGAAATTCTAAATTGCACTTCTTCATCATTTTTCTCAGCAAAAATTGAAATGCTTGTTAAGACATTCTCATATTCTTCATATTTCAGCTGATTCCATAAATATCTTCGAACAACATCATTTCCACCAGTAAGCCATCTCGATTTATGTTTATTTTTCACTCCATACTTGAGAGCAAAACTATCTGCTAATTTATTTAACTCATTGACAGTGGTGCTTCCGCTTTCTCTTATCGCTAAGTAGAATTCCTTTTCTGGTTCATCTAATTGATCAGGGCTTTTATAAGCATGATTTGAATAATTATTTAAATGTGTTATTATTTTTTTGAAATCAATTTTAGGGACAATTATAGCCGACTCTTTATTATTAAAAAAGGCACGGTACTCAGTTTCAACAAAATTAATTAATTGTTCCACTGAGATTTCTTCACCACTTGATAAAGTCAATAAATCTTGAATATTTAAATCTGGTCTTTCTTTCTCTCCGTTAAACTCACCTGGATAGCTTAGTCTTCTTTTTTTCTCATTTATTTGTCTAAAAAAATTATGTAGTTTATTTACGTGATCCCCATTAAAATGCTGAGAAATCCTAGCACCCTCCACATTACTATCTGTTAAACTTTGCGCTCTCTTTTGAATATCAGCTTGTACAAGTCCAATATCTGACATCGATTTTACTTGATCATTTTTAAATCGTTCATAAGTCATCATTGCTGCTGCTAACCAAACTGCTTGATTTACCGTTAAATTCATATTAAGCACCTCCTTGATTCACTGTTTTTGTATCATTCATTAAATTAGTTTTTGATTATGCCCTTCCATATAACTCAACTGCTCTTCATTTAACTTAACTCGCAACCCATAGTTTATATTCAAAAATACTCGATCTATTTCATCTAATGATTGAGATATCACAATCTTTCCATCTAAATCAAACGAAATCAAATTTTTGTCAAATAATGCATCATGATTCGGGCAGAGTAATAATCCATTATTCACATCAAGTCTCTCCTCATTTGTAGAAGCGCTCCATGGTTTAATATGACTAGCAATTAGAACACGCGAATCTGTTACACCGCATAATGCACATTTACACTCACGTTCGATCAGTAACTTTTTAAACTTTCCCTGGCCTATACGTGATTTGATCAAACGTTCTTTTTCAGTTTGTGATATGGGTAAGTTTTCAACTTGCTTAAATTCTTTAAATTCTTCCTGTATCTCTTGCTTATCATCTGTAGCTGATGGTAGTTTCGTAAACTTCGCTTTACTATCTATTAAGCGCAGCGGGAAAATCCATACAAGGCGCATTCTGCCATCTTGATCCTTTTGTTGATCCTGATATGGCTCACCTGCAAGCTCTACTTGTCCGCGATATGTATATTCTCTTGGCTTCATTACCTCAAAAAAATGAATCTCTACTCCATTACTATCTGACTCTGCTAATGTCAAATTTTGACCACTCATCTTCTGATCACCACTCTGGCCCATACCTGTGTAATGATAAATATCATCAACAACCTTGTCATCATAAAGCTTCGTCTTATCCGAAATAAGCGTCAATGTATTAGTACGATTTGACTTACGCATTCCTCCCTGTGGCGCACATAAAAACACATCACAAAGCTGCTGATTATTTACGACTTCATTTAATGCTAATAGACGTGTCCCTGTCATGGAATAACCTCCCACAATATTATTTATTCTTATTATTAAATTAATTGTACTATGATGGAAAACATTGGACTATGGTGTCCGGTGAAAAAGCTGCTAATTGTGAAGGGCAAAATTTAGCTAAAGTGCAGTCTTACAGAATTCTAACAGGATATAAAAATCCACTTACTATAAATAAATTGCACTCATAACAAAAAGCTGCTCGAACAAATCAAGCAGCTTTTTCATTTATAATTGTGCGCTGCGCTAACTTACTCAGCATTATTTTCCTTATAACAGAAACAACATTTTGAATACCATATTAAATTTAGTTTAAGAAGAACCCCTCTAAATCATCTTCATTTTTTAAAATTTTATACTCTTCAACACCGACTTTTTGTGCTAATTGAATCGAAGCTGCAGCTAATGTTGCTTTATTCGCATTGAAGTCAAATGCAGCATCAATTAATGTGTTAAACCGTTCATACATTGCATCTATTTTTCGAATTATTTCATGATACGCATTATCTACTTTTGCTAGTAATCCTGCCATATACTCATCCATGAGATGCTTTAATGCAGCTTCTTTTTGTCCGAGTTTCCCTTTTGCGATACCCCAAACAAAATTAGTCGTTACTGTACCGATAATCGGTCCGAGTACCGGTATTGGGATAAGCGTTTGACCGATTGCTCCACCAATTGCTGCAATACCGGCTTCTAAACATAAAATTTGACCTTGCGTTACGACTTCATCTAAATCAATTTGACCTTTTTGATGATCTACTAAAAGCGAAGTAACTCCCATCGCAGCACTCGTAACTGCCCCTGCAAATGGAGCCGACAACGACGTTAAATCTGTCAAAGCATAAATTGAACCAGCTGTAACACTTGCTTTTGCACCAGCTTTTCCTGACTGTAGTCCAACCTCCTTCCAGTCATTAGCTGTAAAATCGGATAACTTCGTACCAGATTTAACTTTTGAATAAATGTTTGTACAAGCGCTTACAGCTGTACTAATTGCTGCGGCAGTACCCGCAACCTTCATTCCCTCTTTTAATGAAGGGCCAGCATTTGCTTGTACTGCTTCTCTTTTGTGCTCAGTCTCTTTATCTATTTTATTTATTTTTTGATGATTTTCATTGACCGTTTGTTCTTGTTTTTTTTGAAGAGTTTCGTGTGCTCTACCAGTTTGTACTTCGTCATATTTCGAAATCGATTGTTTTACAACATCATCAAATGAACGCCCTGTTTGACGTTCAATCTCATCTACTTTCTGTAGAATCGATCTAATGGACTTTGCACTTAAATCCGTAGGGTTCTTACCACTACGCAAAGCTTGAATGATATCGTATAGATCTTTAGGAATTACATAATCCATCGCCTTATCTTGGTATTTATCAAAATGCTCTAACACACTGGACAAAGAATTATTCGTTCCGTTAATAAATTTTGACTGTGTCTTTACGCCGTTCAAAATAAAATCTTCTGGCGCTGTTCTTCCCACACCTTCAAACGTTGCAACATCTGCTTGACCGTTTAAAGCTGCTTTAGCGTTCCGAATATGCACCTCAAAGTGTTCAGCAATCTCACCATGCTTTGTTTTTTGAGAACCTAAAATATTTTCTGGTGAATTTAAAAACTGACGCATTTTAGTAAATTGCTGCAACGCCTTTTCAAAGTTTTCATTTTGAATTTGTTTTTCTTTTAATGAATTGCTGACAATTGAATCTAACTGCTTTGCAATCGATTGACTTTTCCAAGTATTAAATCCATCGACACCAGCTGCAATAACTTGATCCTTCCACACTGTCATATTATTTTCCTATTTCCTTCATAAATAATTTAGATAAAGAAAATGTGTTGTTAATTATGGCAATTAACTCTTGTCGTTGATCTAAAGAATATTGTTTGAATGAAGTAATACCTTGTGTAGAGTTCGTGAAATTCATAATCATTTTGTATAATTCATTCATTAATTTTTTTGTTTTAGAGTTTAATTCAACAATTTCATATTGAACAGCATCAATTTTATGACGCTCTTTTACAATCTTTAATCTTTCTTCATCCGCTTTTATCGCAGCCTCTTTATTTTTTTTGCTTGCAAATAAGCCACCTGCTACTAGACTTGCTACACCAATGCTCCAGCCAATTGGACCAGCTAAAGCTAATAATGCGCTACCAGCGGCCATACCTCCACCAGTTCCTCCTGCGGCTAATGCACCACCTCCAAGCCAAGCTAATGCCGCATTTGTTGCCGCTGCACCAGATAATCCTGAAATAGCAGCACCAGTTGAAGCTGTTCCAAATGTTGTTGCAATTGCCATTGCTGCTGTTGGTGCAAATGCTGCTGTAGCTACACCAGCTGCTACACCGGCTGCCGAACCACCACCCGCAATTTTAATCATCAATTTTTCATCATAGGTAATTTCGCTTAATGCTTTAAAGCTTGCAGTATTAATGCAAATCGCATCGAATTCCTTGTCAAATTCTTTCGGTGAATTAGCGATTGAATTGATATAGCGTTCTACATTTTCAATTACTTCTAATGCCGATGTACGTGAATTATGTAAATTCAACGCCGCTTTTTGTACATTTTTTTGTGCATTTTCATAATTAGTAACCTCTGTTTTTAACTTTCCAACGGCTTCTTTTTTTAAAGAACTATTAAGCATACAGTCACCTCAGTGTATAAATAAATATTATCTTACCGTCAATTTGGAAATATTAAAGGTTTTTCGAACTGAATTTAATTTTTCTTTTATTTGACTATAAAATTATTGAATAGATAATTTAAGTAGGCTGTTCTATAAGGACTAAATGAAAAACCGCTGAACGAAAAATTGTCATTTATTCGTTCAGCGGTTTTTGTGTTATCATTTAGCATTTGTTTTTCTGGTGTAATTGCTACATTTTCAGGATATTATGAGCTAATACCACAATCCCAAATTCCACAAGCACCTTGTCAAGGTCACGCAAGAAAAATCTATGTATCGACCGATTGCCCTTGATGTAACCAAAAACACTCTCTACCTCTATTTTTCAATGAGCATTGATGCATGCTTTGTCTACACATTCAGAAAGTAATTCTTCATCCTTTGGGTCCTTTTAATAACTCAAAGGTGTTGTTATATACTCTATAATAGAGTATATATCTTTTTGATTTTCAAATATCTCTCCGTCATAAAGAATCTGGTGTACTGAAAATAAGTTATCAAATTCTGGAATCAAAATAAATTCTAAATAAGAGCCACGTCCAGGTATAATCTCCCCATTATAGTATCCCGAAATAAAAATTGATCTAGCTCTAACCTCAATGTTTAAATCAGTAAAAGAATTGTCACTAAAAATAGCATAAACAGAGGTATTAGGATATTCAACTAACATAAAGTCTCCCATATCATTTGGAATGAAATAATCACTATTTAATCCGGATAGCTCTGGTTCATCATTATTATACAAAGTAGTTATCTTCTTTAGATTACTTTGCACTTTAGTATTATCTTTTTTGTTTTGCTTTTCTGTAGCATGGTTTATTTTATCAGATATAGTTTGATCTTTTCCCTCATATAACATGGACTGTTCATTTTTAATGTCATTTATCATACTAATAAAAATGAATAAAAGTAAACTTGAAATAATCAATACCATAAACTGTACGATACGAATAACACTATTTTTTGTTTTCTGATAAGCCGTTCCAAATATTAATTGTAATTCGAATTCAACCTTTTTCATTATAGTATTATGATTTATTTTATTTTTTTTCTGTTTATATTCTCTTACTACATCTTGTCCAAGTTGAATTATCGTTTGAGTATATTTAGTCTTTTTAGCTTGTTTATAGTAATAACTGTTCTTTATTACTCCTCGTAGCTTCCAACTTGTAAAAAATGTCTTTATAATCCAACAAATAATCAAAATTAGTAAAATAGTTATTATTATTTCTATTATACTTCCATTTACAAAGCTCAAAAGTTGTTTTTGATTTTGCCCATCTAACAATCTATCAAGATTATAAATTAACTTATCACTATAGTAATTTGAAGACAGATACATAACTTCATTTCCAGTTTTATATCGAATGTCTTGAATAAATGGTAAGGCAGTATTCGGATAAAGCATTTTTGGTATATAAGTCACAACAACTATACCAATAAATGTAATTACCGATTTAATAAAACTTGTAAACCAATTCTCGGCTACTTCTTGTTGGGTTTTAAATACTGCAGCAATAATTATTCCACTTATCAAGCCTCCCATATGACCAGCAATAGATATTCCTGGAATAAAGAAAGTCCACACCATATTTGCCCACAACATATTCCATACCCAATTACGTGTGGTTTGATCCATCCATTGATCTTTTTTCAAGTTTAAACCTACATATAACCCCATTAATCCATACGCTGAACCAGATGCCCCACCTACAATTGTATTTACACCCGAGAACATCAAGACAAATAAGCCACCAAATATTCCTGTTATCGAAAAGAAAGCAGTGTATTTTATCGGACCATACACCCTTTCTAAAAAGGGACCTGTAACTAAAATTGCCCCTAGGTTCATTAGTAAATGTATTGGACCGCCTATTTGATGAAATGTATATGTAATAGTACGAATTATTCCTTCAGTTGTCGCATCTGAGGGTATGATTGAACCAAACAGCCTAGCTGTTTCGAAATTTGTTGGTCCATCCCCCCAAATATAACTGGCTATAAATGATAGTAGTAGTAAAAAAACAAATAAAGTTGTAGCAGGTGATCTTTTAATTACATCCTTTAACAGCTCTAAATCAAAAACTCCCATGTATAATACCTCTCACTATATATAATTAAAGATTTCTAATTTACAAATAACCCCAATCATAATATTACTTTAATCTGATTTAAAATTGATTCTATTATTTGGTTTTAATAATATGAATCAGTTTTCATCTAATGACTCTAGCCAATTTTGGATTTTTTTATTTTCTTGTACAAAATCTGACTTCATTACGGATGGTAATTTATTATTTAACAATTCTATGTAAGAATAATTATACTTTTCCATTCCCTTATTAATTACGGTTATGCCAATAAAAGTTAAATCCATGCACAGTATTACAGCTACAATTGGGACAACATAAGATTTTTTTAATTGCACACCTTTATTACGAATAATTAAAAGGAAAATAATTATACCTACGATTGAAAGTACTGTTCCAAGTGAAAACACTATTAAAAAGGTTAATAGTCTAAATCCTCCCTCACTGTTCTTTAAGCTAAATGCTGCAAGCAATCCAAGTATTATTCCAATTGTTCCCTTAATCCCAGCAATCACTGTCAATACGGTCATACTATACCCCCACTTCAAATCTAATACTAAAAATATTTATTAACTTAAATGCAACATATTTTTTGTAATTTTTCCTATCAATAGTTTAATTATACACATAAAAAGTATTAATAGTATACATTATCAACCAATAAGTATTAATAGTATATAGAATAAATAAAACCTTCCTACTAGGGTTATCTTAGGAGGGATCGAATGGATAGTTTAGTGGAATCAGTCGGAATACACATCCGTGTGTTAAGGAAAAGTAAGAAACTTAGTCAAGAAGAGCTTGCTTTTAAAGCTAATGTTCACCCAACATATATTGGTCAAATTGAACGTGGAGAAAAAAACTTAACTATCTCTAGCCTTTATCAAATCACAAATGCATTAGAAATTAATCTTGCAGAGTTCTTTTCAGTTATTGAATCTAATAACAATTCTACTGAAAATTTACCTTATCGCTTGATTATTAAATTACTACAAGATGTAGATATAAGTGAGCAAAGACAGTTATACGAAATACTAAAGCAAATTGTTGAGTGGAAAAAAAACTAAGAAGCCTATGCTTATAGAGCTTCTTTTTAATTGAATGTATAAGCGATTAATAGACAAGCCTTGGGATATAACCAAAAGGGGGATATCTTTTTTATTAGCCAGTAAAGTTTTTGAATCGAATTTTTCTTTCATCTAGAACGTTTTATAAAAAAATTAAAATATATATTATTTCAATGAAAGCACATAAATATCCCATGGGATATTTATGTGCTTATTTTAATTATAGGAGGAAATGCTAATGAAACAATCTGCAAAATGAGTAAATGTTGTTCAAGTCAAATTAGTTCGTTAAAAATCATTTCTTGTTTAAAGGAAGAAATGTACGCAGTCCACAAGCTGCTTATGGAAATAATCAAAGTTTTTCTTTGAAATGATGATTGCGAAAAAAACCTATCTCTATTAAGGACGTGAAAGCCGTTATGTTACCGTTTGAAATCTCACCAGCAAAAAAAATTTTATTAAATTCCCTTTCTCAAAACTGGCAAAAAGCAATTTTAGACACTGCTCCTATTCAACAGATAATTGATCGTACTTTCGAAGAATTAAAGCATACTATGCCTGTTTATTTAGATAATATGATACATTTTTCGGAAATAGAGAAAGACTATGTTAGTAGCAATCTAGGAAAAGGAGATTTGCCACTCAATAAAATACACTTTACTGAAGTGAAGGATAATTCTGTTCTTTTACTAATGTCACGTAAAATGAAAGACATCGAAACTTTACGAGTGGGAATTTATAATGATGATTCTACCGTAATGAAATTAAATCAAAACATATTAAAAATGAAAGTGAGAGCTGACTTTTTCGATGCGATTGGCTTTGAAAAATATATGAGTAGTGAATTGATTTTTTCAAAATATATTGCTTACTACTTCCTTTCAACAGCTGGTAAACAACAACTCTCGACTTGTCTTCAATCAGAAACTGATGTTATGAAATCACTAAAAATTAGTAAACTTAAGCAGCTTGAAATCCCAGTATCCCTATACGTTCCTTATGTCGTAGAAAAAATAGAAGAACAAATTTACTTTAGTAACGCGGACCATTACTTTAACCAATTGGACAACTCTAAGTCTATGTTTGAAGCTTTTGAAGCGATTTTGACAGATGTATCTACTAATTATGTTACTCAATTTAAAGCAGATAAAAAGCTATTCACCGCTCGTGAATTTGCCCTTTTATTAGCAAGATACATTGTAAATTCACCACATTATACCGATTTAGACGTTTCTGTTGTTCTAGAAAGCTTTGTTCACTATAGCAGATTTGTAAAATTACATGATAGTGAATGGGAAGATGAACCTATTGAATTTTATGGTCCACATCATGAAATCGAAGGTGACATTATTATTGTCATTAAACATTTTGAACAGAACTGGGGTATACCCGGGAATGCAAAAGTTATTTTTATTGAGGAGAGATAATTGTGGGATTTTTTGAAGATCTAAATAATTGTTTTGAATGCATATCCGCGGCAAATAAAGAACTAGTGAGTGATGTGAAGGAGCTTGCAGCTAAAACAAAACGTGACATCATTTCAGATTGGAAAAGAGAAGTCCCTGTTTTCGGTAATTCGATAGAGAAAGTTGATCGTGCTATAACTACTTTTAGAAATGCAAAAGAACATTTTCCTGACCCTTCGATAGGACCATTTAATCCCGATTTACAATTGAAAAAGATCATGAAAAAGTTGGTACAGGATAACAAACTAGAAAAAGATAGTAAAATAAAACGTGCGCAGCATTTAAAAGTAAACCGATTTGGATATTCCCATCACGCTTTATCAATAGATGGATGTGAGGTCATCCATTATCAAGACTTTATCGTAAAAACAGAGTCTATTGTGAGTTTTGCTAAAGGAGCTGACATTCACATATTAGATACACCTCGCCTTTTTACAAAAGACCAAGTAATTGCCCGCGCTTATTCAAAATTAGGCGAAAGAAAGTATAACTTGATCTTTAACAACTGCGAGCATTTTGTAAGATGGGTATTGAATGGTGAAGAATAAATAAACATGCATACCCGATATTAAACTATGTAAAAATTTATACAGCAAAGGACTCGAATTTAATTAAATACTCGAGTCCTTTCTATGTAAGCTTCAAATATTCCCACCTGCCATTTATAAATAACCCATGAGATAATCTCCTTACATACTACATGTGGATTTTTTTTATGGAAAAACACCTATAAAAAAAAGAATGGGGAGCCTATATTCAAGACTATAAAAACAGTGGATTAAGAGTATATTCCTATAGTATCTATATCAGAGAATGGCCTATATGCCATTAACATTGAAGACTTGGAAGTAATATTTTTCTTGTTGAATAATTGCTATTTACAATTAGAAAATAAGGGCTCGTTTAATCTTACTTATGCCCTGCATCATGCAATGAAACAGAGGCACCTATTGAAAAATGGAGATTGATAAGAAAAGCTAAACTAGGGTAAGAATGAGTTGTGGTTAATTTACTTTAGTAGTTTAACCTAGCAACAAAATCATCCAGTCACCAGAATGATTTTGTTACTTCTAATAAATTGATACAACCTTAATCCTACTTTTTAAAAATGGATACGGAGTAATAATTTTCATAATTATTATAAAATTAGTATAATGGATTTATAGACTAATAGATGGGGGAAATAATATTGCCAAATAATGCAGAAGTGTCTGAACAACTAAAATTATGGAAAGAAACAGCATTAAAGCTGTTTGATAATTCAGCTGATAGTGTGAGTATTACCAATATAAACCAAATTATCAGTACATTAAATACAATTGGGACTAGTAAAGCCTCAAATCATATGTTTATGCCTTCTGGCGGAGGTTTGGATTTAATAGGTGCACGTCCATCCTTTGAGAAGGGATTAGTAGAATTAAATTTAGATGGTACTGCTAAAATCGTTAATCCAGAATCTCTTACCTTCCATCCAATAGGCGATGATCCTCAGTGGTGGTATTATCGTTTAAATACTACGCCATTTCCACATAGCGGGGTATATGAGGGGATTTCTTTTGAGGACGATGATGAATTAAAGTTTTTAGGTGAAGAATTACTTGAAGTTGAACAAGGAAACTATAAAGAGAGATTTTACTGGGATGAAAATCACTTAGGTCACGACGAAAATGGCCGTGAAATTCCCCTTCCGGATACTGCCCGAATTGTAATACGGGCAAACAACGGCGGTGATTATGTAATTTTCCCGAAATTCTCAGCCTATAATCATAATCCGAGAACTTATGATGCTCGACATAATAAAATGAATGGAGATACTTTTGAACAATATATAAAAAATATTGTTCAAGAATTAATAATGAAAGATTAATAAACGAGGCGTTAATCCAATTAAAGGATTAACGCTTTATTTATGTAAATTTCAGTTTAACGTAATGCTAATGCACATATTCAACAGTGTGTGATTGCAGGTCAAATGAAGATGTGTTGCTTGTGTTTTCAGCATTCTTTGTATCGGCACTTAAGAGGGAAGTTTATATTCTTCAAATAAATACTTTCATCTTCTTTATTTCCCCAAAAAGGAATTTATTTAATTTTTTTAACTAAATAACGTATTATTAAAAATTTTGATTATATATTATTCTCTTGAATAATTATTATTCTACTTTATATAAATTGGAGGAAATCAAAATGAACCAAGCAATTGATTTTACACCTAATATTAGATCGGCTAAACGTGTACAAATCGTCCAAGTGAAACTAGTTCGTGAAAAATCATTACTTTACAAAGAGAGAAAAATTCGTTCCCCACATGATGCCTACACACTAATGAAGGAATTTATTGGTGATGCTGATCGTGAACATTTTGTAGTTTTATGTTTAGACACTAAAAATCAACCGACATGTATTCAAGTTGTTCACATCGGCAGCTTGAATGCTAGTATTGTTCATCCACGCGAGGTGTTGAAATCTGCATTACTTAGCAATTCTGCTTCAATTATCGTCGGACATAATCATCCAAGTGATATTGCTACTCCAAGCCCAGAAGATATCGAAGTAACTGAACGCTTGAAAGACGCAGGAAAGATTTTAGGGATTGATTTATTAGACCACCTGATAATTTGTACGGATTCTTTTACTTCACTGAAAGAGAAAGGTTATGTTTAATTACTATTCAAAATTGAACATAGATTTTAACAAGGTACCACTTACACAAAATCTATTAACATATAAAGACTAAAAGATTCAGTCGATCGATTTATCTTCGACTGAATTTTTTCCATCTATATTTATCATTAAGTAATACACGACCATTTTTAAAAATTAAACGTTCTTGTTGTTCTTGCTGCACCTGTTCTTCCTGTTCTTCCTGTTCTTTCAATACATCTAATTTATTTTGTTTCGTATCGTATAAAGTCTCATATCCAATTTTATAAATAAAAGGGTTCCAGTTAAACTGAACAATGTCATCAGTATCATCATTATATAAGTCTATGTACAGTTCTTCATTTTGTAGCATATAAAAGAAAAAATAATCTTTTTGTATTTCGGATGGAATATTTATTTGAGATTTCACATCAAATTCCTCTATAATTTTTTCTTTCATCGTATTTTTTAACATCTCAAAAATTTTAGTACTACAAAATAAGTTATCTTCAAATTTTAAAAATTTAGTTTCATAAGTCTCAAATAAATGGCACCGGGTTTTCATGCCTGAAAAATGTATTAAATGAGCACATAAATTAAAATTTGATCTTATTACACTTTTTAATTGGTCATTATTATCAATTGTCATATCAAATTTATACTTCACAGACGAATACTCATATATTCCCATCATTGAATTTAAATCGAATAAATTCGTTACCTTATTAAAAGCAAGTAAGCATAAAGATTTATTTATCTTTTTATTGTTAGTTTTTCGTAAATTTTTTATGTAATTTTCGAAATATGAACGTCCTTCTTCAGATTTTTCTAAATGACTATTTTGTAAATTATGTAAGCGTAACCTACGTTGATCTATTGGTTTCGATATCTTTTCACCAAATTTGATTTTACTTTCTATAGTTTTACTTAATGCATATACGTACCAAGGAAAAAGAATTTTTGGAAATAAATCGTAAATATCAATAGACACCAAATAGAAAAGGTCTTTTACATTTTCATCCAAACTAATCTCATTAAGAAATAAGTTGAATTCCTCTGAATTCTTAAAGAAAAATTCGGATGATAGATCTTTGAACTTTTTTTTGTTAGTTGATTTACTAAAAAATACGATTATATTTTGTACAGCATCATACAAAAGCTCCATAACTAAATCATCTTTTAAATACTGATAAAAATCTTGTATATCTTCTTTATCTTCTTCCCGTAATAAATTATAAAGATATTCTTCTATTTTTTTATTAAAAGAATTTATTTTAAACTTATTTCCTTCGTCCATAAACTCAATATTTAATAATGATCCTTTCTCGATGTCCATTAAATCTTTAAGGTAATTTACCATCTTAATTAATTCCTCCTTAAACTTACTTATTTTACTCTTTTATATATTTGATTTCAGTTTTCAAAATGAAAAAAAACTTTCAAAATGAAATACTGTTTACTAATTCCGAATTTCGTAGTATTAATTCTGAGCCATAACTCAAATATCATTTAGGAGTGAATACTATGAACAATGAAAAATTTACTAGCAAACTAAAGAAATTTATTGATTATTTAAAAGAAGGTGAACCAAAAGAACACAGTGAACAAAATAATTTTGCTATTCAAATTGGAATAAAAAAATCTCACTTATTTGGCTATAGCGACAACCCTTTACCATTAAATTGCGGAATTATTCTAATGGAATATAAAAATGAAATAATAATTTTAGGCCACTTAGATCAGAAGAAATTTTTATCTAATAACAACGAAAATTTTAAAGTGATTATTGCATCTGATGATAGAAAAAATGATAACCCAAAATTGTATGTGAATACGCCTGAAAAAAATTATTATATCGATAAAGACACATTATTATCTGATAATGAAAAAATATATATCTATTGGCAATATGGTAAAGATAATTGCTTAAGCATTATTTATCGTGACCAAGCTCAAAGTGAAACAAGATATGAGCACCTTTATTATGTAAGCGATGAAAGTATGAATCCCTTAAAAATAATTACTTATCACATTCTACAATATTTAGAAGATAAGCAACAAATTAAGGATGTGGGATTCGATGAAGAATGAATCTTCATTATTTGATCATAAAAATAAAGTGACAACAAACTTTAAAGTAACCAAACCTTTAATAGATAAAACTAAACTTGCGAGTAACTTAAAGAACTCTATTACCTTTGATTTATTAAATTCTGAAAAGCTTGCTAGCAATAAAGTCTTAATGGCTCGACAAATTGTGGAATCTTCTATCGATGATAAAAATATTAATTCAGTTTCTAAAATACAAAAAGAGTCAATCTTCTCATTAGCCAAGAAATTTGAAGATTTGTTTATTTTCAAAGTATTTGAAGATGTCTTACACGTATGGGACGAAATAAGGGGATATTATATTCCCCTTACTAATGAAAGTGCAGATTTGTTTTTCAGAAAAAGAGCACCTAACCAAATGAAACCAAATATAAATTCCAGAAATATAAAAGAGATTGTTAGTTGGATTAAAGCTGAATGTTCAATTCAATTACAGGAATTTGATCTCATAGATAATAGAAATTTAATTGCCTTTTCTAACGGGATTTTTAACCTTAAAAATAATATACTTTATGAATTATCTGCTAACTTCAATATTCGTTCTACATTAAATGCAAATTATAAGCCAAATATAAATCATAGTATTTATTTTGAACAATTCATGAGAGACATTTGTGATGCTGATAACAAACTCTACCAACGCATTCAAGAATTTTTTGGATATGTAATTTCAGAGATAAGGGATATAAAGATTATTTGTTTCTTAATTGGACCAAAGGACTCCGGGAAATCTATTATTTTAAAATTACTAGAGCACTTAATTGGCAATGATTTTTGTACAAACTTAAGTTTAGATGAATTAAATCAAAAAGAATATTTAAATCGATTATTATCAAAAAAATTAAATACTTGTGGTGAAGTAAGCGAAATATCGTTAAAAAGGCTCGACAGTCTTAAAAAATTATCAGGAGGGGATAAAATTATGTCAAAAGCTTTATATGATCAACCTACCTCCTTTATTAATCGATCCGCTTTAGTTTTTGCTGGGAATCATCTTCCTGAAATAAAAAACATTGATAAATCAAATGCTTTTAGTGACCGTTTACTTATTATTCCATTCGAAAATCAAATTCCAAAAGAAAAACAAGATCCTACTCTTTTCAACAAATTAATAAATGAAATCGATTATATCTATATCGCTAATTGGGCACTAGAAGGACTTATCAGATTAATTTCCAACAATTATCAATTCACAAATTCTCCAAAAAATGTACGTGCTTTGCAAAATTATAAAATCCAAAGTAATACTATAGAACAGTTTATAAATACACGCTGTAAATTCTCTATTTCAAGTAAGATTTATAAATCCGATTTAGAAAATGCATATTTTTCCTTCTGTGAAGATCATAATGTTTTGGCAGCTAGCAATAATGAATTTCATCGGTATTTAAAAGCATTGCCAAACATAATTTTTAAAAAATTCAGACTAGATGATGATAACAAAAACGGATATTTAGGAATAGATCTAAGAGATGAACAATAAGAAAGGAAGATTAGATGCATAATTTTGATCAAGACCTTTATAAAGAAATTATATCTATGCTCAATGACATTCTGTCCCAAACAATAACAAATGAATGGTTATCTATTAATTTAGCAGCAAAATATGTCGGCGTCTCCTACAATACCTTTATCAAGTTTCGTAACATGGGCTTAAAAATATGTGAAATTGACGGCATCAAACGAGTTTCAAGAAAGGAAATCGACCGTTTTTTAGAAGAATACAGCTATTAATCAGGCACTGTGAGAGGATTTTTCCCCAGTTAAATTATATATTATAACTGTGAGGATTAATCCTCTCTTTATATCTTGCCCCCGCAACGATACTAGGAGGAGCACTATGACAAAAAATAATTCTTCACCCATCAAAAGTTATGAAAACAAAGATGGAAAAATGTTATATAAATTCCAAGTTTATTTAGGTGTAGACGAGCTTACAGGTAAAGCTCGCAGTACTACCCGTAGAGGTTTTAAAACGAAAAAAGAAGCTGAACTTGCTTTAGCACGTATCAAACTTCAAGTCTCCGAAGGCACATACAAACAAAAAAGTACAGAGACATATCAGGAAGTATACGATCTTTGGATCTCTCAATACGAAAAAACTGTAGAAGAAAGTACATTTGTTAAAACAGTCGGCTACTTTAAAAATCATATCTTACCTTCTATGGGTAGTTATCGTATCGAGAAAATTACGATTTCTATTTGTCAAAAACATTACAATGAATGGGCTTCAAAAGTTAAAAAAGCTCGTACGATTAAGTCTTACGCTAAAAAGGTATTAGATTTTGCTATTGTGCATGGCTTTATTCAAACGAATCCCTTCATTCATGTTGAGACAAAAATTAAGAAAGCATTTACCGAGAGTGCTAAAGATGAAAATGAAAACTTTTATACAAAGGAAGAGTTAATTTCATTTTTAGAGAAAGCAAAGGATCACCTTAACTATAAAGCATATGCGCTATTCCGTTTGATTGCATATACAGGTATGCGTAAAAGCGAGGCATTAGCTTTAACATGGAATGATGTGAACTTTGTGGAAAGTGAGATAACTATTAATAAAGCCATCGGACGCGGGAAACAAACACAGCTTTATTTGAAGACTACCAAGACTGGTAAACCTCGTACGATCAAATTAGATGAAACAACTTTATCGATCTTGAAAGAATGGAATAAGATTCAAAAGCAGCAATATATTCAGTTAGGCATCAATACACTGAAGAAAAATCAATTGATGTTTAATAATACAAAAAACGATTTTATCCAGCCTAGTCAAGTTCAGAAGTGGATGTATAGTGTCCAAAACAAATACACTTTGAAGAAAGTGTCACCACATGGTTTACGCCATACGCACTGCTCTCTGCTATTTGAAGCAGGTGCAAGCATTAAAGAAGTTCAAGATCGACTTGGCCATTCTGACGTAAAAACTACATTAGACATTTATACACACGTCACAAAAAAGGCCAAAGAAGGAGCTATACAGAAGTTTGTGAGCTATTTAGAAGGTTAAATTTCCGACTGAGTTTTGACTAGAAATTGACTAGATATGAATGAAAACAGATGAAATTGGATGAAATTAAAAAAGTGCCAAAACCCTGTATTATCAAGGGTTTTGACACTCTGTGAAATCCTATGATTTCTAAAAAATGGAGACGGCGGGAGTCGAACCCGCGTCCAAAGACTCCAATACTTCAGCTTCTACGCGTGTAGTTTGCCTATTTAGGATTCACGTAACATTATGCCGACAAACAGGCGTCCTGTACGCTAACCTGGAAATCTCTTGCCGATGACTCAGGTGGTACCATCGACCGTATCCCACTAAAGTTGGGCCCCACGTTCTCTACATGGGCGATAGAGAGGCAGAGCGCTTACGAGCTTACGCTGCGAAAGCTAAGTTTTGTTGTTTGCCAGTTATTATATAACTGTCGTTGATGACGGAGCCGAGCCCTCCGACGCGCGACTAAAGCTTGAACCATCCCTGTCGAATCCGTAACGTCCCCTTGATATATGAATCGAAGCGGTTGGGCTTCGTTCAAACAAAGAGCTAGAATTGCTTCTAGTACGGTGGGAGCTTAAAGTACGCTTCCATGAAATCTGGCAATCAGTAATACATATTATAAAACAAAACTAGCGATAGTTCAAGTATCCCGCTATTGTATAAAAAATTGGCTTAAATACCTAGTATATCCGCTAGATTGGGCTTTCTATCCATCACTTTTGTTGTTCTATCCACCACTTTTCAATCTCTATCCATCGCTTTCGCTTTTCTATCCACCACTTTTCAATCTCTATCCGTCACTTTCGCTGTTCTATCCGCCTCGCCCAGCATCAACACCTAAAAAAGCTCACCAACAACAAGGTGAGCTTTCTCGAAATCTATTAATATTGATTTTTTGATTTGAAGGTACGTTCCATTTCGCGTTTGGCTTCTTTTTTGCGCATGTCGTTACGTTTATCGTAGTCTTTTTTCCCTTTGCCGATGCCGATTAAAAGCTTGGCATAGCCGTCTTTGATGTACATTTTCAATGGAACAATTGTGTAACCGTCACGTTTTACGGCACCGACTAGCTCGCCGATTTGCTTTTTATGGAGCAGCAGCTTGCGGGCGCGTAGTGGGTCGTGATTGAAACGGTTGCCTTGATCGAAGGGGCTGACATGCATGTTGCTAATCCATGCTTCGCCATTGGTGATTCGGACATAGGAGTCCTTTAGTTGGGCCTTGCCTGCACGGATGGATTTGATTTCTGTGCCGGTTAGGACCATGCCTGCTTCGATTGTTTCCTCAATAAAGTAATCATGTCCAGCTTTTTTGTTTTGTGCTAATACTTTTCCAGAACCTTTTGCCATATTCTTCACCCTCTACTTAAAGGTTGAGCATTAGCGAAAGCATCCTTACTTAGGACACTTTCGCTAATGCTTATTTACGTTTTGATTTTTTCTTTTTGTTTTTCTTTGCAATGCCCTCATAGAACTTTTGCTTTTGTTTCACGCGTTTTTTAGGACCTGGGCTTGAGTCTTCTTTGCGGCGACCACGCGGGTCACGATCGCTTTCACGACGTTCACCTTGCTTGGCGCTACGACTTCCACGGTCATCCTCTTGGCGACCGCCTCTACGGTTGCCACCGCGTCCGCCTTTTTCTTCGTCGCTGCGTGTGCTTCGTTGACTGCGTCCACCCTTGTTATCACTATAATTTTTACGTGCATGGATGACAGTAGGAGCTGCTTTACGTGTTCGTCCATATGAAGTTACCATTCCAACGATTTCAAAGTCAATGGATGACTCCTCAATAATGACATTGGCAACACGGACTGTCACTTCATCACCAATACGGAATTGACGATTTGTTCGTTCACCAATCATAATCATTTGACGATCATCGAAGCGGTAGTAATCATCTGTCATATTACTGATGTGAACAAGTCCTTCGATTGTGTTTGGCAGCTCCACGAAAATACCGAAGTTTGTAATGGATGAAACGATCCCTTCGAATTCCTCGCCAATTTTATCAGACATGTACTGTGCTTTTTTCAGAGCGTCCGTATCACGTTCTGCATCAACAGCACGACGTTCACGCTCAGAAGTATGGTCAGCAATTTCATCCATTGCCATACTCCACTGTGCAATCGTTTCTCTAGAAGTATCCTTATTAATTATATACGTACGAATTAAACGATGTACGATTAAGTCTGGATAACGACGAATTGGTGATGTGAAGTGTGTATAGAAATCCGTTGATAAGCCAAAGTGACCAAGGCTTTCAGGATAATATTTTGCCTGTTGCATCGAGCGTAGTAGCATTGTTGAAATAACGGGCTCCTCTGGCATACCATCAATGGCTTTTAAAACATCTTGCAGTGCCTTCGGATGCACTGTATTACCAGTACCTTTAATTAAAATACCGAAGTTCGTAACAAATTCAAAGAAGCGTTGGAGCTTTTCAGGCTTTGGATCTTCGTGAATACGGTATAGGAACGGTACATTCATCCAGTGGAAGTGCTCTGCAACTGTTTCATTGGCAGCAAGCATGAAATCCTCAATTAGCTTCTCCGCTACTGTACGTTCACGTAATTCAATATCAACTGGCCAGCCTTCTTCATTGACAAGGACTTTGGATTCTTTAAAGTCAAAGTCAATCGCCCCTCGTGTTTCACGTTTACGACGTAATATACCAGATAGCTCAGCCATATTTTTAAACATTGGCACAAGTGGCTCGTAGCGTTCGATTAGTGCCTCATCCTGCTCCTCTAAAATCATGTAAACGTCCTTATATGTCATACGCTCTGTCGTTTTAATGACACTTTGGAAAATTTCGTGTGAAATGACATTACCATTCCCATCAATAATCATTTCACAGGATAATGTTAGACGGTCAACTTGTGGATTTAATGAACAAATACCGTTTGATAGACGATGTGGAATCATTGGGATTACACGGTCTGTTAAATAAACACTTGTTGCACGGTCATAAGCTTCGATGTCAATGACTGAGCCTTGCGTAACATAGTAACTAACGTCTGCAATATGTACGCCAAGCTTGTAAGTACCATCTACATTTTTCGTTACGGTTACCGCATCATCCAAGTCTTTTGCGTCTGCACCATCAATTGTCACGATCGTTTCATGTCGCAAATCACGACGACCTACTAAATCTGCCTCTGTAATTTCATCTGGGACGCGTTGAGCAGCTGCGATGACTTCGTCTGGGAATTCAGGTGGAATGTCGTGCTTATATAAGATTGATAAAATATCCACACCTGGATCATTTTTATGCCCTAAAATTTTGGTAATATAGCCTGTTGCGGATTTTAAATCCTCTGGCCATGTCGCAACCTCAACAACAACCTTATGACCGTCAACAGCTCCTAATGTGTCTCCCTTTGCGATAAAGATATCCATCGGTAGCTTTTTATCGTCTAAGACAACAAAGCCAAAGCCTCGATTAGCCTGGAATGTGCCGACAAAGCTTGTTTGACCACGCTCGACGACCTTTGTGACAGTCCCTTCTCGTCGGTCCCCAAATGATTCTTTTAAGACACGAATTAAAACGATGTCTCCATTAATCGCACCATTAATTTCATGCGGTGGAATGAATACATCATCCATGCCCTCGACATCAGGTGTCACAAAACCGAAGCCCTTCGCATGTCCGATAAATTTACCTCTTAGCAAATTCATACGCTCTGGTAGACCATAACGATTGGAGCGAGAACGCACAACTAAGCCTTGCCCTTCCATACGGACAAGGGTTTTGACAAGCTCCTTGAACTCCTCAGCATCCTCAAAACCGAATTCATCCTCGATTTCACCGACAGTTAATGGTTTATAATCATCTTTGTTGAAAAAATCGAGTAAACGACTTTGTAGTGTATCTTTTTGGTCTTTCATACATATTCCCTCCTTCATGAGAAAATCCTATTTATAATTATTGTGCCCAATTTAGGCTTTCTAAAAAGCGATAAATATCTTCATGTAATTGATCTTTTTCTTGATCCAATGTAATAACATGTTTTGAGTTTTCATACCACTTGATATGCTTTTCAAGTGACTCAGTTTGATTATATATAATGTTGGCAGATTCTGTCTCTATTACTTCATCATTTGTAGCTTGTATGACAAAAATAGGCGCATAAATCATGTCAATTTCTTGTCGTGTACGGGCAATAAATTCACGTAGCTCCTGTAGAGATGGCATCCCTTTTTCAGCAATGAGTGCTACTTCTGCTTCAATTTGCTCATCTTGTTTTCCTAAGAACTTTTTATAATCCCTTGCATATTTCAAGACACCCTCAAACATAATGTCTGTTGTACGCATTGTCATAGGGGCGCACATTGTGACAATTCCTTTAACAGGATTATTTAATGCCACGTTTAGTGCCATCACACCGCCTAATGAAAGACCAGCGACAGCAATTTCTTGATAGCCAGCATCCTGTAACTGTTTGTAGGCGGCAACGACATCCTGCCACCAGTCTGCTGGACCTGTTGTGATTAGTTCTTCTGGTTCCACACCGTGACCTTTATAGTGAGGTGCCAAAGTAGTATACCCTTTTTTCTCTAAAAATCTACCAAGCATTCGTACATCTGCAGAGCTACCAGTAAAGCCGTGTAATAATAATACGGCACGTGGTCCTGCTTGAAAGAAAAATGGCTGTGATAATGATTTGTTCATTGTAAGCACTCCTTCATCCTAAAACACTCATCCATACTATACCCATTATAGCTATCTCGATTATGTCTAGCGAATAACAAGCTGGATCGCAAATTACAATTCAATTTTTGCTATGGAGAGAGAATTTACCATTTAGTTTTGATAAAAGAAAACGCCCAACCAATTTGGTTAGGCGATATATCTTCAACTATTAGATTTTTGTAATAGCAACTGCTAAAATGAAAAATAGTATAGCTAACACAATTGTTGCACGGTGAAGGATTAAATCCATACCACGTGCTTTTTGCTTTCCAAATAGTTGCTCAGCTCCACCCGAGATGGCACCTGATAAGCCTGCACTTTTACTAGATTGAAGTAATACCACAACGATCAACGCTAATGATACGATAACTAATGAAACTAATACTACTGTATGCATTCACTGCACCTCCCGAACTTTGAAACATCACAACACCTTTTAGTATAACAAAAAGTGGATTATGTGACAACTTTCATGATGAAATCATTTACAAGCTCTATTGAAAATTTACTAGAATCTTGAATTTTGAATTTTCCCAATTTCCTCGTATGGTCAGGTCGCAGTTAGTATACATGCTCTTGTGGTACTGTATTCAACGTGGTGACTATCAGCTATGATGGTTGGACTTTCTTGACAGTAAATAGTGCTATTACCATGAATATGGCACAGCAGGCAAATAGACTAATTAAAAAAATCCCACCTACGAAATAACCCCAATATTCCACAAGTGAACCAAAAACCGGTGGAATTAAAAATACACCTATGGATGCCACCATTATACTAAACCCACTTGCAAAACCACTCATAGATTTTTCTACACTTTCAACAGCTAGCGTCATCCATATACCATTAAAGCCCGCAAGAGAAAAACCTATAATTGCTATACACATCACTATAAAAAAGGTGGAATAGGTAAAATACATAAGGATTATCCCATTTGCGCTTAGTATAGTAATGATTAATAATACAGCCCATCGATTTTTATTAAAAAATTTATCACTAATAATCCCCCACAACACTCGCCCACTTGCCCCACTAATTTCAGAAATAGCCAAGCATATGCCAGCACTATAAATGGGCCAGTCCTTTATTTCATATAAAAATAATATAATGTAGGTGTTAAATGTCATTTGAATACCCATTAAGATGAATGCTGAGCTATTCGTAAAAAAGAGCCATTTTGAATGAAGGAAAATGCGTAACTGCTGACGTAAAGGCAATTTAGTAGCTATCTCAGTTTGTGAATCTTCTTTTGTTTTTAATACAAAAGGCATTATGAAACTAAACATTAATAATACTACTGCCGCTACAGACAATGTATAACGCCAACCAATGAAAGCTACTAATGGAATCAGGACAACACTCGAGCCTGCTGAACCTAGCGTAATAGACATCTGTTTTAACCCCATTAGCAATGAAACTTGATTTACTGGAAGTATGTTCATAAGGAAACGATTTGTAACAGGATGCATTCCTCCATAACCCATCCCTGCTAGTACAACAAATACTAAGGCCAACGTATAATTGTCTATCCAAGCAAAGCTTAAAAAGCCTGTTCCAACAATAATCATCAAACAAACCATTATTTTACGGGTACTCAATCGATCTGCTAAATAGCCAACTAGCAATGTTGCTATAAATTGACCAATAAAAAGAGCAGTTGGAAGAAATCCTAACTGCCCTTTATTCAATGATAAGTCTGCACTAATATAGAACATTAGAGGACTAATGCTTCTCCCAACAAAGGCAGTTAAAAATTGAGCAATGATGATCCACATTGCAATAAGTTTCATCTGTTGCATAATCCATCAAAACCACCTTTTACGCTCGATGAGCCAATTCATTTCCACCTAATACAGTGGTCGATTTTTTCAAGTGTGTTGTGATTAGCCTACTTTAACTATTACTATTAAAGTTGTGGTTGGTTTCCGCTACGGGATGCTCGTTTTCAGGGCAAGCAGAAGTCGTGCATCCTCCTCCACAAATAACTAAAAAAATGTAGTATCATATATTAATTGACTATAAAAGCAACCATAAGATAACCTAATATTCTCCTAATTAACGTACCTGCTACTCCCTACATCCCCAACCATCTTGGTACGAATAATACAAGGTCTGGAATATATGTTAGGAATAGTAGCACGATAAAGGAAATAACAATAAAAGGAAAAACACTCTTTACTAGCGTTTCAAACTTCACTTTTGCCATCGATGATACGATGAAAAGTCCTGTCCCTACTGGCGGTGTTAATAAGCCTAACGTTAAGTTAATACAAATGATGACTCCAAAATGCACCGGGTCAATATTAAATGCTATTACGAGTGGCATCATGACAGGTACTAGAATAATTAATGCGGCAATTCCATCTAGTATCATGCCGATTAGTAACAATGCTAAATTCACTAATAATAAGAATACCCATGGACTTTCTGTAATGTTTAACATATTTTCTACTAACAATTGTGGAATTCGTTCAAAAGCAATCATCCATCCAAAAATATTGGCCATAATAATTAAATATGTTACTGTAGCTGTATTTGTCACCGTATTGATTAGCATTTTAGGGAGCTTTTTGATATTTAACTCTCTATAGACAAATAAACCGACAATTACTGCTAGTAAACAAGCGATAGCAGCAGATTCTGTTGCTGTAAATACACCTGTTAGAATACCTACAACAATTGTAATGGGTATTAATAGTGCTGGGATTACTTTTAATGACTTGCTTCGAATATCTGCCCACGAAGCCCGTTCACTTTTCGGGAATTGTTGTTTATAGCCCATATAAGAAATAACTAAAATAAAAACAAGACCATAAATAATCCCTGGGAGAATCCCAGCCATAAATAGAGCGCCAACAGATGTACTTGATAACGTACCGTAAATAATGAAAATCATACTTGGTGGAATAATAGGTGCGATAATAGAAGATGCTAATGTTATAGACGCTGCGAATTCACGTTTATAGCCTTCCTTCTCCATTTGCGGTACCATTACTTTACTCATCATTGCAGCTTGAGCATTTGCTGAACCTAGAATCGATGCTAAAAACATATTAGCAATAACTGTCACATAGGCCAGCCCTCCCCTAAAATGCCCAAAAAGGACACGAGCAAATTGAACAAGCCTCGTTGTAATACCGCCCTCATTCATAATTTCACCCATTAACATGAATAACGGAATCGCTAATAGGCCAAAATTTTCAAGCCCTGAATACATACGTAATGGTGTAGAATCTAATAATGTCACCTGACCATTTAAGATGAAATAAATAACTGTAGTAATACCAAGCACCATTGAGATGGGAATACCAATGATAAGTAAAAGAAAGAAAATAACGAGTACAATATAAGTCATGTATTTTCTCCTTCTCTATTTTTAAGTGTGTCAATTAAATGTGAAAGAAGATGAATTGCTGCAAAAATTAATCCTATAAATACTGCACTATAAGGAATCCACATTGGTAATTGTAAGGAGCTCGATTTTTGTAGCAACATGGCAGGATTCATCATCCATTTGTAAGCGTAATAGATTAATATAAATAAGAACGCAATCATCATGCAATCCTGAACAATTTTAAAAATCCTTTTACTACGCTTAGATACAGCATCATATAAAAATGTAACTGAAGCCTGAGTACCATATTTCAGACCCCAGCTTCCTCCAATAAACGAAGTCCATATTAATAAGAAAATCGAAACTTCACCAGCCCAAGGGATGGGATCTTTAAAGAAATAACGAAAAATAACCGCAAATATCATTAAGATAGCAAGCGCAGCCATTAAAATGATCATCAGTAGTTCTTCGATTTTAGTAATAACTTGACTAATTTTCGCCATCTAGCCATTCCCCCATTTACTTACGGAATTCATTAATAAACTGTTTAATTAAAGCAGATTTTGCACTATACTCGGCGTCAAATGCTTCGATTTGCTCTTTAAATACATCTGCCCCTAACTCATAAACAGTCACTCCTTGACTGGCAAGTTCTTTTTTGAATTCTTCTTCTTGTCCAGTTCGTGTTTCTACTGCATAAGCTATTGTTGCTTGTAAGGAATCAATAATGATTTTTTGAGCATTTTCAGATAATCCATCAAACATTCCCTCATTTGCTACGACAATTGATGGCCATACCATGTGATTTGTTACAGCTACATATTTGGCTACTTCGGAGTATTTATTTGTGATTGTCGCATCTAAGTCCATATCCATTCCGTCAATAACGCCTGTTTGTAATGCTGAATATACTTCTGGTAATGGTAATCCTTCTGGTGCAGCTCCCGCATCTTTATAAAATTTTTGGAGCGGCGGACTTGGTGTTACTCGCATTTTTAAACCTGCTAAATCCGAAGCCTTTTTAACTTCTTTTGATTTCAATACCATCGTACGTTGACCAGCGAATAGATAATCTAACCCTTTTAAGCCCGTTCCTTCTATTTCTCCTAAAATCTCACGTGCAATATCAGTATGACTTGCATCTGAAGCTTCTTGTAAATTTTCAAACATGTATGGTGCGAACCACGCGGCCATCTCAGGTGTACGCGTACTTAAAAAAGCGGCTGTAATAAAAGCAAAGTCTATCGAGCCTGCCTCTACTTGTTGTGCCATATCCGCTTCAGTCCCTAATTGACTTGCAGGGTAAATTTCAAGCTCCATTTTGCCATCTGAGCGTGCCTTTAATTCTTCATTAAATTTTTCAGCAGCTTTATGCCACATATGATCTGTTGATGTAATATGGGCAAGCTTAAATTTCTTCTTTGGAATATCTTCATCCGAACTAGTTGCTGACACAGCTGATTTATTGTCCGTCTTTGCATCTGTTTCATTTGTTGTGTTTGAGTTACCACAAGCTGCCAAAACGAATAAAAGTGCGAATAAACAACTAACTAGCATAAACTTTAGCGGTTTTTTTATCATAAAATATCCCCTCTATTTTTGATTTAATATGTTGCATTGGTTATGGCTCCGCCTTCGTCTTTCCACTAATTCCCCAATGAACGGGTGGCACTTCTATTAAAATAACTCTTACACTATCAATTGGAACTCGTGCCGTTTGAACAATGGTAGTTGTAACTTCTTGTATAATTTTTTTCTTTTGCTCCACAGACCGTCCTTCTAATAACTGAATTTGAACAATTGGCATATTTAGTCCCCGCTACTTCACAACTAATGTTAGCTTGCCAAGTGTCCCATAGTCTGCTTCTATTTCATCACCAGCTTTTACTGGAATTGCATCTGTTATGCCACCTGTTAAAACGAGTTGACCAGGCAAAATACCTCTACCTTCTTTTGCTAACATCGTTAATAATTCAATGACCGAATAAATGGGATGACCAAGTACCGCAGCTCCTGTACCATGTAGTTTCTCTTCTCCATTTTGTTTCAAAATGACTTCTATAGAAGCCCAATCACATGTATAAGGTGAAAATGCTTGCGCACTCAGCCAAATTTTCGATGAAGAAGCATTATCAGCTATTACATCAGGTAAAGTAAATGAAAAGTTTTTATAGCGACTGTCAATGACTTCAAGTGCTAGAAATACGTTTTCAATCGCATCCCATACTTCTAATGGTGTTAAATCCGCACCTTGTAGCTCTTTTTTAAAAACAAAGGCTACCTCTGCTTCCACACGTGGATGAATATATTCAGCAGCTATAATTTCATTTGTCCTAAGATTCATTTGTGAGGTTAAACGCCCATAAATTGGAGAATCCACCCCTACTTGTTGCTGTTTAGCAATGCTTGTTAGACCCATTTTCCAACCGATAAACCGATTGTCAGCTGTCATCGTTTTTTCCATACTAATTTTTTGAATCTCATAGGCTTCTTCTACTGTCAAATTTGGTTTTGAGTTAGTAATCTTTTCAACTGCCTCTTTTGTTGCTTGTGCTTCCGCCACCCGCTCAGCATATTCAAATAAAGACACTATGCACTCCCCACTTTCTGTTGTGCAATTTTTTGTGCTACTTCAATGATCGTATCCTCTTGTCCACCTACAACATTTAATTTGCCTAACTCTACTAAAATATCTCTAGCATCAACACCCACTTTTTCAGCAGCTATATGGGCATGACGTAAAAAGCTCGAATATACGCCTGCATAGCCCATTACTAAACTACCTGTCGTAATATCTTGTGGATGTGGCAAAATATTGGCACGAACATAATCAGCCAGATCGAGTATTTGGTATAAATCTATGCCTGTTTCAATACCCATGCGATTTAATACTGCGACCAATACCTCAGTTTGTGTATTGCCTGCTCCTGCACCTAAACAGCAAATACTGCCATCGATACGTGTAGCACCTTCTTGAATCGCTACAAGTGTATTGGCAACAGCCAGAGACAAATTATTATGCGCATGAAAACCAATCTCAATGTTTAAATGAGCACGTAATAAACGAATACGATTCTGTACATCAGACGGTAGCATAGCCCCTGCTGAGTCCGTAACATACACGGCATCAGCCCCATATGATTCCATTAACAACGCCTGCTCTAATACTTTTTCAGGTGATGCAGAATGTGACATCATTAAAAACCCAAATGCCTCCATCCCTAGTGCTTTCGCTGTTTCAATATGTTGCTTTGATACATCTGCCTCCGTTACATGTGTAGCAACACGAACAACTCGAGCACCTGCCTCATAAGCCTCTTTCAAATGATGTATTGTGCCAATTCCAGGAATAAGCAAAACCGTTATTTTAGAATCTCCAGCAACTTCTGCTGCCGCTCTAATTAACGCAATATCATGCTCTTTAGAAAAACCATATTGAAGGGACGAGCCTCCTAAACCATCTCCATGCGTGACTTCAATATACGGTACACCGGCTTCACTTAATTGCTTCGTTACATAACGAACTTGCTCAGAAGAAAATTGATGGGCAACCACATGGCTACCATCACGAAGTGCAACCTCTGTTAAATAGATTTGACTCATCGCACTTCCACCTCCCTAACGCTCATTGTTTTTGCCATTTCTTCAGCCACCTTCAATCCAGCGGCCGTCATAATATCCAAATTTCCAGCATAGATCGGTAAATAATCTCCCAATCCCTCTACTTCAATAAATACGGTAACTTTCTTTCCATCTACAATCGGATCTAGCTTCAAGCGATAACCTGGTACATATTCATTTACTTTTGCGACCATATTTTTTACGGATTTAATAATCTCTTCCGTATTCGCTTCTTCTTCAAGGAGACATAACACCGTATCACGCATCAATAAAGGTGGCTCTGCTGGGTTTAAAATAATAATTGCCTTTCCTTTTTTTGCACCGCCAATCAGCTCAATTGCATTGGATGTTGTTTCTGTAAATTCATCGATATTAGCTCGTGTTCCTGGACCTGCACTTTTCGAAGCAATTGTTGCAACAATTTCAGCGTAATCAACACTTTGTACACGGCTAATGGCGTAGATGATTGGTATCGTCGCCTGACCTCCACACGTAATCATGTTTACAACAGGCTTTTCCATATGCTCTGTCAAATTCACCGTCGGTACAACAAATGGACCTACAGCGGCTGGCGTTAAATCTATTAGTCTTTTGTTTAAACCTTGTAAAGCTTTCACATGAGCAATATGTGCCTTTGCTGATGTTGCATCAAATAAAATATCCGCCAAATGTGGTTGCTCTAGAAATCCTTCAATCCCATTGGAAATCGTCTGAAAACCTGCCTCTTGTGCACGTCTTAAGCCATCTGATTCAGGATCAATGCCAATAAGTACTGACATCTCTAAGTACGGAGATCTTTGAATTTTCATCATTAAATCCGTACCAATATTACCTGAACCAATAATGCCCACTTTCATTTTTGTCATGGTAGCTTCCTCCCTTTACACAAACTCTAGTTCGACTGTACCTAATAGTTCACCGAAGTCGGCTGTGAACTTATCACCTTGTTCAGCATCCAATGCTGCCGATAAAGCACCTGATAATATAACTTCTCCTGCTTCAACACCAATATCGAAATCTGCTAGACGGTTTACAAGCCAAGCGACACAACTTGCTGGATTGCCTAAAACATCTTCTCCCTTTCCTTCATTCATAAACGCTCCATTTTTATAAAGCTGCATTTCGATTGCTGGTAAGTCAACATTGAAGACCTCACGTTTCACTTGACCTAGTACGTATTTTGCAGAGGAAGCATTATCTGCAATGGTATCGAGCAATTTTATTTGCCAATTGGCAATGCGACTATCTACGATTTCAAGACTAGCTACAATATAATCTGTTGCTTCAAGTACCTCCTTAACAGTGACATTAGGTCCCTTTAAAGGAGACTTCAGTACAAACGCAATTTCGCCTTCGACTTTCGGCTTTAAATAACTTGATCGCTCGGTTTTTCCTTCTGTAATTTCCATATTCGATAAAAGATGCCCATAATCTGGTTCATCCACGTTTAATAGATTTTGCATTGCTAAAGATGTCAAACCAATTTTTTTACCTGTAATTTTATGGCCGTTCAGTAACTTCCTATTAACGATTTCAAGTTGAATGGAGTAAGCATCTTTCAATGAAATATCTTTAGCTGATTGAGTAATCGGCTCAATGCCAATGCGTGTTCTTTCTGCTTCTAATAATTTGTTAGACCATTCAATTAGATTCACTACCATGCTTTCCCCCCAAGTTATAATTTAATTGTTACGTTTGAGACCTCGCAGTAGAATTCAAAGCTGTGTGCGCCACCTTCACGCCCGATTCCGCTATGTTTCATCCCACCAAATGGTGTTCGAAGATCTCTTAAATACCATGTATTTACCCAAACGATGCCTGACTCAATTTGACCTGCAACACGATGTGCACGTCTTAAATCATTTGTCCAAATAGTTGCACCTAAGCCGTAATTTGTATCATTTGCACGGGAAATCACGTCGTCTTCTGTATCAAAAGGTAATACTGTAACAACTGGGCCAAAAATTTCTTCGCGTACACAACGGTCCTGATCCGTTAAATCGGTAATAATTGTTGGCTCAATATAGTAGCCTTTATCGATAGTAGCTGGGCGACCACCGCCTGTAAGAATATTGCCACCCTCTTCTCTGGCAATTTGAATGTAACCCATTACTTTTTCATAATGCTCTTTCCCTACGACAGAGCCGATATCTGTCGTTGCATCAAATGGATCTCCAATTTTTAATTCTTTTGTACGAGCTACAAATTTCTCCACAAATTCTTTATAAATATCACGTTCTACATATATACGAGAACCACAGAGACACACTTGCCCTTGGTTTGTAAAGCTTGATTTTAACGTTGTTGCAAGAACTTCATCTAGGTCCGAATCTTTAAAAATAATAGTAGGATTTTTGCCCCCTAATTCAAATGAAACTTTTTTCAATGTAGGGGCAGCAGCCTTCATAATAGTAGTGCCTGTTTTAGTTTCCCCTGTAAATGTAATAGCATCTACATCAGGGTGTTCTGATAGAAAAGCACCTGCTGAATTCCCACCAAAACCGTGAACTAAATTTACAACACCATCTGGTATCCCCGCTTCTTGACATAATTCAACCAAGCGAGTAGCTGTCATTGGTGTAAGCTCCGCCGGTTTCATGACAGCAGTACTACCTGCTGCTAAGCAAGGGGCTAATTTCCAAGTTAAAAGTAGTAATGGTAAATTCCAAGGATTAATCATAGCCACGACACCTACTGGTCGTGTCACTGAATAATGAAGTGCCATATTGTCTTGGTTATAAGATTCATTGCCAAGTGAAGTAACGTAATCCGCAAAGAAGTGGAAATTATGTGCTGCACGTTTAATATCCATTTCTATCGCTAAATGATACGGTTTGCCTGTATCTATCGTTTCTAAAGCAGCAAGTTCTTCAACATTTTCTAAAATGAGGTCGCCAATACGTCGTAACAGTAGAGAGCGCTCTTTGACAGTGAATTTTCCCCACGGTCCTTTCAAAGCAGCTTTTGCAGATTGTACTGCTGCATCGACTTCTTCCCTAGTCGCTTCTGCTACCCATCCAATGACTTCTTCTGTAGCAGGATTTATATTTTCAAACACTTTCCCATCTATAGCGTCAATGAATTCACCGTTTATGAAATTACGACAATTAATACTTTTCGTTTTAAACGTTGCATGTTGCATCACTTTTCACTCCCTCAATTATGGAGCGACTTTAAGAAAAAGAGTGTTTTACCTTTTTCTCAAAGTCGCTTTTTGATTATTCTGAAATTTCAACAACCATTTCTATTTCAATGGCTGTATTATTAGGAAGTTGGGCCATCCCAACTGCTGAACGGGCATGTTTTCCTCGTTCTCCAAAAACATCCACTAATAAATCTGATGCACCATTCATAACTTTTGGCTGTTGTGTAAAATCAGGCGTAGAATTGACCATTCCTAAAATTTTTACAATACGCTTCACCTTCGATAAATCACCTAATTCAGATTTCAATACAGATAACAGGTTAATCATCGATTGGCGACAAGCTGCATAGCCATCATTTACTGTTAAATCTTCACCTAATTTGCCATGATACTGATCGACACCTTGACCTGATGTAAAAATTAAATTACCTGTTCGTACACAACCAACGTAATTTCCAACTGCTTCCCTTGGCTCAGCAAGTTCTATTCCAAGCTCTTGCAAGCGTTCTTCAGGCGTTTTCACTTGATTTACCATTTAGAACCCTGCTCCTTTCTACATTTAAAAATGACATAGCGTTTTCACCTAGAATGGCTTTACGTACTTCTTCTGATAAGTCCAAGGTTTCATCTATGATTTTTCCAGGGTTAATTTCTCTTAGTAAAAATGGATAGTCTGATCCCATCATAATTTTCTCATGGCCAAAACGTTCAATTAAGTAATGTAGATTTTGTGATTCATATACTAATGAATCAAAGTAAAAATTTTTCGTGTAGTGGCTTGGAGGATATTTTGTACGTCTAAGGCTTGGCCAAACATCCCAACCTTGGTCTAGACGTGGAAGAATATAAGGGAATGATCCGCCACCATGGGCAAAACAAACCTTTAAATTCGGACACTTTTCCATTACACCACTCCACACCAAGCTCGCTGCCGCTAAAGCTGTTTCACTCGGCATGCCAATTGTATATAAAAAGTTATGTCTTGGTGTTCTCTCTTGTGCTAAGGTTTCCCAAGGATGAATAAAGAGCGGCATTTCATATTGTTCTGCCGCTTCAAAAAATGGCAGTAAATACTCGCTGTCCAAATTTTCTCCATTGATATTAGTGCCAATTTCAATTCCGGCTAGACCTATTTCTTTGCACCGTTTTAACTCCACAACAGCCGCTTTTGCATCTTGCAACGGTACAGTTCCTAGGCCGATAAAACGATCTGGATGTGCTTTAACAACATCTGCAATAAAGTTATTTTGGAATTGTGCAAGCTCTACCGCTTGTTCAATAGGTGCCCAATAAGAAAATGTGACAGGTACGGGTGAAATAACCTGCATATCTACACCCTCATGATCCATATCCTCAATGCGTTTTTTTGTGTCCCACACTTGATTGGTCACTTCCCTAAATACTTCACCACTTACCATAATATCCGCTCCACAAGAACATTTTTGCTCTAAGACAGGCCACTTATCATTATCATACTTACTAGCAAAATTCGGTAAATCTCTCGGATAAATATGTGTATGAAAATCGATTCTCATTGCCATTCACTTACAGTCTCAGGCATTACATGTCCACAACTATCACATTGACGTAAATCTTTAGAAGCGTTGAAGTAATCAATACCATCTGAGATTTGTTTCCCAATGTTTGTTACTTGTACGCGTAGACGATACAATTCATGGTCACATTCACTGCATAGCCATACTAAATCCTCTAACTCGCCTTCTTTACGTTTTCTCTCCACGACAATTCCATATGTGTCTGCAACGCGGTGTGGTGAATGAGGGACGTTTGCTGGTAGCATAAACATTTCGCCTTCCTTCACTTCAATTACTTCACGTTTACCTTCATCATTAATAACCTCTACAAAACAAGAACCTTTAATTTGATAGAATAGTTCATCTGATGGGTCAACATGGAATTCACGACGAGCATTTGGACCACCAAGCAACATAATTAAAAACTCAGAGTCTTCCCATAGCACTTTATTATTCACTGGCGGTTTTAGTAAATGCTTGTTCTCCTCAATGATTTTAAAAATGTTTTGAGAACGGGCTTGTAATTTACTTACTTGCGTTGAATTGGACATAATTGAATTCCTCCTAATTTTAAATTTAATAATTTATTGTCATATAGCCTAGTTGTCTCGAAATTAGTTCTGCTGAACGAATTACCTCACGAACAATTGCCTGTTTATCCTTACCGTTCATATAACTTTTTTCACCTACTAAGTTAAGGGCTGCTACAACTTGACCATTATAGGTTTTAATAGGTGCTGCAACCCCATAAGTATTGGACGCATTTTCCTGATCGCTAATGGCATAGCCGTTTTTATAAACTACTTCAAGCTCCTTTTTCAAATCATCTACAGAGGTGATAGTATTGGCAGTTTGCTTAAACATGCCTTTTTCCAACATCGGCAACATAAATGCTGGATTATACGTTAATAATACTTTCCCAATGCTTGTTGAATAAGCAGGATAACGAGTCATACCGACAAATGTTGGTACTATATCCGCATGTGGAGACATAGCCTTGTATACAAATCGAACTTCCCCATTATCAAACATCCCAATATGTGAAGTACCTTTAAAACGCGCAACCAAATTACTTATTATAGGGCCTGCTTCAAAATTAATTTCTTGGTAATACATAACTTTGTTACTCCACTCAAGAATTTTCCAGCCTAATCGGTAACGCTTATCACTGCCTTGCAAGAGAATACTTTCTTGACACATTGTTTTTAAGAAATGATGGACTGAACTCGGAGGTAAATTTAGCTTTTCTGCGATTTCTTTATTACTTAAAGATGGTTCGCCATCCAAAAATAAATCGATAATGCGTGAGATTTTTTTTACCGATGAAATCAAATGCTTCACCTCCAAGTTCAATTTATACTGTTTGTTTCTCGCCTACATCTTCTTTCGCAAGAATGGATTCAACTAAATCAAAGGAGTACCGTTTCTTAAATTTATTGTAGTAAATAGCACGTTTCCGTATTGGATCTCCTGTATAATAGCGTTCGTATTGAAGCGCTCTCATACCAAACCCTTCACCACATAAATCCCAGGCTAGCTTAAAGATTTTCATTCTTAGTTCTGCATCTACACCTTCTCGTCCACCATAATGACGATCAATGCTTGGACGAAGCTCTGGATTTAAGAAATCAGCTTCAGTTGGCATCATTAGCAAACCGCCTGCCCCAATTGTTTGCATGACTTCAATGGCTCTCGGATATATTTCTGGCATCATGCCGCGAATGGTCTCTAAAGCATCTGGATTTAATCGCGCTTCACCATGCTCTGTTACCGTAAATTCATGCTCCGCTGTTCGAATCAATGCACGAATGACTTCTACATATTGCACTAATTCGCCGAGATCACGTTGCACATTTAAATATTGATCTACACCAATCGAATCAGCAACCTTACAAGCTACCTCTACAGCAAATGCCAGTTTAATGTATCCTCTAACCCCTGACTGATGTGCGGGCTGTTCAGCAATACCTGTCATTGGATACAGCAAGTTCGCAGCCTCAACGTTGTTATATAAAAACACACGATCCCATGGTACTAATACATCTTCAAAAATGAGTAGTGCATCCATTTCCTCATAGCGGGAAGCCAGTGGATGATCGAATGTTGAACGTGTACCATCTTGAACGGGTTCACGACAAATAATTTTTAACCCTTTCACATCAATCGGTACAGCAAAAGCTAATGCATAACGCTCGTCTCCTGGTACAAATCCTGGGTATGAATAGATAATGACTTCATCCGTAAACGCCGCTAATGTTGCTAGCATTTTTGCTCCGCGGACAACTAATCCATCAGGACGTTCTTCTACTACACCTAAGTGCGTAAACTTATCTGTCTGTTCATGTGATGCTTTACTTCGGTCATTTTGTGGATTCACAATGGCATGAGTTAAGAACACATCATTATCTCGTATATAGCGATAATAAGCTTCAATGTTCTTAGCCCAATCTTGGTTGTATTTCGCCAAGAACCAAGAATTTTGTGCTAAAGAAGTTACCACTGTATTTAAAAAATCTGGTGTTCTCCCCATCAAGCCAAAAGTTTGGCGAGCTACTACTTCAAAAGCTTTACTACGTTTCATAATATCTTCGTAGGATTTTGCAAAAAGGAATGAAGTGGCTACACGCTCCCCTGTTTCATCACATACATGCGTTAAATCTTCTTGATATTTTGGATCATGTTGTAAATCATATAACTTTGCAATTTCTTTAATTGGTTGTTGAAAATAGGGTTCATCGTAAACACTCTCTACTAAACGACCATTTAGCCATACTTCTGGGTTTCTTGACTTTAATGCATCCATAAATTGTTGCCCTGTTCTAATTCCCATAATTAATAATCCCCTCTACTAAATAACTATTGTTGTATGAACTGTTTTGTCGAGCCCATCTTGCCTTCAAAAAATGTAAGCGCTTCACTATTAGTGCGTCCAAAATTAAGGATTTCTCCTATAAATAAAACATGGTCTCCCGCATCCACTTCTTTCCATGGCTTACATTCGATAAAAGCACAAACATCTTCAATTTTTGGAGCTATACCATCTTTAATCCATGTAATTTCAAGCCCTTCTTGCTTACGTCCTGCAAACTGCCATGCTATAGACTCCTGTTGATCTGATAAAATATTAATTGTAAATGCATTGTTTTTCATTTGAGATAACGCATTTGCTTTTTTATCAATAGATACTAGTGCTAGAGCAGGCTCTAACGAAACTGAAGTAAATGAGTTCACTGTAATCCCATTAATCCCCACACCATCAAACCAAGTAACGACCGTCACACCTGTAGGAAATTTTCCAAATGTTTGTCTAAGTAATTTTGTATCCATTTATAGCACCCCCCTTTAATTTATTATCAGTATCATAACAACTTCTCTTCTCCTTGAAATGCATTATATTTCAAATAGTGAAATCAAATAAAATTATTTTTCTACTTTAAACCTCTTTTTTCTATAAAAAATCATTTTTATCTATTTTAACAAAATGATATTTTTGTTCGATTTGATAATCTACTAGTTTAATATGTTATATTTCGTTTGAACTCTCTTTATCTAAAACTATATCAATATTTTTATCGATTCACACTGGAATTAACTGAAAAATCTAAAAATATTTCTATTTATCGCCTGTTTATAAGCTAAAAAGGGAAATATCTATATAGATTGCTTCATGCCATTGTTTATTAATAATTGAACTATGGCATGGTGACGGCTTGCCATTTAATAGAACTTGTACTATACACGGTAATAAAAAGTTGCCTCCAAAGCATTTTTACATACTTCTGAGGCAACATATATTTAGTGAACTAATCGGCAATGAAAATTACCTATTGGCGGCATCATTAGCTACGGCTTTCAAACTAAGCAAACCCACTGTTGAACCAAATGATTTTAAATGCGCAGAAGTTAAGTGTATTTGGCAAGTTAGTGTTAATGGTCATTGGTATCATCTTTCATGATGAAAAACTAAGTTAAGTCATTTATGGACTACTGATATTTATTTGCTGCGACTAGTGCCAATTATGCTTATGCAAAGACTCCATTTATTGTAGTGACTATGACAATGCTGGCTATTTAACAAAAATTGAAATTTAAACGGTTGAAGAAGTATTAATCGAGGATGAAGTTCTTAAATTAGACGGCTCACAGCATCACCAAAGTTTATACTGCCTCAATCGAATCCATGTGATAAACGCACAGATTCCTTCCATTCTTATCTCTTCATTTACAGTATTACCATATTTTATTAACAAATATTTAACAGTAGCTTTACACCCTTCCTTTACACTTACAATTGAAATCATTTAAAGGAGGAAAATCATGAAATACGCAAAAAAATGGACTTCATTGTTTTTAGCAAGTGCTGTAACGTTATCCGCAGTTAGTATCCCACAACAAGAGGTAGAAGCAGCCGAAGTAAAGAAACCGACAAATGTCATTATGCTTGTAATGGATGGGAGCAGTAATAATGCGGTTACCCTTTCTCGTTGGTATAAGGGTGAGGGCTTAGCAATGGATGAGATTTTATCTGGTGCTATGCGCACGTATTCTGCTGAATCAGCCATTACAGATTCTGCGCCTGCTGCTACGGCTTTAGCAACTGGTCATAAATCGAATGATAAATATGTAGGCGTTTTACCATCCGTGATTAATTCCCCTGGTTTAGCACAAATTTCTCAACAAGATGCCTTCCGACCTGTAGCCAATGTGCTAGAAGGAGCTAAACAAAAGGGCAAGGCGACTGGACTGATTTCTACTTCTGAAATTCAACATGCAACGCCAGCTGGTTTTTCAGCGCATGTTAACAATAGAAGTCAATATGGTGATATTGCTGAACAGCAAGTTTACCAAAATATTGACGTCGTTTTAGGTGGTGGCTTAGAGTCGCTGTCACCAGGAACTACAAAAAATGCCCGTCAAGATGGCGAGGATTTAATCCAGGTTCTGAAAGAAAAAAATTATGATTTAGTTCAAACACGTGATGAACTATTCAAAAGTCAGTCTTCAAAAATTTGGGGAAGCTTTGCACCAAGTGCACTTGCCTATGATTTAGATCGCGCTAAAACAAGAGCATCCGAGCCTACGCTTGCTGAAATGACGAACAAGGCAATCAATACGCTAAAAAAGGATGAGGACGGCTTCTTCCTCTTTGTTGAAGGTAGCAAGGTCGACTGGGCAGCACATGCCAACGATACAATCGGTATCATTAGCGATATTTTATCGTTTGATGATGCTGTAAAAGAAGCGGTTAATTTTGCGAAGGAAGATGGCAATACATTAGTTATTGCCGTAACAGACCATGGAAATAGCGGGATTACGATGGGGAATGCCAACACGACTAATACCTACTCCAGTATTCCAGTCTCTGCTTACATTGATCCGTTGAAAAAAGCGTCCATGACCGTTGAGGGAGCATTAAGTCAATTAAAAGAAGACCGTTCTAATTTAAAAGAAGTGGCTGCCCTTTATGGCTTAGATCAATTAACAAAGACTGAATTGACTAAACTAAAACTTTCTAAAGACTTAGGCAGTGAGATGGTCAAAATGCTGGCAAATCGTGCGAACATTGGCTATACGACAGGTGGTCATACCGGTGAGGATGTGTTTTTATATTCATTCGGTCCATCTAAGCTGACAGGACTAGTAGAAAACACTGATTTAGCTCATACAATGGCGCAATTCATGGGCTTTGACTTAAATACACTTACAAATGATTTATATGTGCCAGCAACAAAGGCATTTACGGAAAAAGGCTTTACAACAAAAATTGACTTATCCGATAAAGAAAACCCAACATTTATTGCACAAAAGGCAGATGTGATGGTGAAAATCCCAGTCAATAAAAACACAATGCTGTATGAGCAAACTTCAACAAACACTGTAAAGACCCATACATTTGACACAATAAATATCTATAATGGCTCTGAATTTTATGTATCAAAAAAAGTTTTGAATGCCGTGAAATAAAAACAATAGCGCGAACATAAGTTGAGATTATTCCCTTATGTTCGTGCTTTTTTTACATAAAAAGACCAACCAATAGTTTGTAAAATCCACACTTTCCCCCATAACCTTAAATTTACCTTAAATTAATCTTATGATTTACTGAATTCACCTTAATTCAGCAACATTTTTCTCCACATTCCGTCAAATCAGTGTTAAAAACATAAGGTAAGGATTTTTCACTAGTAAATTACTATTTTTTGAAAATTTAATCCTATACTTTTTTCATTGGAGGTGGACAAATGCAATCCATCAAAAATAACGAGCCTTTGCGCTTTATTGCCTTGACGCTATTTTATTTGATCGTTTTGGTACTGCTGTTTCTTATACATGGTTTCCATGATATGAACGCTGGACCATTTATATATACGGAATTTTAAATAAAGGAGATTTTATAATGTTAAGTATTTTAGCAGCTATTGAACGCGTGGCCCTCCAGCAGCCACAAAAAACTGCTTATCAAACGCACCATGCTTCCTTAACATACGGTGAGCTTTGGCACTTATCGGATAATGTAGCTGATTATCTGATGAAGCTTAACTTGCGGAGACAACAACCTATTGTCGTTTATGGACATATGTCCCCTCTACAAATTGTCGCCTTTTTAGGTGCTGTAAAAGCTGGTCACTCATACGTACCTGTTGACTCTTCAACGCCAATAGAAAGATTACAGCTTATTTTAGAAGCATCTGGAGCAGGTTTATTATTGACAACAGAGCCATTACACATGCTCACGAATATCCCTGTTATGGCGGTGAGTGATGTCTTAGCGAGTTCCTCAAAGGACGTTACCCTATCATCAGCGACATGGGTGCAAAACGAGGAAATCCATTATATTATTTACACTTCTGGTTCAACTGGTCAACCAAAAGGTGTCCAAATAACAGCTAGTAATTTAGCACATTTTGTCTCTTGGATGCACGAAAACTTCCCTTTACAGGACGACGGTGTATTTTTAAATCAAGCGCCTTATTCCTTTGATTTATCTGTCATGGATCTGTACCCGGCTCTTGTTGGAGGTCACACACTTTACGCGATTACACAGCAAGAAATCGCCAATCCTAAAGCATTATTTGATTCTTTAGCTACGTCGAATACTCGTGTTTGGACTTCTACACCTTCCTTCGCCAAGATGTGTTTAATGAACAAAGAGTGGAACCAGCAGCTCATACCGACATTAGATACTTTTTTATTTTGCGGCGAGGTTTTACCAATAGCGGTATGTAAAGAGTTAATGTCACGCTTTCCACAGGCTACCATTTATAATTTATACGGTCCTACGGAAACAACGGTCGCGGTATCCTATGTAGAGGTGTCTAAAGCATTAGTGGAACGCTTTGAACAATTACCGATTGCCCCTATAACGGAGCCGAACGTCGCTTTATTAGAAGATGGTGAAATTGTTATTTCAGGCCCAACTGTCAGTGCAGGGTACTTGGGAGCGCCTGATTTAACAGCGAAGGTTTTTTCAACAGTAGCTGAACAACGCATCTATCTAACAGGTGATTTAGGCTATGAGCAGGATGGTTATTTATTCTTTTCTGGGCGCAAGGATTTCCAGGTTAAACTACATGGTTATCGTTTGGAAATTGAGGAAATTGAAAAACAAATTAGCAACCTACCACCCGTTTCAAGCTGTGTTGTTGTACCGATTTATAAAGAAAAGGAGATCATCTCGCTTAGTGCACATGTTGTTTTGCGCGAGCCATTAACAGACTCTCCCTTCAAAATGACAAAGCAGTTAAAAACACTTCTATCAGAGTATTTGCCTGCTTATATGGTACCAAAAACGTTTAAATATATGGACGCTTTACCATTAAATCCGAACGGTAAGGTTGATCGTAAAGGATTGGCGGTTATGGAAACAGTATGACGCCTTATGGAAATATAGCATTCTTTGTGATCATCGGACTTTTATTACTACCAACAATCCTATTGGGTTTACAAGGCAAATCTTCTAAATACTATAATCTATTTGTGTCATTGATTGTCTTAGCTCTTATCTTTGGACATTCATTGAATGGGTCCATTTCGCTCATTCTATTTACGGTCTTTCAGATAGTCCTTATTGTGGCTTATCAGCGTTACCGCCTTCAGCAAAATAGTGGAACAATCTTTATAATAGCTGTACTCTTGTCGATATTACCACTTGTCCTTGTGAAGGTACTACCGATTCTTGGATTACATCATTTATTTGGCTTCCTTGGTGTGTCCTACATTACATTTAAAGCAGTGCAAATGATTTTAGAAACCCGTGACGGCTTAATGAAAGAGAAAATTCCTGTCATAGAGCTAGCGTATTTCTTACTATTCTTCCCTACAGTATCATCAGGGCCGATTGATCGCTGGCGACGTTTTACAAAGGATTTTCATACTGTACCTTCCTCGGAGGATTATCAAAAGCTGCTGTTAAGTGGGCTCAACTATATCTTTGTCGGCTTTTTATATAAATTTATTTTGGCGTATTTAATTTACAACTACACCCTCATTTATTTGCCAAATCATACGTATAACTATTTGACACCTTTCCAGGGGCAATTAGCGTATATGTATATGTATAGCTTTTACTTATTCTTTGATTTTGCTGGCTATAGTGCATTTGCTGTTGGTGTGAGCCGAATAATGGGCATACAAACGCCTATTAACTTTAATCGTCCATTCGCAAGTCGCAATATTAAAGACTTTTGGAACCGTTGGCATATGAGTCTTTCCTTTTGGTTTAGAGATTACGTCTATATGCGCTTTGTGCTTTGGATGACGAAGAAAAAGTGGCTGAAAAATAAATTCGCTATTTCGTATATAGGCTTCTTTTTACTATTCTTTTTAATGGGTATTTGGCATGGCCTAGAATGGCACTTTGTGGTCTACGGACTCTATCATGCCCTATTAATTATTAGCTTTGATAAGTTTGAACGCTGGAATAAAAAGCATAAGCGCTGGCCTAAAAATAAGTGGACCCATGCTATTGGCGTCTTCATTACGTTTAATGCCGTATGCTTTGGCTTCTATATTTTTTCTGGCAAATTATTTTAACCAAGGGCTGAAAGAGCCTGTTCAATAAAGGAGAATTATTAATGGATCAACAACAAGTTTTAGAAATGCTAGTCGAGTTATGTGAAGATGAAATTATTGTAGAGAACCCAGATATTGATTTATTTGAAGAAGGTTTGCTAGATTCGTTTGGGACAATTAATTTATTAGTAGAAATTGAAAACCGCTTTAATATTTCTGTACCTATAACTGATTTTAATCGTGAAGAATGGAATACACCGAATCGAATTGTAGGGAAATTAGCTGAAAGACAATGATGAAGAAAGGCTTTCTCTCTCTATTTATCGCCTTTGCTCTTTTTACTGGCTTTGTCTTCTTTCCGAATGCATGGATCAAGGCGTGGATTTCCGATGAGGATGTGGAGCAAGCCAAAACAAACATGTCTCCACTTGTCTTTCAAGGTACGTATTTACAGGAACGCATGTTACAGGAGCCTCATTCCATGCCTTTGTATGGCTCCTCTGAATTAAATCGTTTTGACCCTTTCCATCCCTATAATTATGCGCGAGCATCTGAAGCGCCGTATTCAACATTTATGATTGGGCGTGGGGGAATGCAGTCCATTACTCATTTTTTAAATTTTGCTGCTCAAGAGGGAAATTTAAAGGATAAAAAATTAGTTTTCATCATCTCCCCACAATGGTTTACAGAAAAGGGCATGGGTGAATTTCACTTTTCACCGAATTATTCGATGTTACATGCCTATGATTTAGCTTTTAATCAAGAGATGGATGCCGACCTTCGTAAACGCGCCATGGAACGACTGCTAGAATTTGATACCGTTGAGCGGGATCGTCTCTTAAAAACGATGTATCAATATCAAATGTCAAACGGTAAGGAAAAGCCGATTACGGGACGTTTGGCGATGGTGGCAGGGCGCTTCCATAAGGAATTGCTAGAAAAGAAGGATTTATATTATTCCCTTTTCCCACGTAAAGGTCATCACTTAAAAAGCAATGACAAGCTCATTGCCAATCAAAGCTTTGAACAGCAATTACAGCATGCTGAGGCGTACGGAAAGAAACGTGTTTCCAATGACTACATGATTGAAAATCGCGCTTACCAGCGACTTGTTAATGCTAATTTTTCAAAGTTTAAAGGAATGCGAAAGAAAGAGGATTACACGAAGTCTCCGGAATATAAAGATTTTCAATTGGTCATGGATGTGTTAAAAGATGCTGGTGCCAAGCCATTATTCGTATCCATTCCGGTTAATGGCTACTGGTATGATTATAATGGCTATCCAGAGGAACGTCGTCAGCAGTACTATGATAAGATGCAGCAAGTATTAAAGGCTGCCAATGTTGACTACGTTGATTTTACAGACCATGAATATGACCCTTATTTTATAATGGATACGATTCATATTGCCTGGAAGGGCTGGGTCTATCTCGATCAAGAACTAGACCAACATTGGGCACAGCCATAAAAAGGAACTGTAGACAAACTCAAAAAAATTGAGAGTTTGTCTACAGTTTTTTTCTTTTATAATGACATAAAGTAAAGCCGTTGATTTCCACTTCAATAGGCACAAAAAGAAATGCCCCAAAGTATCAATAAACTTTGAGGCATTTTTTGTCTATTATTTAAGGTTGTAGAAAGATTGTAATCCAAGGAACTCTGCTGTTGAACCAAGTTGATCTTCAATGCGAAGAAGTTGGTTATATTTTGCTACACGGTCTGTACGTGAAGGAGCACCTGTTTTAATTTGACCAGCATTTGTAGCAACGGCGATATCTGCAATTGTTGCATCTTCTGATTCACCAGAACGGTGAGAGATAACAGCTGTGTAACCAGCACGTTTCGCCATTTCGATTGCTTCAAATGTTTCAGTTAATGTACCGATTTGGTTTACTTTGATTAGGATTGCATTTCCTACGCCTTGCTCAATACCAGCCGATAATTTTTTCGTATTTGTTACAAATAGGTCATCACCTACTAATTGCACACGACTACCGATGCGATCTGTTAATAGCTTGTGGCCAGCCCAGTCGTTTTCGTCTAAGCCATCTTCAATTGAAATGATTGGGTATTTGTTTGTTAACTCTTCGTACCAATCAACCATTTCTTCAGAAGTTTTCACAACACCTTCACCATCTAAGTGATATTTGCCATCTTCTTTGTTGAATAGTTCAGATGATGCTACGTCCATAGCAAGTCGAACTTCTTCACCTGGTTTGTAGCCTGCTTTTTCAATCGCTTCTAAGATAACTGTAATCGCTTCTTCGTTAGAGCCAAGGTTTGGTGCGAAACCACCCTCATCACCTACTGCCGTGTTGTAGCCTTTTGCTTTTAGAACCGCTTTTAGGCTATGGAAAATCTCAGCGCCAATGCGTAATGCATGACGGAAAGATTCAGCCCCAACAGGCATAACCATGAATTCTTGAATGTCTACATTGTTATCTGCGTGAGCTCCACCATTTAAAATGTTCATCATTGGTACTGGTAATTGTTTAGAGTTAAACCCACCAAGATATTGATAAAGAGGTACATCTAAATAATCTGCCGCAGCATGTGCAACTGCCATCGATACACCTAGAATTGCGTTGGCACCTAGCTTGCCTTTGTTTTCTGTGCCATCTAGCTCGATTAAAGCTTTGTCGATGACAACTTGGTCAAGAACTGAATAGTTACCCTCTAATTCTTGCGCAATAATTGTGTTTACATTTTCAACTGCTTTTAATACACCTTTGCCTAGGTAACGAGATTTGTCACCATCGCGTAATTCCACCGCTTCGTATTCACCTGTCGATGCACCTGATGGTACGATTGCGCGTCCAAATGCGCCTGATTCTGTAAATACTTCAACCTCTACTGTTGGGTTCCCACGTGAGTCTAAAACTTCGCGCGCATAAACTTGTGTAATAAATGGCATAATTAATTCTCCTCTTTTTCAATTAATGATTGTCCTGTCATTTCAGTAGGCTGTGACACCTTTAATAATTCTAACATGGTTGGTGCTAAATCGGCTAAAATACCACCATTTCTTAACATTATATTTGCTTTTGTCACAATTACTGGAACAGGATTTGTTGTATGAGCTGTCATAGGCTCACCTGCTAAAGTCAATACTTCATCAGAATTACCATGGTCAGCTGTAATAATAGCTGCGCCTCCTTTTGCAAGAAGAGCATCTACTACTTTGCCTAAACATTCATCTACCGCTTCAATCGCTTTAATCGTTGGCTCAAGCATTCCACTATGACCCACCATATCAGGGTTGGCAAAGTTGAGAATAATGCCATCAAATTTCTCAGCAGCAATTTCTGCAAGCAAGGCTTCTGTTACCTCATAGGCAGACATTTCAGGTTTTAAATCATATGTTGCCACTTTTGGAGAGGCAATTAAAATACGTTCTTCACCTGGGAATTTTTCCTCACGTCCACCACTCATAAAGAATGTAACATGTGGGTATTTTTCAGTTTCAGCAATGCGTAACTGTGTTTTCCCATTCATTGCTAGTACTTCACCAATCGTATTTTTTAAGTTGTCATTTTCATAAGCAACTTGTGCATTGACGTTATCACTATAGTGTGTGAAGGATACAAATTTTAAATTCTTTGGATGCTTTGCAGATACAGCAAAACCATCAAATCCTTCATTTGTGAACACTGTGGATAGCTGAATAGCACGATCAGGACGGAAGTTAAAGAAAATCACTGCATCATGATCGCTAATTGTTGCTACTGGCTCACCATGCTCTTGAATGCTGAAGGGAATCACAAATTCATCGGTTACTTCACGCTCATAGGATGCTGCTACACCACTTTTTGCACTTTCTGCTGTTTGACCAACACCATCAACAAGTACATTGTACGTGAGAGCGACACGATCCCAGCGCTTATCCCGATCCATTGCATAATAACGTCCGTGAATCGAAGCAAACTGACCAATACCCATTTCAGCCATTTGTTTTTCTGTTTCTTCGATATAGTCTAATGCCGTTGTTGGACCAACATCACGTCCATCTAAGAAACCATGTACATAAACTTCATCTAATCCTTGCTGTTTAGCTAGCTTTAATAGCGCAAACATATGCTCATAATGACTATGAACACCACCATCTGATAATAAGCCCATAACATGGAGCTTGGAGTGATGAGCTTTTACATATGCTACTGCATCTAAAAACGCTTGATTCGTAAAGAAATCCCCTTCACGAATCGATTTATTTAAGCGTGTTAAGCTTTGATAAACAATTCGTCCAGCACCGATATTTAAGTGCCCTACCTCAGAATTCCCCATTTGGCCGTCAGGTAATCCAACGGCTTCTCCCGCCGCAGTTAATGTAGCGTGAGGATATTGACTCCAATATCGATCAAAATTTGGCTTGTTGGCTTGTGCTACTGCATTCCCGAATGTTTCATCTCGAAATGCAAAGCCATCTAAAATAATTAATGCTACTGGCTTTTTAGGCATTTGCTGCCGCCTCCAATAATGTTAAGTAAGATTCTGGCTGTAAGCTTGCTCCACCAACTAAAGCACCATCAATATGCTCTTTCGTTAAAAGCTCCTGAATGTTATCAGGCTTCACACTGCCGCCATATTGAATGCGTACAGCATTCGCCGTTTCAGCATTATATAGCTCTTCGATAACTGCACGAATCGCTCCACATACTTGATTTGCATCGTCTGCTGTAGCAGTTTTACCAGTACCAATCGCCCAAATCGGTTCATAGGCAATGACCATATGCTCAACTTGCTGTGCATCAAAACCAGCAAGTGCCGCTTTAATTTGTCCAGCCACCTTTTGCTCTGTCGTGCCAGCCTCACGTTCCTCTAGCGTTTCACCACAGCAAATAATTGGCACGATATTATGTGCAAGCGCTGCTGCTACCTTTTTATTAATCGCTTCATCTGTTTCATTGTAGTATTCACGACGTTCTGAGTGCCCTAAAATGACATAGTCAACATCTACACTTGCTAGCTGGGCTGGGCTAATTTCACCAGTAAAGGCACCTTCATTTTCAAAGTGCATTGTTTGTGCACCAATCGCCAACTCTGACTCACTAGCAACCTGCACAAGTGTAGGTAGGTAAAGAGCTGGTGCGCAAACAACAGCATCTACTTTGTCATTGGTAGGAAGTTTATCCTGTACTGCATCTACAAACTGAATAGCTTCTTCAAATGTTTTAAACATTTTCCAGTTACCCGCAATAATTGGTTTACGCATCATGTTGCCTCCGATTGTTTAGTTAGTTTATTTATCGTTTAGTGCTACAATTCCTGGAAGTTCTTTACCTTCCATTAATTCTAGAGAAGCACCGCCACCTGTAGAAATATGATCCATCTTATCTGCTACTTCAAATTTTTCAACAGCAGCTGCTGAATCACCGCCACCGATTACTGTATAGCCTGCTGTTGTTGCCATTGCATCAGCAACCTTTTTTGTGCCGTTAGCAAATTTATCCATTTCAAAGACGCCCATTGGTCCATTCCAAATGATTAATTTAGAGTTTTTAATAACTTCTGCATAGTTTGCAGCTGTTTTTGGTCCAATATCTAGACCCATCCAATCAGCTGGAATAGCATCTACATTAACGATTTGTGTTTCAGCATCTTGTGAAAATTCATTTGCCACAACAGCATCTACTGGCATATGTAATTGCACGCCTTTTGCTTTTGCCTTTTCAATAAAGGACTTTGCTAGCTCAATTTTATCTTCTTCTAACAATGATTTACCGATATCGTAGCCCTGTGCCTTGATGAATGTAAAGGATAAACCACCACCGATAATTAAGTGATCTACTTTCTCTAATAGGCTTTCAATAACACCAATTTTATCTTTTACTTTGGCACCACCAATAATCGCTGTAAAGGGATGCTCTGGGTTCGACAATGCTTTACCGAGTACATCTAATTCCTTTTGCATAAGGAAACCAGATACAGCTGGAATATGCTTAGCAATTCCTTCTGTAGAAGCATGTGCACGATGAGCTGCGCCGAAAGCATCATTGACATAGATATCAGCTAGCTGTGCAAATTGCTGTGCTAATGTTGGATCATTTTTCTCTTCACCTGCATGGAAACGCACATTTTCCAGAAGAAGAAGATCCCCATCATGCATGCTAGCAACAGCCTCTTCCACCACTTGACCAATAGATTCATCCAGCTTCGTAACAGGCTTGCCCATTAATTGTGCTAAGCGAACACCAACTGCTGTTAAACGCATATCTTCTTTTACTTCACCCTTTGGACGACCTAAGTGAGAGGCTAAAATAACTTTCGCACCTTGCTCTACTAAATACTCAATTGTAGGAATAGCTGCACGAATTCGCGTTTCGTCTGTAATGGCACCATCTGCCATTGGAACATTAAAATCTACACGTACAAATACGCGTTTACCCTTTACATCAATATCTTTCATCGTCTTCTTATTTAACATGAAGAAACTCCCTTCAAAGCTGTTTTAGTCTTACATTCTTGTGTTTTACCCATCTTGGCGCGACACCATGCTTGCTAAATTGAAAAGGCACTTTGGTACTTTTTTGGCACATCAGCTAAAAGAATTTCAATCTCCAACTTTTGATAATGCACCCTAATACTTGTTTTTATAGTAGCAAAAGTTAAGTGTTATGTCTTGCAATTGCTTGTCCTGTATAAAAAGAGAGCAAGGGTAAAATCCCTTACTCTCTTTACCCTTGTATATTATATCTATTCGATATTATAAAGGCTATACTTTTTGTGCATAAAAAGCAGTAATATGTCACACTTTTTACTCCAAATGTCGAAATATGATACTTATTTATGGTTTAATCCTTGTTCAGCAATGTATAAAGCTAAATCCATTAAACGAGTAGAGTAACCAATTTCGTTATCATACCAAGCTAGAACTTTCACCATTTTGTTTTCTAATACCATTGTTGAAAGGCCATCAACAGTAGAAGAATGGTGGTTACCGTTATAATCAATCGATACTAATGGTAGCTCATTGTAATCTAAAATGCCTTTTAATTCATTTTCAGAAGCTTCTTTTAATACAGCATTAATTGTTTCTTTTGTTACGTCTGCTTTTAGCTCTACTACTAAGTCAACACATGATACGTTAGGTGTTGGCACACGCATAGAGAAGCCATCTAGCTTACCTTTTAATTGTGGTAATACTTTTGATACAGCTACTGCTGCACCAGTTGTTGTTGGAATCATAGATACCGCACCTGCACGAGCACGACGTGGGTCAGAGTGTGGGAAGTCTAAAATTCGTTGGTCATTTGTGTAAGAGTGAATTGTTGTCATCATACCGCGTTCAATGCCAAATTTTTCATCAAGCACTTTAGCTACTGGTGCTAGACAGTTTGTTGTACAAGAAGCATTTGAGATTACGTCATCAGTTGCTGGGTTATAATCCTCGTGGTTTACACCCATAACAAATGTTGGCATTGCCCCTTTGGCTGGTGCAGATAGAATAGCTTTCTTCGCACCTGCTTCAATATGCTTGCCTACTTCTTCCATTGAACGGAAATGTCCAGTACATTCAAGAACTACGTCTACACCTAGCTCACCCCATGGTAACTGTGCAGGGTCTTTTTCAGCATAAACTTTTATGCGTTGACCATTTACTACGAAAGAATCTTCATCTGCATTGACTTCAGCATCATAGATACCGTGGACTGAATCATATTTCAATAAGTGTGCAAGCTGACCAGCATCTGTTAAGTCGTTTACAGCTACTACTTCAAATTCATCATGCTTCATTGCCTCACGAAATACTAAACGTCCAATACGTCCAAATCCATTAATCGCTAATTTTAATGCCATTGTTAATTCCTCCAATAATGTGTAATGTCTGTTTCTAATGAATAGAAACTTTAAATTTGCTTTATGCTCATTCAAAAAGTGTTTCACCACTTTCTGAGATCGAGTGATAAGTTTGGTACTACCCCATCATTTAAGATGGTTGTTTTCTATAGAAGATAAATTCGCCGCAATGGCTTTTGCAGCTGCTTCATCTGTTATAAATATTGTTTGCTTGGGTGCTACTTTAAAATAAGAAAGCATAGCATTAACCTTTTGTTTCCCCGCTGCCACTGCAATAACTTGCTGACTATTTTGTACTTGCTCTAGTTGAATACCAATCGTGCGTATACGATGGACAATTTCACCTTCTGCATTAAAATAATAGCCAAAAGCTTCACTTACAGCACCCTTCTCCTCAAGAATTCGTAAATCCTCAGGAGATGAATTACGACGAATCGCCATTTCCTCTGCGGAGCCAATTCCATGAATGACACAATCTGCTTGATCATAAAATGCCATCATTTCTGTAACCATAGGCTCTGTTAACATGGCTTGATAAGCTTGCTCACTTAAATGCTCTGGTAAAAATAAAGTACGGTACTGTGTCTCCATCTGCATGGCAAATGTTGCAACAAGTGTATTGGCTTGCATTTGCATTTCATGTCCAATACCTCCACGTGCAGCAACAAATGTAATATCCTTTTGTATATCGCCAGGATGTAAAAATTGTGCAAGAGACGCAACGGATTTTCCACCTGTGACAGCTACTACCTGCCCATCAAAGGCTGAAGACATAAATTGTAGTGCCGCTTCTTTGCCAAGTAAGGTTAAAATCGTATCGTCTTCATTGTAATCACCAGGAACTACAACTACACGCTCAATACCAAAATGCTGTTCCAGCTTTTTCGCAAGCTGAGTTAAGCCAGACCATTCGTAAACGATAGCTCTTAGTTTTTCAATAACTATTTCACCATCATCTGTACATACCATACCCGACTTTTGTGAATCTAATAACCCTTGCTCGCGTAAAATATCAGTTTCTTTACGAATTTCTCTTTCTGTCATTTTCAGTGAATCGGCAAGTGTACGTCGTCCGATTGGCTGCATGAGCTGAACAGCTTGTAAAATTCGATATCTTGATTGCAGAAGCGGATACAATTCAGGAAGTAGCCTTTGTTGTGCCTCTGGAACAGTGAACATATTTATCTACTCCCTTATTAATAGCTGTGGGTTATTTTTTATCCCACAACATTATTTCGTGTCCCACTTATAGTTTTATTATAATATGCATTGTTTTAAAGCGCAAGTAAATGTATAGTTTTGGCTAAAAAAAAGCCTCATAGCTTTGAAAACAGCTACGAGACTTTGTTGCGTTTATTTTGTGAAAGATAAAATTGCGTTCTTCTTAAATCCTTCTAAAGCTTTTGTTGCTTCACTTTTATTTGTAAATTCAAAAATACGAACATCCTTTTTCTCAAATACTGTAATAACCCACATTGTAAAATCTCCCTTCACATCATTTATTTTTGTAATATAACAATCACGAAACTCTGTGATACATCTGATAATCTGTTTTATAACAACTTCTTACTTGATACCTATTCTACTCCGTTTTTTATGAAAAGGAAGTCAAATGTGAAGGTCTTCACAAACTGTTCAAATTCAAAACGCTTTCATTGAACAATTTGTGAATTGTGTGGAATACAGCTAACAATAGTGTCATTTATACCGTTATTAATTCTTTATTAGTCTGGTGCATCAACTACTTAATTGCTCCAGCAATGTAGCATAATCTAGATTGCCATACTGAATCACAGCACCATCCTTTTCGACTACCGGAATCATTAGCATATATTTTTCATGTATGTCATCATCCTGTTCGATATCAACGATATCAATATCGAATGGTAGATCCTCCTGTACAAGCTTTAATGTCTGCAAGCCTTCCACACATAATGGACAATTTGCTCGACTAAAAAATTTAACAATCATCGATAGCACCTCCTCATCTTATTATAAACGAAAGTGTGATGAAGGAATGTTTTCTATTCTTTGATAACTTTTGATTGAACTGTCTTAGCTTCCCTTTTCGCATCCATATAATGGACTTTTGTAATAAAAAAGGCATTGACTGTGCGGAAGCCGCACATCAATGCCTTTCGATTATAATTATTTTAAATGACTGTCGAAGAATTTCACCATGGCATTGTAGAATTCAATTCTGTTTTCTTCATTAGCGAAGCCATGTCCTTCGTTTTCCTTTAGCATGTACTCAACATCCACACCTCTAGCACGTAAGGCTTCCACAATTTGATCGGATTCTGCCTTATTAACACGTGGATCATTTGCACCTTGAGCGACAAATAATGGTGTTTTGATTTTATCTGCGTGGAAAATAGGTGAAACAGCTGTTAATAAGTCTTTGTCCTTTTCTGGATGACCTACGCGTTCATAAAACAAGTTGCGCATCGTTTCCCAGTATGGAGGAATGGTATTTAATAAAGTGAAAATATTAGATACTCCTACATAATCAACTGCTGCAGCATATAAATCAGGTGTATACGTAATACCAGCTAATGTTGCATAACCACCAAAGGATGCACCATAAATGCCGATACGCTCAGGGTCTGCAATACCTTGATCAATCGCCCATTGCACACCATCTGTAATATCGTCCTGAATTTTAAGACCCCATTGCTTATTACCAGCTTGAAGGAATTCCTTCCCATAGCCAGTTGACGAACGGAAATTCACTTGCAGTACGGCATAGCCTCGATTAGCTAATAATTGTACTTCTGGATTGAAGCCCCACATATCGCGTGCCCAAGGTCCTCCATGTGGATTGACGATAAGGGGAAGATCTTTAGCTTCTTGATTTTTCGGTAAAGTTAAATAGCCGTTAATTGTCAAACCGTCTCGACTCTTATAAGAAATTGGATGCATTTCAGCAAGTCCTTCTGGTTTTAACCAAGGGCTTAAAGTAGCCAACTCTGTTAAGTCACCTGTTATGGAATCATAGTAATAATATTTTCCATACACGGTATCACTTGAAACGCTCACAATAAATTTTGTCATCTCTTTATTGTAATCATTGATACCTAATTCACTTTCATGCACGCCAAGTTTATTTTGTATTTTACGGAACAGCTTTTCAAACTTTTTATCAAAGAATTGATAATGCAGCTTATCAGTAACATAAGCACCATATAATAATTTATCTTGTTCAGCGCTATATAAAACACCCGAAACATCTACTTCATCATTGGACATTATAACTTTTTCATTGCCTTCTAAATCATATTTTACAACTTCTACTTTATCTCTACCTTTGTTGGAAGTTGCATAAATTGTTTGATTGTCTTTAGAGAAAGCCAGTGGCACTACTTCATCCCCTGCTTCCACTTCAATAAACGGTTTAAATTCATCCTTTTCAGAATCTCGATAAAGGATTGTTCCTGTTACACCATCTGTTGCTACGGCAACCCGTACATTTCCATTCCGATCTGCTAACCAGTTTGTAATATTACCTGGATTTTTAGCAACATGCTTTGTTTTACCTGTCTTGACATTCAGCTTGTACACATCAAAGACAGTGGCATCCTCTTTATTCATCATTATAAGAATTTCATCTTTAACACCCTGTAGGCCACTTAATATTCCTACTGTTACATTTGGATATGGCGTTAAATCTTTTTCCTTTGACCCATTAAATGTAGTAGAATAAATATGGAAGTTTTCATCTCCACCTTTATCCTTTAAATATAATAAACTATTTTCCTTCCAGAAAAATCCTGCAATATCACGATCTTTAGAGTTCGAGACGCGAACAGGCTCACTATCATCATTCATTTTTTTTACGAAAACATTGGATCTGTTGTTCCATGCAGAGGCAAATGTGATGTAATTACCATCAGGTGAAAGTTCATAGCCGAAATTCCCAGGATTCTTCATGAAATCTTCTACAGAAATTTCCTTTACACCTTTATTATTAGAACCATTTTTAATTTGTTTTGCATTGTTTAACATTTTAACTGCATCTTGTTTAGCAATAGCATCCGTGCTTACTGACACATTTTTAAATATACCAAGCTTATTGGCTTTCTCTAAATACTCAGCAAGCGATGCTTCTTTTTCTTCTTTATTTAAAGCTCTTACTAAAATACGAGCGGCTTCATCACGTTTAATCGATAAATTTAAATCCGCGAACTCCTCAGCCTTTACCCATGTATCAATAATTTGTTGCCGCATTGAATCTGATCCGTGTTGGAAAGTTAATGCTGTTACAGCTAAATTCAAAAATTCCTGCACTGAAATGCGCTGCTCCTGCGCTATTACAAAGCTATTTGTTTCATTGGCAGCACGTACTTCTTGCATGGTTGCAGGAATAGCTACAGATGTTGTTAAAATGATCGCTAATGATGCAGATAAAAATCTTTTTTTCAAAATGATTCCTCCCTATATCAGTTTACGTTATATCGAAAGTCGATATATTCAAATTATACCAATTTTTGTATTATTGTCAATGTTTGATATTTTTTATGATCATTACTTTTTCTTCACTCATAATGAAAGCGAACTAAATAATTAGTTCGCTAGGTATTACGATTAAAATTTTCTGCTCGCTCCTCCGCCTGCGGAAGATCCTCCACCGAATCCTCCAAAGCCGCCTCCGCCTGAACGCCCTCCACCAAAGCCACCTGGATAACCACCATAGCCTCCAGCACGAGGACCTCCACCACCTTTCGAAAAGAACGTATAAATAATAAGAACAACGAGAACGATCAATATAATTAACCAAGTTGGCATGTCTTCACCTTCGTCTGCTGTCGCTGGTAATTCACCATTCCAATTATACTCCTCGGCAACAGTGCGAAATATTTCAGCATATGTCGATTGGAAGGCTTGATCTATGTCACCCGTACTTGCAGAAGGATAAAATGCCTCATCTAAAATACGTCCTAATTTTCCATCTGGTAATGGCCCCTCTAACCCTTGACCAACAGCTATTACTACATCATTACTCCCTTCACCTTGTCCAAATGTAGCTAAAATTAAAACACCGTTATTTTTCTGTTCGTCACCTATTCCCCAAGAACGAATCATTTTTGTAGCATACATCTTTGGCTCCTGTCCATCTAGACTATCAATGGTTACAATCATGATTTCAGCGCCTGTGCCTTGATCCAATTGCGCGGAGTAATGATTTAATTGTTCTTTGATACTTGCAGATAATACATTGGCAAAATCATGTATATACGTATTTTTCATCGGTGACGGCATAGTTGCCTTTGCCATGTTCGTAAATAAAAGAAACACCGAACAAACGATGATTATCTGTACAAGGCTACGCTTCATTAGTGTGTACCTGATTGACTAAAATCGATTGATGGTGCTTTGTCAGCTCCTGCTGCGGCTTTAAAGTATTCTTTTTGTTCAAAGCCAAACATTCCTGCCATCAAATTACCTGGGAAACGTTTAACTTGCTTATTAAATTGCTGAACTTCATTATTGTAATCCTCACGTGCTACCGCCAGGCGATTTTCAGTGCCTGCTAGCTCATCCATTAACTGACGAAAGTTTGTATCTGCCTTTAAGTTTGGATAATTTTCAACAACTACAAGTAAACGACTAAGTGCTCCAGTTAAAGCATCATTTGCAGCAGCTTGCTCCTCTGGAGTGTTTGCACTACCCATTTGTGCACGTGCTTGTGTAATACTTGCAATCACCTCTTGCTCATGGTTCGCATAGCCTTTCACTGATTCGACTAAATTTGGAATCAAATCATAACGACGTTGGAGCTGATTTTCCACTTGTGCCCATTTCGAATCTACATTTTCCTCTGCAGTCACCAGGCTATTATATTTAGGAATGAATAATAAGGCGAATAGAACAAGAATAAGAACAATTATCCCAATTGGTCCAAGCAACTTTTTCAATTTATAGAACCTCCTCGACCTACTTTTCCTTTCTTCAATAGTCTACATTTTTGTCTTTACATTTATACCGTATGAATTTCATTTGACTTGACATACTAATTACTGCATCAAAAAATCATTGAGGAGGCGTTTTTTTTGTCACAATCGTTTTACAATGAATCATCAAATCAAACCAATTTCAATCAACAACATAGTCTAAATCATGGTGGCCATGAAATGATGGACATGCATGAAACAATTGGCGAAATTATCGCAGGTATGAACCAAGCCATAATTTTACGCCCACATGTACAAGATCCTGAATTATTGAATATTTTGGATCGCCAGTATAATTTTACCCTAGGTATGTACAATACAATTGTAGAGTCCTTCAAAACAGGACATGATCCATCTGTTCCAACAGGACGTTACCAAATGGAGACAGGAAATGACTTTAAATATGGCGTAAATCCTGGTCAACCAAAAAAGCCAATGCAAAATGCCAATGAAATTAATGATGAAACTATTTCAGGGTTCTTACTTGGTGCTCAAAAAGGTTCAGCAAAATGTATGACAACGGCTGCTTTAGAGACAACAAACCCAGTTGTTCGTCGCGTTGTTGCTGATAGTATTCCTAACTGCATTGAAATGGGCTACGAATTATCCATCTATCAAAATAAACATGGCTATTATCAGGTACCTCAATACTCACAACAGGATATGCAAACGATGCTGAATGCATATGACACAACAACTAATCCCCTTCATTAACACGAAAGAGCAGTCTCTGGTGGTAAACACCAGAAACTGCTCTTTATTCATTAAGATTATAATACCTTCCCTAAAAACGCCTTTGTACGGTCACTTTGTGGATTGCCAAAGAGTTCCTCTGGAGAGCCTTCTTCTACAATATAGCCACCGTCCATAAAGACTACTCGATCCCCTACTTCACGAGCAAAGCCCATTTCGTGCGTAACAACAACCATGGTCATCCCTTCAGCTGCTAGATTTTTCATAACATCTAGCACCTCTTTGACCATTTCAGGATCAAGTGCTGAAGTGGGCTCATCAAATAAAATGGCTTTTGGCTTCATGGCTAAGGCACGTGCAATGGCTACACGCTGCTGTTGACCACCCGATAGCTGCTCAGGATAGTTATATGCCTTGCTGTCGAGTCCAACCTTTTTTAACAGCTCATGCCCTAATTCTTCAGCTTCTGGACGACTCATTTTACGAATTTGCATAGGGGCCATCGTGACATTATCGATAACTGTCATATGCGGGAATAGATTAAATTGTTGAAACACCATGCCAACTTCTGCCCGAATCTCGTTGATATTCGTTTTTGGCGCATTAATTTTCACATTTTCAATATAAATAGCACCATCTGTTACATCTTCTAGCATATTGATGCATCGTAAAAATGTACTTTTGCCTGAGCCAGATGGTCCAATCACACAAACAACTTGTTTCTCTTGGATTTCATAATCAATGCCTTTTAATACTTCAAGCTTTCCGAAATATTTGTGTAGGTTTTCAATTTTTATCATCTTGCTTCCCGCCCTTCTGCCTTAGCTTTACGAGGGACATAACTATTGCTAAATCGTTTCTCGATAAATGCCACGATCTTCGTTACTCCATATGTTAAAACTAAATAGAGTAGTGCAGCAACGATGTACGGTTCCCAGAAGCGGAAGCTTGCACCTGCTACTACCTTACTTGCGTATAAAATATCTGGTGCTGCAATAACTGTTACTAATGAAGAATCTTTTAATAATGCGATAAATTCGTTCCCTAATGGTGGAATCATACGTCTAAATGCCTGTGGTAAAATGACCTTACGCATCGCTTGGTTATGTGTTAACCCTAAAGAACGAGCTGCCTCCATTTGCCCCTTTGCAATACTTTGAATACCTGCACGGAAAATTTCCGCATTGTAAGCAGCACAGTTTAATACGAGCGCTGTAATCCCTGACACCATATATCCTAAAGAATGACCAAAAATTGTTGGAATAACTGCTAAGTGAATTAATAAAATTTGCACAAGCATTGGTGTTCCACGGAATAAATCGATATATAATTTTGATGGCCAATAAATCCATTTTTTACTCGATAATTTTCCTAGGCCTAAAAATAGTCCTAATAGAATACCTCCAAAATAACCACTAAGTGTCAAAATAATTGTTACGCCAATACCCCGTATAAACATATCTCGGTAGTTCCAGACAATGTCCCAGCGTAAGTCAAAGATGTCCATCCGAAAACCCCATTTCCCCTTTAAAGTGAATGAGCCGCTAGCATACTAGGGGCGTCATCATTCATTTATTACTTGAAATCAGAACCTGTAATTTCTTTTAATTTACCGTTTTCTTTAATCTTTTTAAGACCTTCATTTAATTTATCTAATAGCTCTTTGTTTCCTTTTTGAACCATAAAGCCATAATATTCTTTTTCAAATGCATCATCTTCGATTACTTTTAGTTTTTGATCTGGATGCGCTTTAATGTATTCGTAAACTACCGCATTGTCTCCAATAGCTGCATCAACGTTACCGTTTAACATCTCTTGAATTGCGATTGGTTGACTTTCAAACGCCATAATATTTGTACTTGCTTCCCCTTGTAGCTTTTTCGCCGCCATATGACCTGTAGCATTAATTTGTACTGATACCTTTTTATCTTTTAGTTCAGCTAGAGATTTAATTTTTGAATCTTCTTTTACAACAATCAATAATTGAGACTCATAATAAGGCTCTGTAAAATCAAATGATTCTTTACGCTCTTCAGTAATTGTGATTCCTGAAGCACCAATATCTGTTTCACCGTTTTTAATTGTTTGGAAAACTGGCTCCCAACCAATGTTATTCCAGTCAACTTCAAAGTCCATTTCATCAGCAATAGCTTTTAAAACATCGACATCAATCCCCACAATTTTCCCTGAATCGTCAACAGATTCAAATGGTGCGAAAGTTGCCTCTGTACCAACTTTATATATTTTCTTACCATCTTCTGAAGATGAGCTTCCTGAAGATGCACCATCCTTTGTACCACATCCTGCAAGTGCTAATGTTAATGCTGCAACCATCATCAGTAGCATCCAACCTGTTTTCTTCATTGTATTTCCCCCTATTTCGATAATTTTCCGAAATGCGTATTATTTTTCGCAATTCGGAAATGTTAGACTATTAGGTCAATTATATTAATATTATAGTATTTAGACAACAACTTTTCGCATAAAACTAAATATTTTTTCATATTAATTTATAATAAACTTATATAATTAGAAGAAACATGTATAAATAACAAGAAATCTAATCTAAAATTAATATATATACACTACAATCCACACCAAATTTCGATAAATTTAGGCAAAAAAAAAGAATCCCCTCAGATAGGATTCTTTTTTTCGACTATTTCTAGTCTTCACGTACAGTATGTCCACTAAAAAATAATTTGGAGTTATTGCTTTTTTGAAGGTTTGAAAGGAATAAATAGGGGAATAATGCCAACTAGGACAGTATTGCACCTATATCTCCCTCTCGATCTCCGCTAAGCAGGCTGCTAAACTACTTATTAGGAGATGAGCTATAACAAGTCTATCTATATTCAGTAAAATGGCGCCCTCGGAGGGAATCGAACCCCCAGTGCAAGAACCGGAATCTTACGTGTTATCCATTACACCACGAGGGCAAAGGCACAAAAAAAAAGTACTCACTCTAGGCTTACGAAAAGCATGATGTAGATAACCCTCATTTTTTGAAGCATACCTGCAAAATAGTGTACTGTACTTTAAACTTATAACCTCAATTATTATACAAGCCTATCACATATAATTCAACCATAGAATGCAAAAACATTTTATTTTTTTTATTTCACTTTAGCAGGGTTAATATTTGACCTTCCCTGACTATAATGTGTATGATAAGGATACAGCTGAAATAACAATGGAAATTTTCAGCAAAGGTATTCGAATTTAGTTTTTTAAGGAGGATTTAACATGAATTTAATTCCTACAGTTATTGAACAAACAAGTCGCGGTGAACGTGCATATGACATTTATTCACGTCTACTTAAAGACCGTATTATTCTTTTAGGAAGCGCTATTGATGACAATGTGGCTAACTCCATTGTTGCACAACTTCTTTTCCTACAAGCGGAAGATCCAGATAAAGATATCTCTCTTTACATTAATTCACCAGGTGGATCAATTACGGCTGGTATGGCTATTTATGACACAATGCAAATCATTAAACCACAAGTTCAAACAATTTGTATTGGTATGGCTGCATCAATGGGTGCTTTCTTACTAGCTGCTGGTGAGCCTGGTAAACGTTTTGCATTACCAAATGCAGAAGTAATGATTCACCAACCACTAGGTGGCGCACAAGGTCAAGCGACAGAAATTGAAATTGCTGCTAAACGTATTTTATTCTTACGTGAAAAATTAAATGGCATTTTATCTGAACGCACAGGCCAACCACTTGAAGTCATTGCTAGAGACACAGATCGTGATAATTTCATGACTGCTGAACGTGCTAAAGAATATGGTTTAATCGATCACATTATGCACCGTAGCGATAATAAATAAAAATGAGAAGGCATCACAGACTCGCTCTGTGATGCCTTTCGTGTTGTTGAGAAAAGGTGATGTCAACGGCAGAAACAGCCATTTTGAAAGGGGAGGGGTTGATTTCCGTTCCGCCAGCGTCCTTTCCAGGGGGCGCGCTTCACTCACTGCATTCGCTCCAGGGGCTCCTCTAGGACGCTAATCCCCTAGGAGTGACGCTGGCTCCACTCCCATCAACCATTCTGCAAAAGTGTCTTTTCCTGAACAAAATAGCCCTTTATTTATATTATTAGAAAGAGGATAGGCTCTTATTTTCAATGCGGAGAAGTGATGGATGACAACACTTCTCCATAAAGCGTAGTGAATACCTTCACTTTATTTGAAAACCTTTCTAAAAAGAAACATTTTTATGGATTGGGGTGGAAGGCTACTTGACTCCCGTGGGATAGCGAGACAGGCGAGCCTCTAAACGGAGCGGTAGCGGAGGAAGCTGCTCGGCGCTCGCCCACAGGAAAGCAAGTAGCCTGCAATAGAAATCCATTTTCACCTTTCACAAAAACGCTATGGATGGTTTTGTTTTTCAACACTATGAAGGCATCACAGATTTGCTCTGTGATGCCTTTTGTGTTCAATGAATGTTAGTCTTCATTTTCGATAATTGTAGCCAATGCTGTAACCGCTTGCTCCGCATCGCTGCCGTCACTACTTAAAGTAACTTCAGTGCCTTTAGCGACTGCTAAGCTCATGACACCCATAATGGATTTGGCATTTACTTTTTTCTCGTCTTTTTCCAGAAAGATATCCGCACTAAAACGATTTGCTTCCTGTACAAATAGTGCTGCTTGTCTAGCTTGTAGTCCTAATTTTAATTTGACCTGGACTCTTCTCTCAATCATACTCAAAACTCCCCTTCACTACCGTTCATCTATTAGTTTTATCTTACCTCACTTACTAGCAAAAGAACAATAAGCGATTACGCATGACATTCATACCTGAAAAGTATGAAAACTTAACCACCTATTTTTTCACCACGTCTTAATGCATCAGCAATCTCATCAATTTTTCTCAATCGATGGTTAACACCTGATTTACTAACCGTTCCACTTGATACCATTTCACCAAGCTCTTTTAATGTCACATCCTGATATTCTACCCGTAGACGTGCTATTTCACGTAGCTTTTCTGGTAGCTGATCCAGACCAATTGAATTTTCAATAAATCGAATATTCTCTACCTGTCGTAATGCTGCACCAATAGTTTTGTTTAAGTTGGCTGTTTCACAGTTCACAATACGGTTGACGCTATTTCGCATATCTCGCAATATGCGCACATCCTCAAACTTCATCATGGCCTGATGTGCGCCAACAATATTAAGGAAATCTGAAATTTTCTCTGCTTCCTTTAAATAGGTGACAAAACCTTTTTTTCGTTCAATTGTTTTGGCATTAAGTTCAAATTCATTCATCAAATCCATCAATGCCTCACCATGCTCTTTATACAAAGAATAAATCTCTAAATGGTAGGCTGATGTTTCTGGATTGTTGACAGAACCTCCTGCTAAAAATGCTCCTCTTAAATAAGCTCTTTTTTGACCACTCTTTTTGATGAGCTTTCTTGAGATTGTATGGTTAAATTGAAAGTCGTCTGAGATGATTTCTAAATCAATTAGCAGCTCGCGCGCACCTTCTCTTACACGGCAAATATACACGTTATTTTTTTTCAGTCGCATCTTCTTACGAACAAGCAATTCTACATTGTACGGATACAATTTTTTCATAATCGTATATAGTCTTCTAGCAATTGCAGCGTTTTCAGTTTGCACGTCTAAACTTAGTTGTTTATTTGCAAAGGATAATGAACCATTCATACGAATTAGGGCAGAAACTTCTGCTTTCATACAATGATTGTCCGCTTCTATTTGCGTTAATTCCTTTTTTGTTTCAGAAGCAAAAGACATATCATGCCCCCCTTTCAATCATGATTTCTATGTATATGTTCATCTTACCATATACAATCAATCCATTATGTTTCTATAATGGGTCTTCTTACTTTTTGCTGGTAAATATCAGCATAATCTACCAGCCATTCTGCAACATTGATAGCATTATGTCGAACAGTCCCATCTGACCGAATTGTAGCAATATCACGTTGTATAACCTCTAAGCCCATACTTTCAAGCTTTGCCACATCAAATGTCACTGGCTCTGCTCTTTCTTCTTTATATAGTTCTTTTACAGGATTAGGGAGTTCTTCGTCGTTTACTAAAATAGAATCAATAAAATCGCCGCCAACATGCTTATGTATGGCTGTTACATGATCACCTGCTGTATAAGAAATCGTTTCACCTTTTTGCGTCATTAAATTACAAACATATATTTTTCTACCTTTCGCTTTCACAACAGCTTCCCCTATCTCCTTCACAAGCAGATTTGGAATAATACTTGTATATAAGCTTCCTGGACCTATTAAAATATAGTCTGCACGCTGAATCGCACGAATGGCTTCTGGTAACGGTTGCACATTTTCGGGTACTAAAAAAACACGATCAATGCGCTTTGATGCTGTTGGAATTTTTGATTCTCCTTCAATAATTGAACCATCCTCTAGCACAGCATGTAAGTTTATTTTTTTATTTGCAGCTGGTATGACACGACCATGAACTTTTAAAACCTTGCCCATTTCACTTATAGCATGATTAAAATCTCCAGTAATATCAGTAAGTGCCGTAAGCATTAAATTTCCTAAGGAGTGACCTTTTAAATCCTCTGATGCTGAAAAGCGATATTGAAACATTTGCTCTACAAGTGGTTCAATATCTGATAATGCCGCAATCACATTACGTACATCACCAGGTGGCGGAATATCGTAGTCATCACGTAAACGGCCTGAAGAACCCCCATCATCTGCCACTGTCACAATGGCAGTAATATCAAATGGGTGATGCTTCAGCCCGCGTAGTAATGTGGAAAGCCCTGTACCACCACCTATTACGACAAGCCTTGTTTGCTTTTTCCCCATTCACTCATTCCTTTCTACGATTAATATCACGATGCGTAATAACCGTATTTTCCTTGCCTGCTAAATATGCCCCAAAAAATTCTGCTAATGTCACTGAGCGATGCTGACCGCCAGTACAACCAAAAGCAATGACAAGCTGTGACTTACCTTCTTGTCGATAAAGAGGAATCATAAAATCTAATAAATCCGTTAGTTTTTTTATGAGTATTTGCGTATCTTCCAAAGCTAAAACATAAGAGGATACCTCTGTTTGTAGTCCTGTTTTGGGACGTAGCTCCTCTACATAATAAGGGTTTTTAAGAAAACGAACATCAAACACTAAGTCTGCATCAATAGGCATCCCATGTTTAAAGCCAAAGGACATAATGTTCACAGTAAAAATAGTATCTGCCTCACTAGCAAATTCATTGACGATTCTTTCACGTAATTGCTTCGGTTTCATGTTCGATGTGTTATACACAAAATTAGCACGGCCCTTTACTTCAGATAAAAGTGCACGTTCCTGTTTAATGCCATCTAAAGGTAAACCATTGACTGCTAGTGGATGGGCACGTCTTGTTTCTTTATAGCGTCTAACTAATGTGGCATCGTCTGCATCTAAAAATAACATACGAGTATCAATATCGCCTTCTTTTAGTATATGGTCTAACGCGCCAATAAGAGCATCAAAAAAGTCGCCACCACGCATATCCATTACGGCTGCAATACGCGTACTATTTTTACCAGAATCTCTTAGCAGAGTTAAAAAAGTTGTAAGTAACGCTGGTGGTAAATTATCAATACAGTAATACCCTAAATCCTCAAAGCTTTGAATAGCTACGGTCTTCCCAGCCCCAGACATTCCTGTAATAATAACCAATTCGTGTGTACATTGTTGGCCTTCAACCACCACTGTCATGCAACTCCTTTATTGTTCTTTTGATATTTGTATTTTTTGATGAAGTAATTCAAAATTCGTTGTATAGTCAAACGTGCCATATTGAATGCCTGATTGCGAAACCGCAAATTGTAAATTAGTTCGATCTCCTTCAGCCATTGGCAAATGTGCTAAATCCTCTACTGGGTGCCATGCAAGCTTGCCTTCTCTCGTTTCTTCGAATGGTATACCTTCTACATCCTTAGCAACAAATGTATAGAGCATCCACTCATCCACTACATCATTATTTTCTTTAATAATCATCGTATAAACACCCTTTAAATGAACATTTAAAGGTGTGACATTCGTTTCTTCTTGAAACTCACGTACAGCAGCCTCAAAGATGGATTCACCGCTCTCCATTTTCCCTCCTGGAGCAACGTACCAGCCTCTTCTTGGTTTCTGAAGTAATAATACTTTACCGTCTTTTACGGCAATTAAATTTGCAATTCTTTGCATAGGCACACCTCTAATCACTTTTGCATTCTACTCCCCATTATAGCAAGACCTTGCAAGATTTGTCCTCATTTACAACTCTCTAGTAAAGACAATTAACAATTTAGGTTTATTCATGTGTAATGCTTTTATGTTAGGCGAAAAATACGTTTATTTTTTTAATTTATACAAATAAAAAAGTAGGTTGCTCCCACCTAATTGAGGCGGAAACAACCTACTAAACAAAATAAAAGGGGGATTGCTAATTACATTTTTTATCATACACCTTTTATATGTCATTCAAGTTACAGCAATATTAAAACCACATTAAAATTGTATTTTTTTCCTTTAAATAGCCATGTTAGGCATTAATTTTCTCTAATAGCTCTTCCACATAATGCTGTACAGCTTGTGCGGCAATACTACCGTCACCTGTCGCTGTCACAATTTGGCGAAGTGTTTTTTCACGAACATCTCCAGCTGCAAAGATACCTGGGATTTTAGTTTCCATATTGGCATTTGTCAAAATATAGCCAGCGTCATTTAAAATGCCTAATGATTCAAATGGTTTAGTTAAAGGCAACATACCAATATAGATAAAGACACCATCTGCTGCAAATTCAGATTCTGTACCATCAACAGTTGATTGTAATGTGACACTACCAACTTTACCATTAGCTTCATTAATTTCTTTTACAGTTGCATTCCAAATGAAATCAATTTTGTCATTGGCAAAGGCACGATCTTGTAGAATTTTTTGGGCACGTAATTTGTCACGACGGTGGACAATCGTTACTTTATCAGCAAAGCGAGTTAAATAAACGCCCTCTTCAACAGCTGAATCGCCACCGCCTACAACTATTAGATTTTTTTGTTTAAAGAATGCCCCATCACATACTGCACAGTAGCTGACACCACGACCGCCTAGCTCTTTTTCACCTGGCACACCCATTTTTTTATACTCCGCACCTGTTGTAATAATAATGGCACGTGTTTTATATTCTTTTGCACCAGATTTAATTGTTTTATATTCTTCACCATCAATGATTTCTGATACATCACCATAGGCATATTCTGCACCAAATTTTTTAGCGTGCTCAAACATTTTTGTAGATAGCTCAGGCCCTAAAATTGTATCAAAACCTGGGTAATTTTCTACTTCCTCTGTGTTTGCCATTTGCCCACCAGGAATCCCACGTTCAATCATTAATGTTGATAAATTTGCACGAGATGTATAAACAGCAGCAGTCATCCCAGCAGGACCTGCACCAATTATTACTACATCATAAATTTTTTCTTCTGACATCAATACTTCCCCCTAAACAGAATACTTTTTATCTTCATTCAACCAATAAGTGTAACGTCACCTACAGCAGAAGATAAAGCCCTTGACGGATAGGATAATGTCGCCAAGGAACATTGGTGATAACGTTAGTATGTTCATCGTATGTGAAAGTATAAAGTTATTCAACTATGTTGCTCACACGTTAATTATGACTATTAGGTAAAAACGTTAGAATTTCATCAATATACTTCGATAACGTTGATACAGATACTCCATATTGTTGGGCAATTTCCTTTTTTGTTACTTTGAGCATCTGTGAAGATCTAAATAAATAATCATTGGCTCCTGCAATTGCTGTTGGGTTTGTAAAACGATAGTTTTGTATTAGCGCTTGTTCACATAGTACAAACCACATTTGAAACATTGGTACAATGAGTGATGAGAGCTTCCCATACTGTTCTAATAAAATTTCTGGTACGTTGACAGCACGTAAAAAGCTCGCTTCTACTTTGTTCTTCTTATCAAATTCGTGGCCGAGTGAATAAGCTAAAAACAATTTCTCAAATGTGTCTAATTGTTCAACATTAACCAATTTCGGATGAGCGATAATTTCTTGCTTATGTGCAGTACCCTTCAGTAAAAACAAACCAAAAATGCGCTCACTCGTATAAGTACTTTCTAATTTTTCAACAATAAAATCACGGTCATGCTCCAATGCATCAAGTGCAAATTCATTTTCTTGTTGGCGCCATGGCTCAAAGCCCTCTTTGTCAGGGTCTAGCTCTAGTAGCTGATCCCATGCACTTTTCGATACTTCCTCATGACCTGAGAAATAGGCCGCATGTGACAACCAAAAGTAAAAACCAGCATCTCCAACATAGCCTCTCTTTTGCATACTACGCAACCATTTATAGGCTAATTCATACTGTCCTATTAAGGCTAATGTAGCCCCTAATTTATAACGGTGCTCCCATGTGTATGGCTGAATTTTGACAAGTATATTTAGTAGTTCTTGTAAATCCTCTTCATTTTTTTCATAATAAGCAATCACCGTTAAATTACATAGTGCATGTAAGTTCCCCTTATTTTCACGTAGCACGGTATGTAAGAGAGCCTTCGCCTGCTCTTCTTCTCCTACATAAAAATAAGCAAGTGCTAAATTATTATAGGCTGACCAAAAGGCTGGTCGATCTTCAATTAAATCTTCTAAAATAGTAATAGCTTCTGGAAAATCCCCTTTTTCCATACAACGACGAGCTTGCTCCTGACGATACAAATCCTCACCAGATTCTTCAGGGTCTTCCAAATCATCCTGCTCAAAAGCGACAAATTCTAGTATTTCTGCTGCTTCATCTGCATAAGCACCCTCTGGTTCTAGCCGCAAATACTCTTCTGCAAAACGTTTCGCATCATGCATGATGCCCACACATCCTGATACTTCTGCCATATAGAAAATGATTTCTGGATTATCTGGATCAATTTGATAGGCATGATGAAGCAGATCATACGCTTCCTCAAAACGTTGACCTTCTAACTCTACGATGGCTAGCTGCAAGATAATCATAGGATCATCAGGGCTTAAATCTACCGCACGTTGTAAATATTTATAAGCTTTATTCATTTGTCCACTATTCATTGCTTGAATTGATTTTTTATAATAATAGTCGCCTGTTGGAATGAACGACACTATATTCGATTGAGTCTCATTTTGACGTTTCTTTTCCAATATATTTCCTCCGAAACAAGAAATAAGGAACGCATTTTACGTTCCTTTACACAGTAATTTCTATTATACCATACAATCAATAATATGCCGTTATTTCTCCTCGTGACGTTTTTCCAACACATGTAGAACATCATAAATACTTACTTTTTGTTCTTGTAGCAATACTAGAAGGTGATAGATTAAATCAGCTGCCTCCCATTTTACTTCTTCGGCATCGCGGTTTTTAGCCCCAATGACAACCTCAGTTGCCTCCTCCCCAACCTTTTTACAAATTTTATCGATACCCTTGTCAAATAAATATGTAGTATAGGCTCCTTCTGGCATTTCCTGCTCACGCTTTGCAATCACACGCACAAGTTTAGCGATGATGCCTACAGAGCCAATCTGCTCATTTTGTTGAATCACCTCTGTAAAGCAAGAAGTTGTACCATTATGACAAGCTGGGCCAGCGGGTAGCACTTCCACCACTAATGCATCCTGATCACAGTCTGCTTTTACGGACACCACTTGTTGTCTATGACCACTTGTTGCTCCTTTATGCCACAGCTCTTGACGAGAACGAGAATAAAACCAAGTTTCTCCTGATTCAATTGTTTTAGCTAATGATTCTTTATTCATATAGGCCACTGTTAGCACTTCTTTTGTGTTGGCATCTTGTACAACAGCTGTAACAAGACCTTTCTCATCGAACCGAATATTCTCTATCATCTTACTGCCACTCCTTTGTCACGTAAGTATTCTTTTACTTGTAATACGTTCGTTTCTTTGTAATGGAAGATTGAAGCCGCCAATGCAGCATCTGCATCTACCTCTTGTGCTAATACTTCGTAAAAATGTTCGGCATGTCCCGCTCCACCACTAGCGATAACAGGAACTGTCACTGCCTCTCTTACCGCTTTAGTTAAGGCCAAATCAAAGCCAGATTTTTCACCATCTTGATTCATACTTGTTAATAAAATTTCCCCTGCTCCTAAGCGCACAGCTTCTTGTGCCCACTCAACGGCTGACCAAGTTGTTTTATTGCGTCCACCATGTGTATAAACCATCCATGTATCATCTTCTTCACTATAGCGAGCATCGATTGCAACAACGATACATTGTGCACCAAAGAAATCAGCGCCCTCTTGAATAAGAGCTGGTCGCTCCAAAGCAGATGTATTCACGGATACTTTATCAGCACCTGCACGTAAAATACGCTTCATATCTTCCAACGTACGAATACCACCACCAACTGTAAAAGGTATTGCAAGTGTAGCAGCTGTTTGACGAACAACATCTATCATCGTTTCTCGACCTTCATGTGAAGCAGAGATATCTAAAAATACAAGCTCATCTGCGCCCTGCTCATCATAGAACTTTGCAAGCTCCACTGGATCACCTGCATCACGGATAGATACAAATTGGATACCTTTTACAACGCGACCTTCCTTGACATCAAGACATGGGATAATACGTTTTGTTAGCATGCCTTCACACCTTTCAGCCATTGCTCTAATAAATAAATGCCTAGTTCTCCCGATTTTTCAGGGTGAAATTGCATGCCTGTCACGGAACCATTCGTTACAATACCAGGTACTTTTATGCCACAATAGTCTGCATAGGCAACAAGCTCAGATTCCTGAATATGTGTCGCATAAAATGAGTGAACAAAATAGACATGCTTCGCTGATACTTCACCGTCCAACCATGCAGGGCGATTCGTCAAGATCAGTTCATTCCAGCCCATATGTGGCACACGATATGCTTGATCTCCTTCGATACCACTAAAGCGTTGAATATGTCCCTTGAAAAAACCTAGCCCTTGTGTTGGGGTTACTTCTTCACTTTGCTCAAACAATAATTGCATGCCTAGACAAATTCCCAATAGAGGGCGATTTTCACTTTGTGCCTTTTGTAAATAACGGTCTATTTTAGTTTCTGCTAAACGCTTGCGAGCATCAGGAAATGCGCCAACCCCCGGTAATAGTAGTGCATCTGTTGCATCTAACACGCTCTCATCAGCCGTCACAACGACCTCACAGTCTAGTCGTTTTAATGCTTGTTCTACACTAAATAAATTGCCCATTCCATAATCAATAACACCTATCTTCACGTTAACAGCCCCTTAGTCGATGGTACTCCTTTAACACGTGGGTCAATTTCAACTGCCGCATCAATCGCACGTGCTAATGCTTTGAAAATCGCCTCAATAATATGATGTGTATTATGGCCATAAGGTACAATCACGTGAACATTCATGCGTGCCTCTAGCGCAAATTTCCATAAAAATTCATGCACTAATTCTGTATCAAACGTTCCCACTTTTTCCTTTAAAGTTGGCACACGATACTCTAAATGCGGACGATTGGAGCAATCTACAACTACCTGTGCTAGTGCATCATCCATCGGCACAAATGCTGTGCCATAGCGTTTTATGCCCTTCTTATCACCAAGTGCTTCACGAACAGCCTGCCCTAAGACAATGCCAAGATCCTCTGTTGTATGGTGATCGTCGATATAGGTATCACCATTTGCTTGTATGGTCCCATTAAATAATCCATGCTTCATAAATAAATCGAGCATATGGTCCATAAATCCCACACCAGTTTGAATATTTGCTTGCCCTTCACCATCTAAATCGATTGCTACTGAAATTTGCGTTTCATTTGTTGTACGCTCTACCTTTGCATATCTCTTCTTTACTGTCATCGCCCTATTCCTTCTCCCATCCGCGTGATTCCACTGCACGTGCATGCCCCTCTAAGCCTTCCATACGTGCTAGACGTGCAATTTTTGGTGCATTTTCTTGCCATGTTTTTTCACTGTAATAAACAATGCTTGATTTCTTTACAAAATCATCTACGTTTAAGCCACTTGCAAAACGAGCCGTGCTATTCGTTGGTAATACATGATTGGTTCCTGCAAAGTAATCTCCCACAGGCTCCGAGCTATACCGACCTATAAAAATACCGCCAGCATGTCTTATCTGTTCAACAATCGTTTCAGCATTTTCTGTCACAATTTCTAAATGCTCAGGCGCTAATGAATTAATGGCTTCCACCGCATGTGACATCGTTTCAGCTACATAAATGACCCCGAAGGTTTCTATGGAGGCACGAGCTACTGCCTGACGTGGCAATTCCAGCAATTGCTTCTCTACTTCCTCAGCTACCCTTTGAGCTAATGGCTCTGAGGTAGTGACAAGGATGGCACAAGCCAATGCATCATGCTCTGCCTGTGATAACAGATCTGCAGCTATTTCATCAGGATATGCTGTATCATCTGCCAAAACCGCAATTTCACTTGGCCCCGCGATCATATCAATTGCTACTTCTCCAAATACCTCACGTTTGGCGAGAGCCACAAAAATATTCCCTGGACCTGTAATTTTATCAACTGGAGCAATTGTTTCTGTACCATATGCAAGTGCAGCAATCGCTTGTGCACCACCAATTTTATAAATTTCATCCACCCCTAAAAGATGAGCTGCCACAAGGACACCTGCTGGCAGTTTCCCATTCTGACCTGCCGGAGAAGTAATGACGATACGCTTCACACCTGCAACCTGAGCTGGAATCACATTCATTAATACAGATGAAGGATATGCTGCTGTACCACCTGGAACATACAATCCTACTGCGTCTAGTGCTGTTACGCGTTGACCTAGCCAAGAACCTTGTCCTAGCTCTAAGCGATAGCCTGAACGTATTTGTTGCTCGTGATACAGACGAATATTTTCGGCTGCTTCCGCTAAATCCTTATGAAGTTGCTGGTCTAGCGTATTTACTGCTTCCTCGATTTCTGCCCCTGTAACACGTAAGCTCTCAGGGGCATAGCCGTCCCATTTTTCAGTATAAGTACGGAGCGCTATATCTCCTTGTGTCCTAACATCTGCTAGCACTTGTCGCACAACTTTTAATTGTTCCTCATTTCCCCCTTCAAGTGGTCTTTTTAAGGAAATGCCTTTTTCAAGCTTTGTTATTTTCATAGGATTAATCCCCTTTAGTCCTTCATATGTAGCTAAATATGATTCCTTTTTTGCTCATTCACACATTTTTTTAATCGCTTCACAAGATCAATAATACGCTCACCCTTCATACGATAACTTACGGGATTTGCAATTAATCGTGATGAAACAGCTGTAATAAACTCATATTCTACTAAGCCATTTTCTTTTAAGGTACGCCCTGTTGAAACGATATCGACAATACGATCAGCTAAACCAATCATTGGTGCTAATTCAATAGAACCGTTCAGCTCGATGATTTCAACCTGCTCTCCAATGCCCTTGTAGTACTTCATTGCGATATTCGGATATTTCGTAGCGATTCGAGGCGCAATTTCATTCATTGGTGTGTTCGGTAATCCCGCAGATGCGATATAGCAATGACTAATTTTTAAATCTAATAACTCATGCACTTCACGCTGTTGTTCTAACAAAACATCCTTCCCAGCAATGCCAATATCAGCAACACCATGTTCAACATAGACAGGGACATCCATTGGCTTGGATAAAATAAAGCGAATTTTTTCCTCTGGTATCTCAATCATTAATTTACGTGACATTTCTACCTCTTCTGGTAAATTAAAACCTGCCTCTAACAGCATTTGATATGCCTCTTCAAAGATCCGTCCCTTTGGCATTGCAATTGTTAATTCATTCACCGCCTACTTCCCCCTGTCCAACAACCACCACTTCTGTAAAGTATGCTAAAAAGGCTGCCTCATCAACTAGGCTACTACGCAACTGTAAAGTAGCTAATTTTCCTGCTGCCCGTAATGTTTTCACCTTTAGTAATGCTGCCTCGAATTGTTCTTCTTCAAAAAGCACAACTGTTGCTTCCTGTCGTTTCTCTGACTGGCCATTGAACGTTTCTAATAAACGATCAACTCGAATACTAAAACCTGTTGCACCAACTTTTGAGCCAAATACTTCTAATAAACCATCATAGCGTCCACCATTTCCTAACGGAAAGCCACTTCCTACCGCAAAAACTTCAAAAAGCATGCCAGTGTAATAACTCATATGACTCGAAAGGGTGAAATCAAAAGCTATATACTCAGCTAAGTCAGCCAATTCCAGCAGTTGAGCAAGTTGTTGCATGTATTCTAATGCATCATTTTTACGCACATATTTTTCAATATCCCGGATATCTTTAACATTCATTGCCTCCCCAATAAATTGTAGGAGGGCATCAGATTTAGCTTTGGGTAGATCAAATGATTCTACTGCTTCTTCAAATCCTACATAATTTCGTTGAACCAACAATGTTCGAAGTGTTGCTTGCTGTTCAATACTCTCTGTGTAATCTTGTAAAATGCAATTTAGTATACCCGCATGACCAATCGTGACTTTAAACTCTTCTAATTTAAAATGTTTTAATAGCTCCATTGCTGTCACAATAACTTCTGCATCGGCAAATACAGATTGATCCCCTATTAACTCAATCCCCATTTGATCGAACTCCGCTGGTCTTCCACCTTCCGTTTCTTGAGCTCGAAAAACACTTGCGAAATAAGCAAGACGTAAAGGAATCATTTCTTTTAATAATTTCGATGTAGCTATTCGAGCAATCGGTGTTGTCATATCAGGTCGTAATACTAATGTATTTCCTTGGCTATCCACTAGCTTAAATAAATGAGCATCAGCAATAGCTGAAGCTTTCCCCACTGTATCGAAATACTCTACAGCGGGTGTTTTAATGAACTCATAACCCCTTTTATATAAAAAGTCTCTGCCAGCATGCCTAACGGCTTCAACCTTCTCATAGATTTGCGGAAATGTATCGCGCATTCCAAGTGGTTTTTCAAACATTTTTATCGACGACATATGAACACTTCCTTACATTTCACTTTAATTCACTAGAGTGTTAGAGAATTAGATTATGAAAGAATTCTAACTTATTTCTTTTAAGCAGTCAACTTTTCTTCTTTAATTAACGAAATCTTTAAATACTTATTATTCTGTTAATTATACCTATTACTTAGTGAACAACGGTATAAAAACAAGACATCATTTCTCTTAAATTTTGACAAAATGTTTTACTGAGAATGAGAATATGTCTAAAATGTGACATGATGATTATAAATCAACTAAAGTATTCACTAAAAAATTGAGAATGATTCTCTCTTATACAATTGTTGGAAAAAATTAAGTTTTATCAACAACCTATTCTCAATACAGTCACGCATATATTATATAGATATAATATTATTGAATGAAATATTAAAAATGATTCTCAATCTCATTATCAATAAGAATACCTTAATATCAATACTTTTATTGATTATTACTCTCATTCTATTTTTTCTTTTACTTTTTTAAAAGCTTAATATAGAATAGCATTAATAACAAAAAGCACCATATAAACTACACATTGGAGGGATTTATTATGGCATGTCCATTCGTACAACTAAGTGAGCAAATGATCGTAAGTATTTGTAAAGGTGAGTTTTACCCTGGCGACAAAGTAACACTTCATACAACAGAAGACATAGATGGGACTGCAATTAAATCAACCTTTGTTGAATCAACTTGCTTAGGTGATCACGACAATTGTGAATTCAAATCAGACTATGACGCAGCGCTTGCATAAATATTAAAAGCTACTCCAAAACCGGAGTAGCTTTTTAATATGAAAAAACTCACGAAGTATGTAGTCATACAACGTGAGTTTTTATTATTTTTTTGGTGTACACCATTCTACAACCTCATTGCGCTTACGCTCAGCCATTTGTTCAGCCGTATAAATAATCCGCATAGGATTGCCCCCTGCCAAACACCCTGCCGGCACATCCTTATGTACAAGGGTGGCGGCTGAAACAATGGCACCGTCTCCGATTGTTACACCTGGTAGAATCGTTGAATTTGCGCCAATCATTACTTCATTTCCAATATAAACATCACCTAAGCGATATTCCTCTATTAAATACTCATGCGCTAAAATTGTCGTATTAAAACCAATCACTGTATTTTCACCAATGAAAATACGTTCGGGAAACATGGTATCTGGCATGACCATTAAGGCTAATGAAGTTCGCTCGCCAATAGTCATGTTTAAAAATGTACGATAAAGCCAGTTTTTCACACGTAAAAATGGTGTGAAGCGTCCAATTTGAATGACAATGAAACACTTCATCACCTTCCAAAAGGACACCGTGTCATATATATTCCAAAGCGAATTGGCTCCTTCGACACGATAACGTTCTGTTTTACGCGCCATCTGCCCTTACCCCTCTTTCACAATATCCAATAAATCTGTCATATGCTGTAGCATATATTCTGGTTGATATTGCTGTAAGTATGCCTCACCTTTAATTGCCCAAGCAACACCTGCTGCTCTTACACCTGCACGATGCCCTGCTTCAATATCGTGCGAATTATCACCAATCATAATGGCATCTTCTTTGTCTATTCCTAAACGTTGTAAAGCAAGTAGTACTGGCTCTGGGTCAGGCTTCACATTTTTTACATCATCTGTGCCAATACGCACATCAAATAAATGTGTCGCACCCATAATAGAAAGCCCACGATCAATAGTCTCATTACGTTTTGTTGAAACGATAGCCAATCGAATACCCTGTGCTTTTAATTGCTCTAGTGTTGACACAACATCAGGATATTCGCTAACTAGTTCATCATGATGCTCTATATTCCAAGCGCGATAATTTGCGATCAAAGCTTCCTCTTCATCTGGTGCAATGTCATTAAATGTCTGTTTGAGTGATGGACCAATGAATTTCAAGCAATCTTTTGGCGAATATTGCCCGGGAAATCGCTCATTTAATACATGCATAAATGTTTGAATGATTAAATCATTCGTATTAAGTAACGTGCCATCAAAATCAAACAATAGTGCTTTAACAGCCATATTTTACATCCCCTTATTTATTATCCAAGTATTTTACGGCTGGTTTTACCTTTATTCTGCGATAAATAATGGCACCTAGTCCAACTACAATACCAATAATGGACACTACCTGTGCTGAGCGTAAATCGCCTACTAGGTAGAGACTATCTGTACGCATACCTTCGATATAGAAGCGACCAATAGAATACCAAACTAGATAGCTAAAGAAAATTTCCCCACGATTTAAGTTTACTTTACGTAAGACTAATAAAATGATAAGCCCAATCAGGTTCCAAACGGATTCATATAAAAATGTCGGATGTACATAAGAACCTAATTCTTCGATATACATTTGATTGATAATCCAATCTGGTAGCATTAGATTTTCTAAAAAGGCTTTTGATACTTCCCCACCATAAGCCTCTTGGTTCATAAAGTTGCCCCATCGACCAATAATTTGTCCAATTAAAATACTAGGTGCTGCAATATCTGCTACTCGTAAAAAGCTTACATTTTTTATACGAGTAAATATGTAAGCTGTGACAAATGCTCCAATAAGTGCACCATGGATGGCAATACCGCCATTCCAAATCTCAATGATTTTACCTGGATTTTCACTATAGTAATCCCATCGCATGGTCACATAGTAAATACGTGCACAGATGATGGATATAGGAACTGCCCATAACAATAAATCTGCCAGGAAGTCTTCAGGCAATCCTCGCTTAACGGCCTCTCTCTGCCCGACAATATATGCTAAAATGATTCCCGACACAATTAACAATCCATACCAACGAACCGGAATAGGCCCTAAATGAAAGGCAATCGGGTCAATCTGTAATAGTAGTAAATCCATCTTCTGCTCCTCTCAATATGTCATTCACATAATTTAGTTCACAACTGTTTAATCATCTAACTCATCATTAGATGAAATTACTTCATCTAAACGTCTTGAAAACTCCTCTGCTGCGTTTACGCCCATTCTCTTTAAGCGGTAATTCATCGCAGCCACTTCAATAATAACGGAAACATTCCGTCCTGGTCTTACAGGAATCGTTAGTTTGGTTAGTTCCGTATCAATTATTTTCATTTTCTCTTCTTCTAAGCCTAATCGATCATAAACTTTTTGCGGGTCCCAAATTTCCAGCTCAATAATGAGTGTAATCCGTTTATACGGACGCACTGCACTTGCACCAAATAGCGTCATAATGTCAATAATGCCGATTCCGCGTATTTCCAATAAATGCTCTAGTAAAGGTGGGGGACTACCAATTAAAAGGTTTTCTGATTCTTGACGAATTTCTACACAATCGTCCGCTACTAAACGATGACCCTTTTTAACAAGCTCAAGTGCTGTTTCACTCTTCCCAACGCCACTTTTACCAATAATAAGCACACCAATTCCATACACATCGACAAGCACGCCATGCGCTGCTGTCATTGGTGCTAAGCGTCCCTCTAAATAGTTTGTTAATCTACTCGAAAATTTGGTTGTCGTCATATGTGTTTTAAAGACAGGAACATGCTTTTCGTTGGAAGCCTGAATCAGCTCCTCGGGGACTTCTAAATCTCGAGAAATAATAATAGCAGGTGTATCTTGCGAACAAAGTAAACGCATACGCTCAAGCTTGACATCTGCTGGCAGCATTTCGAAAAAAGACAGTTCCGTTTTGCCAAGCAATTGGACGCGATTTGCCGGATAATGTGTAAAGTATCCTGCCATTTCAAGTCCTGGTCTTGAAATATCACTAGTGACGATCGTTCTTCCAATTCCTTCCTCGCCAGCTAATAACTCTAACTTAAATTTCTCCATAACATCTCTTGTTAATACTACGACCAATGAAAAAGCCTCCAATCAATGGATAAGGTTCTTCTTATTTTAGCATGTCTATGTCTAAAAGGAATGTATTTACTCTCAACACAGCGTTTACCTCCATAAAAAAACTAGCGGCTCTCCAGCCCGCTAGTTTTATAAATACTATTTTTGAGTTGCCAACCATTTGGCTACTGCCTCAGCATCTGCCCCTTTTACAACCCCTGGAGGCATACCGTTTTTACCGTTATTGATAATATCTAAAATTTCTGATTCAGATAAACGAGCACCTACGTCATTTAATGCTGGACCACTTGCACCTTGTAACTCACCACCATGGCAAGAAACACAAGATTTCATGGCAATCGCTTCACCATCTGGCTCTGTAGCACCTTCATTATTACTTGCAGTTTTATCTCCGCCACCACATGCAGCTAAGAAGATTGCTGATCCGAACACTAATGTTAACATTGCTTTTTTCATTAGTACCCCTCCTCATAATAAATACCTTACGCCGCCATTATACCAAAATTATGCACGTTTGAAACCTTCTCCTAATACCTCATAAGCATCAGAAACGATGACAAACGCTGATGGGTCAACGCTTTTAATGAGTTGTTTCAGCTTTGTGAATTCTGTTTGATAAACAACAACCATGAGAACTGGTCGTGCTTCTCCTGTATAGCCACCGATTGCTGGTAACTTAGTTATACCACGATTGATTTCAGCATAAATGGCTTCTCTTACCTCATCTTGTTTCAATGTAATAATATAGACCATTTTAGATTGGCTAAAACCTAACTGAATGATATCAATCGTTTTTGTTGTAACATAAAGTCCAATCAGAGCATACAAACCTTTTTCTAAATCAAAAACAACTGCTGCACTAATTGCGATGATTCCATCAATTAACAGTACACTTGTTCCAAGCGACAACCCAGTAAACTTCGTTATGATTTGCGCTAGTAAATCAGTGCCACCAGTTGAAGCATTCCCTTTAAAGACCAGTCCTATTCCTAAGCCAACAACAATTCCACCAAAAAGAGCTCCCAGTAAAGCATTATCAGTCCAAGGCTCCCAGCTATTTGTTAACAAGACAATAAAAGGTAACGTAATGGTACCGATAAATGATTTAATCCCAAATTTTTTGCCTAGCAATAATACACCAGCGATAAATAATGGTACATTAAATGCATATTGAACAATTCCCGGATTCCATCCAAACAAACCATGCAAAATCGTACTAATGCCACTTACCCCACCTGAAGCGACTTGATTTGGTAATAAAAAAACATTAAAACCAATAGCAATTACTGCCGCTCCAACAATCACATACACATACTCCACAATGTTATCTCTCACATCATGTCTCATTTCCCCACGCCCACTTCAACTATCAGAATTTTTTAAAGACGAGATGATTATAGCAAATACTCTTCATATTGAGAACTTCATCTTGATGAAGGGAACATGCCATTGTGGAAATATAAAAAAAGCTATCTTAAATGAAACGTTAAGATAGCTTTTGCACAGTTTAAAATGATTTTTCAGCCCATTCCATGGCTTCATAATATAAATGATCAATATCAACTAGTGGAATATTCAACTGTGTCGCTAGCTCTTCTAGACGTGGCCAATCTAACTTCCCTAGTGCGATACTAAACTCTAGATAGGGTGTCATATCCGTTTCAATGCCCAAAATGGTGCTCGTAATATCCTCTGAGAACGGTAATTGTTGTAAAATGACCTCTATAGGTCTTTGAAGCAACGTATCAATGAGTGAAAACATGCCTACTAAGAAATATTCTGAGAAATTCTTTTTGTAAGAAAGCTTCGCTAGCTTTTCACAAACCTTTGCTCGGAATAAAGATGTACACAGCACTTCTTTAAAAAGATCAGAATTGGCGTCTATATCGATTTCTCGCATGGCCAATAAATAGATCCATTTTCGTAAATTTGATACGCCCAGTAACACAATGGCTTGTTTAATGGAGCGTACCTTCGATTTAGATCGTTTAGATGAATTATTAATCATTTGTAATAATTTATACGTCAATGAAATATCACGTTCGATATTTTCCGCTAATAATTGGATATTTGGCTCTTCTTCTTTTAATAAAGAGATGATGTGAATATATTGAATTGTATTCGCTGGAATGTCTGTTGCTCGTATTATTTGAGGTTGTTCAAAAAAATAACCTTGAAATAACACATAGCCAGAAGATTTAGCTACTTCAAACTGATGACGCGTTTCTACTTTCTCAGCGAGTAATTGAATGTTTGGAAACTTATCCTTTACTTTAACTTCAATTTCCATTCGTTTAACGATAGATGATGCTAAAAAATCAACCTTAATATAATCAATCTGCTCAAATAATTCATCATAAATTTCCACATGCTCATCCATAATAAAATCGTCTAAAGCAATTTGGAACCCATGTTTTTTTAGCTCAATTACACGTTCCACTAACTGAGGAGTAAGTGGAACATCTTCTAGTATCTCAATCACAACCTGTGAAGGATTTAAAAATTCATGAATGGAGCTCATCAATAAGTTTTCAGTAAAATTAACAAAACCCGGTTTACCTTTTGTTACCTCTTCAAAACCAATTGAAAGAAATGAGTTCACAAGTACGTCAATCGTTGCTGCATCTGAATCGACCATTGGAAAGGCATTGACGTTTTTGCCACGATATAATAATTCATAAGCAACTACCTGCTCATGAAGATTAAAAATAGGCTGTCTGCCAATAAATACTTCCATTTCGCTGCCCCCATTTCTTCATATTCTAGTAATATATAGTATATCATTTTTACGACCTGTTGTTTATACTTCACACTAATTTAGTATGGTCACTATTAGACATATAACACAAGAAAGGACAGTCCTAGTGATGATCCATTGACCACTTTAGGACTGTCCTCATTATTTACCTACTCTAGATTTGATAGCACCAATAACTGCAGGCACAACTGATATAAAGATAATCAAAATAAGGACAACCGAGAAGTTATCTTTAATAATAGGAATATTACCAAAGAAATAACCTAGTAATGTACAGCTGAATACCCATAATATTGCACCAAAGATATTATAAAATAAGAAATAGCTATATTTCATTTTACTTGCACCCGCCACAAACGGGATAAATGTACGAATAAATGGCATGAAACGAGCTATAACAATCGTTTTCCCACCATGTGTATTAAAGAATTTTTCAGCTGCCTCCATACGTTCTTTTTTAACAACTCTTCCGAGGAGGCTCTTTGGAGGGATTGATGTTCCTACCTTATGACCAATATGATAGTTCATCGTATCTCCTAAAATAGCTGCTGCTAAAAATACAGGAATTAAAATCCACATATCAAAGGCACCCATTGCAGCTGCTAATGTTCCACTTGCAAATAGCAATGAATCACCAGGTAGGAATGGGAAAATGACAACGCCTGTCTCTACAAAAACAATCGCAAATAAAATCAGATAACTCCAATTGCCAAAATCACGAATAATTTCTTCTAAATGCACATCGATATGCACAATAAAGCTTATTAACTCCTTAATGAGTTCTAACATGTTTTTGTATGCTCTCTTTCAATAGTATTTTTACCTAAAAGCTTTGACGTAGCTTCACATCAAAGGGTTCCAGTTTTGTACGTCTTTTTACATTACTTCCTCACTATATGACAAGCTCTTGAAAAGTATGTAGAAGATTTCACATGTTTGATTTTATCACTTACAGACAACTACTCTCAACTGATTTTACTATTATACGAATAATGTACATAAAAAAAAGCTACCATTTTTCAATAGTAGCTATACTCGTTTAAACTTTTTCTTTTAATGAACGTCGTAATATTTTCCCTGTCGTGTTTTTCGGAAGTTCATCCAGTATCTCAATCATCTTTGGCACCTTGTATTTCACCATATGCTTGGCACAATAAGATAGCAGATCTTCTGTCGTAGTGGCTGCTACTTCTTTTAACACAACATATGCATGTACAGCTTCCCCTAAGTTAGGATCTGGAAAGCCTACCACCGCCGCCTCTACAATATTATTATGGGCAAACAGCACTTCCTCAACCTCACGAGGATAAACATTAAAGCCACCTACAATAATCATATCTTTTTTGCGATCGACAATGTAAAAATAGCCTTCTTCATCTACCCTAGCTAAATCCCCTGTATAGAGCCAGCCGTCGCGAATGGCCATGGCCGTTTCTTCAGGCATTTTATAGTAACCCTTCATCACATTAGGGCCACGTACAATCAGCTCGCCAACTTCGCCAACAGGTACTTCCTGACCGTTCACATCAACCACTCTATTCTCCACATTGCTTATCGATGTACCGATAGAGCCAGCTTTTCGATCACGATCAAGTGGATTAAAGCATGTAACAGGCGAAGCTTCCGATAAGCCGTATCCCTCTGACACACGCACATTAAATTTCTGTTCGAAATTATGTAAGAGTGCAACAGGTAAAGATGCCCCACCTGAAATGGCCAAACGTATTGTCGAGAAATCTTCAGGATCACCTTCAGGTAATTGATACAAGAAATTATACATGGTTGGAACACCAGCAAATACCGTTGCTTTTTGCTCTCTCGCTAAAGCAAAAATTTCAGTAGGGCTAAAGCGAGGTGTAAGTAAAACTGTTGCTCCGCTTAATAAAGGCGCATTGACCACAACGGTTAAGGCAAATACATGAAACACTGGTAATGTAGCAATGACGCGATCATCTGCCTTGATTCCTAAATAATGGGCAACATCACGAGCATTTGAATACACATTGCCATGTGTCAGCATAGCACCCTTTGGACTACCTGTAGTTCCTGAAGTGTATAAAATAATAGCATTGTCATTATCTGCAACTTCCACAGGCTCTAAAGATTCAGCAGCAGTGGCAATGACCTGTGTAAATAAATGCGTTTTTTCTTGTGCTTGCGGTGATAACGCTGCCATTTTTTCCGCTATATCTGGCGTGGTTTCACAAACTATAAATGTGCTTACTTGTGGAAATGCTCGTACACCCTTTTCAACTAATGGAAGCAAAGCGTCGAGTGCAATGACTGCTTTTACATCCCCGTTATGCAAAATATAAGAAATTTCATCTGGTGTATAGATTGGGTTAACTGGTATTGCTGTTGCCCCTAAACGCATTGTTGCATACAAGGCAATTAAATAGTGTGGCGTATTGCCGAGTAAAAACGCCACATGGTCCCCTTTTTCAACACCTAAATCTTGTAATCCCTTTGCAAAACGACCAACTGTATGCTCAAATTCCCCGTAAGTTGTATCTTTCCCCATAAAATGATACGCAACTTTTTCCGGCTGCTCTGTTGCCTGTTGGCGAACACGTGAAACTAAATTCAATTACACCATCCCCTTATCGTATAAAATGAATCGTTATTCAGTAATATTATATAAGAAATGTATCTAAAAGACAATGAATCTTTTTATTTCATGTCATAAATTACGTTAAATAATTCATTTTTTTCTCTTTTAAACAAAGACATCATGAGCGGATATGTGAGATGTAACGCCAACGAATTAAATAAAAGTAGACTACTTGTATTAACACAAAGAAGCCAAAAGCAAAGAATACTTCTTTTACAATCGAAATATTTGCTATGTCTCTCAAAATACCTTGTACCATTAGAAAAGCAAAGGCACTATGCATCATTGCAACACCCCAAGGCAAAAAGAATTGAGGAAATAAATGACGATTAACAAGCTTTTTCAGCTCCGCATCAGTTAAGCCCATGCGCTTTAACACATCAAATTTACGCTTTTCACGTTCAAGTGATGTATGCAATTTAAAATAGATAAAGCTCCCAGCCGCAAGTAAAAATACAGTGGCAACCAATACACCTACTAAAGTAAATAATGAGTAGGTAGCTAGTATATAAGAATAATTTAATCCTGCATTTTCAAAGTAAAATGGACTAAATTTATCCTTTTTAAGAAAATATAAATTGGATTCTAGATGGTCTATAGCCCTCCCGATATCTTTTGTTTCCATCCATTGTGGTATAACGAATGTAAATAGATGATAACTAGGTTGAATAATATCTTGATCAGAGATCGGATGAATCAGCTTTGCGAAGTCCTCATCACTAATGACAATTGAATTGACACTTACAATTGAACCTGGAAACACTATTTTTGGATAGACACTATCGATGGTAATCGGAATATTATTCTCTTCTAAAACGGTGTGCACAATTCTATTTTTTAATTTTTTTAACGAATCCTCTGAATAAGGGATAAATACTGCCTCACCAGCTCCCAGGTTCAGTAATGGATAACTATACGAAGAAAGCAAAACATTCATATCGGACTCTCGAAATACCTCCACTTCATTTCGAGTGAAAGAAGAGGTTTGCTTCACTACAATAAAACGGGACAGCTGATAAGATAAACCTTTCTCCTCTAATTGCAGTCGCAATGAATTGATATGCTCTCGCTCAAATGGATTATCCACATCTCCTTTATAAACCAGCCCTAATGGATTTAAGCGATCATATTGAGTTGTATAGGAGGACATAGTAGCTAAAACGCCCACAGACAAAAAGGCAAGTGTTGATACCATCGTAACAACGAAAAACATTTTCACATTATCCATCATAATATGGGTTTGTTCAGCTAGTGAGAGAAGACGGTAACGTTGCCAATGAAACTTGCGTTTTCCACGTGCTAAATCTAAAAAGCACGGGACGGAATCACTGAAAAAATAATATGTGCCGAATGTTGCTGAAAATGGTATTAATAAAGTTAGCCAGATGAATGCCGTATGTCCTACAACAAACGCTAAAATATACGTCGTTAAAATTAAAGCAATACCGTAAATAGCTCGGATTTTGGAATAGGTTGTTAAGCTATTTACATAATCACTGCCTTTAATAAGATCTCGTAATTTTCTCTCTCGTGTAAAATACACACTAATAAATGAAATGACGACAAACGCACTTGTAAAAACACCAATTGTTAGTAAAAACGGCTGCCAGGAAACATATAATGGTAATTCATCTAAATGCAAAATTTCTCGTACGATCATAAAAAAGAATTTTGAAAACGAGAAGCCAAACACGATACCTACAATAATAGAGCCTGACCCAATAATCATTGTCTCTAAAAAGACAAGTCTATTCATCTGGCGCTTTTCCATTCCTAAATGCAATAAAATGGCGAATTCATGGGATCTTGCCTCTAAAAAGGCACTCATGGAATAATACAAAAAGAATAATGTAAAGAGGACGAGAACAATTTCAGCACCCACCATCCCGATAAGTGATACCTCTCCTAATATCCCGCGCTCAATATCAGGATGAAACATTAGCATTGAATAGATAAAAAATACAGCCACAGAAAAAAAGCTTGCCATGAAAAAGGCACCATATATCCGGCTGTTCCGCACGACATTACGGTAAGCGAATTGTCGAAAGGTCACCTACTTGCCCTCCTCCTAGTAAGCTCAAAACATTTAATATACGTTGGAAAAACATTTGACGACGATCATCTCGATAAATTTCATTGAAAAATTCACCGTCTTTAATGAACAACACCCGATCACAATAGCTAGCTGCAATCGGATCATGTGTGACCATTACAATCGTCGTTTGTTTATCCTGATTGACTTTTGTTAGCAGTTCGAGCACATCACGTGAAGAATTAGAATCTAAATTACCCGTAGGCTCATCCGCTAAAATCAGACTCGGATTATGGATAAGTGCTCGACCAATAGCCGTTCTTTGTGCCTGTCCACCAGATATTTCATTTGGACGTCTATGAAGGAAAGAAGTTAAGTCGAGCTTTTCTACAATACTAGCTAGACGTTCCTCCATTACTTCTAAAGGCTGTTGGTCTAATGTTAGTGGCAGCACGATATTTTCCTCGACCGTTAGCATGTGCAAAAGATTGAAATCCTGAAACACAAAACCGAGCTGTCTTCTTCTGAAGTAAGCAAGCTCAGTTGCATTTAATTTATGTGGATTCATGCCATCCAGTATGATTTCACCGCTAGTAGGCTCATCAATTGTCGAGATAATATTCAGCAAGGTCGTTTTGCCACTTCCGGAAGGTCCCATAACAGCTAAAAACTCCCCTTCTTCTACATCAAAGCTCAACTGATTTAATGCCCTATGTGTCACTTTACCTTCATATACTTTTGTCACATCTTTAATTTGTAAAATAGGCATACGTCATTCACCTTATTTCTTCATTAATTCTAAGGATTGTGGTAAAAGCCACTGTAATACGACCTCAAAGCCGATTTGAAAATGAGGCTCTGTTAATGTCAGAACGGACTCTTCCTCTACTAAACTAAAGCAATGCTCCCCAACAATCACATCCCAAGCATCTATTTCTCCCTCTAGGATCTCACCGCACACAGTATAATACCCACTGTACATCATCTGTTGACCTTCGATAGGAAATGCATTCAATAATGTAGGTTGCTGTAAGTTTAACCCAAGCTTATTTGAAAAATGCAATAGTTCTTCATCGAGCCTCTCATTTGCCTTCAAGAAATTTTGATAAGCAAAATGATCCCCCTCTTGCATTTGTGTCATATAAAGAGCTTTTGTTTTCTCCTTATCAATAGTTAATACCCAATCTTCTATACGTACTTCTCCCATCCTAGCGCCCCCTAATTTGTAAATGTCACTGTCACAATTGTCCCTTTTCCTACCTCTGATGTAATAGCCAATTCATGTCCTAGCTTTTCACAGATTTCTTTGGCTAAATAAAGGCCCATCCCAGTAGATTCTCCTGTTTTCCGCCCATTTTCACCAGTAAAAAAGGCTTTCGTAACACGTGAAAGATCAGAAGCTGGAATCCCAATTCCCTCATCGCAAATGGCTAGCTGTACATAGTCATCCTTTTCAATGGCAGAAATCACAATTTTTTTATTGCTTTCAAACGTGTATTTCACCGCATTTGTAATAAATTGGCCAAGAATGAAGCGAAGCCATTTCGAATCACTGGCAACAATAAGATCATCCTCAATATGAATTTCTGGGAAAACTCTTTTCGTAATAAATAAACGTTTATTTTCATTAACAGTTGCAGTGACAATTGCTTTCAACGCAACCTGTTCCACTTGCATATCATCCTCAAAATTTTCTAAACGTGCATTAACAAGCACCATGTCCAAGCCTCTACGTAAACGATCAATTTCCTCCTGTACGTTCTTTTTATCCAGAGGTCGGTCATCCTGTAATAATAATTCAATGACTGAAATAGGTGTTTTCATTTGATGCACCCATTGGTTCATAAACTGATCATGTCTTTTTTGACTTGCATATAGCGCATGCAGCTCATGCTGATAAAGGCGATACAACTCGTGCATGTACTTTTCGGTTTGCATAGCTTCTGGCGTTTTTGCGTTTTTTTGTAGCACATCCTCCATTGCTGTTGGGAGATGAGTGATTTTCATCAAATAACGTTGGCGCATTAAATAACGCACAAGTAAAAATGAAGCTAATAAGACAAGGCTAATACAGAAGGAATAAATAGCTGTATCAATATTTCGAAAGCCATCTAGCATATAAATGACCATAATGAAGCCAACTAATAAGAGCTGGAACACAATAAATGATGCATAGTCACGTAAGAATAATTTCCAGCCCACTATAGCTCACCTGCGCTTAATATGAACCGATAGCCCGCACCACGTACAGTTTCAATTGTTGATGCTATGTGATAATCTGCTAACTTTTTTCGTACGCGCGTCATATTAACATTCAACGTGTTCTCATCGACAAATGCCTGATCGTCCCAGAGCTCCTCTAGTAGCTGTTCACGCGTCACGACTTTCGGTGCATTTCCCATAAGCAGCTCTAAAATGATGCATTCTTTTTTCTGAAGTGGAATTTCTAAATCATTTTTATGTAGCTCCATTCTTTCTAAATGAAGTACAAGCTGTCCTTGCTTGATTGTCCGTTCCTCTTGCCTTGCTGCATACTCACCATATGTACGGCGTAGATGACTACGGATTTTAGCCAAAACAATTTCATAGTTAAATGGCTTTGTAATGAAATCGTCGCCCCCATTTTCAAGCGCAAAAATTTGGTCCATTTCCCCAGAGCGAGCAGAAATGAAAATAATCGGGCATGTTGTAAGCTGGCGTAGCTGGCGACACCAATAATAGCCGTCATAAGCAGGTAAATTTATATCAAGCAGCACCATATGTGGATTAAATGCTGTAAATTCTTCGATGAGATGATCAAATTCTTGAATTGTTGCAACTTCGTATTGATATTTTCTAAGCGTTTCCGCTAGTAATGATGCAATCTTGACATCATCTTCTACTATGAATATTCGATGCTTTTCCATATCAACACTCCTTTCTTTCTATATTGTATCAAAAAAAGGTTCGACGACATAATTGTCAGCGAACCTTTAGGCTAAAACATTACACGAAACCGTATTTTCCTTAATAAATTAATTGTAAAAAGTCCTCAGTTGAAATTCCACCAAAATATGTAGGAATATCGATATCTGCTAATGCCTTAGCAATGGCAGCTCTATCATAGTTTGTCCCAACTAAAAGCTGTTCTATATCAGCCATATCCCCTACACCAAAGAAGTCACCAAAAATATGTGCCTCTTCAATCACACCATGATTAACTTCTAGGCGGATATCAATGCCACCTGTTGGGAAACGATGTGTTTTTTGAATATTAAAGCGTGGTGATTTCCCAAAATTCCACTCCCATGTTTGATAACGCTCTGCGGATAACTTGTGTATATTTGCCCAATCTTCCTCTGTTAACTCATAATAGCGAATATTTTCTTCTCCACCGAAAATGGATTTCAAAACTTCAAGACGGAATTCTTCTACTGTCATTTGTTCTTTTAAAAACTCCGAAATATTTGCTACTCGTGAACGGATGGATTTGATACCTTTTGATTCAATCTTATCTTTTTTGACTTTCAAAGCTGACACTACTGCATCAATTTCTGTATCAAACATTAATGTGCCGTGACTGAACATACGTCCTTTTGTAGAGAACTGAGCATTTCCAGAAACCTTTCGCCCTTCTGCTAGAATATCATTACGCCCTGAAAGCTCAGCATTGACACCCATTTTAGCTAGAGCATCTACTACTGGCTGTGTGAATTTTTTATAATTCATAAAGCTATTACCATCATCATTTGTAATAAAGCTGAAGTTAAGATTCCCTAAATCATGATAGACAGCACCACCACCTGATAAACGACGCACAACAATAATGCCATTGTCCTCTACGTAGTCTGTATTGATTTCTTCAACTGTATTTTGGTTTTTACCGATAATAATGGACGGTTGGTTAATATAAAAAAGAAGCACTGGCTCTTTCTCAACGTCCATTGTTTTTAATAAATACTCCTCAATAGCAAGGTTAATACGTGGATCATGGATCCCTTTATTATCAACGAAAATCATAGTTCACGTTTCCTCCTTCACAAATTATCCATATTTATTTTAACGTAAATTAGGCATTTTGTGTTGACGAAAAGCATCTGTTATAATACACTAGGAAATATCAAAACAGTAATAGTACAGATGAACTTAAAGGAGGAGTCCACAATGTTAGAAAACGTAGTTGAATTTTTCAAGAATTTACCTGCAAAGCAATGTACTGAGTGCGGTGAAAAAATGGAAGAACAAAGCGAATGCTACAGCAACACTTGTGAAAAATGTAACCACCTATAAGCATTTGCCTATACTGTAATTTGTCATGATTGCTACGTGCCCCACACGTAGCAATCATGACACACTTCATTACATTTGATGAACCCTTAATTAAATCTCTTACACTTACAAAAACAACAGCTGATACGCTCATATCAGCTGTTGTTTTATGTTATTGAAAAAAGGTGGTGTCAAGGCGAGGGATTACTTTCCGTTCCGTCAGCGTCCTTTCCAGGGGGTGTCCGATGAGCCGCTTCACTCACTGCGTTCGCTCCAATCAAGCATGTGGAGAAGTGCTGCGTGACAACACCCCTCTATAAAATGAGTAGTGAACATCTTCCCTTGAACCTTTGCTAAAAAGTTAACATTTTTATAGATTGGCGTGGAAGGCTACTTGACTCCCGTGGGATAGCGAGACAGGCGAGCCTCTAAACGGAGCGGTTGCGGAGGAAGCAGCTCGCCCACAGGAAAGCCAACGGAAATCTATTTTCACCTTTCACAACTATGCTATTGATGGTTTTGTTTTTATTTATATAGAGAGATATTGTGCATTTAGTGGAGACTCCAATAGGGCTAGCGTGCAAGGAAAACGCCAATTCATAGAGAAAACCAATAGTTGTCTATATATCCTTTTACCAAAAGAAGCACTCACCGAATAATCGATGAGTGCTTCAAATGTATTATTAGTTTTCTTCTGCTACTTTAGAGTAACGTTTGTTGTGAAGTAGCATGAAGTAACCGAATGTAATGGCTAAGAATGCTACTAAGAATCCAGCTAGAACACCATAGTTTTGCATTAAGAATGTCATATCACCAGTTGAAATACTTGATTTAAATGCTTGAACCGTATATGTCATTGGTAAAAGCTTGTTAAATACTTGTAATGGTGATGGAATTAATTCTAGTGGGAACGTACCTGCACTTGTTGTTAATTGTAAAATTAACACAACAATTGCGATGAAACGTCCTGGATCACCAAAGATCGAAACAAGCATTTGAATTAAGGCTAAAAATACATAGCTTGTTAATAATGCCGTTATGATAAAGTAGCCCATGTTATTTACTTCAAGTCCTAGACCCCATTTTACAATACCTACTGTTAGTAATGTTTGCACTAAACCTACAACGGCTAATACAGTCACTTTACTTGTAAACCAAGCTGCACCATTTTTTGGTCGGATAGCTGGTTCAACAAATGGGAACACAATCGAAATTAATAATGCCCCTACAAATAAGCCAAGAGAAATGAAGTATGGTGCAAAACCTGTACCATAGTTTGGAACATGGTTTACAGACTCTTTTTCAACCTCTACTGGACTACCTACCATATCATACGTGTCTTGATTTGCTTTGACCTCATTTGCTTTTTCACTAGCCTCACCTAGTTTGCTAGATAACGTTGTCGTACCATCTGCAAGCTCTGTAGAACCATCTGCAAGTGTTGCGGAACCTTGTGCTAGCTCACCAGATTTCGAAGCAAGCGTAGAAGTACCTTGATTTAATGTTGTTGTACCATTTGCTAATTCATTTAATCCAGATGCTAATGTTTTTGAACCTGTTACAGCTGTATTCACACCTGCATGTAGTTCACCTAATTTTGCAGCTAATGTCGCATTACCTGCTTGTAGACCTTTTGCACCTTCCATTAAAGCATTGCTTTTAGCTGTTAATGCGTTTGCACCAGCTAATACTTCTGCCTGACCTGCTGCAATTTGACTTGCACCAGAGCTTACTTGATTAGCACCAGCCTGTAATTTTTCTGTACCAGCAGATAAAGATGTTAAGCCGTTATGCACGCTAGCACTACCAGCTTGCAGCTCTGCTAATGTTTGCTTTAATCCTGCTGCTTGTTCCTCAGGCATTGAAGCCATCATCGTTTGTAATTGGCTAGATAAGGCTGTAATGCCTGCCTCCACTTTCGCAGAACCAGCTGTTAATTGGTTGGCTGCACCATTTAATGCACCTGCATTTTCAGCAATAGAAGCTGCGCCTGCACTAATTTGTTGTTGTTTATCGTTTAAAGTGTTTAAACCTGCCCCAACTTTTGCAACACCTTGAGTATATTGTGATAACCCTTGTTCAAGACTAGTTGCACCATTTGCTGCTTGCTGTGCACCTTGTTGTAATTGGACAGTACCATCTTGTAGTTTGACTAAACCGCTTGATAAATCATTCGCACCTTTCGCAGCATCTCCAGCACCTTTTGTCAGTTTATCTGTCCCATTCGACAGTTCAACTGTGCTTGAAGCTAATTGCTCTAGATAGCCTTTTAAATCTTTTGCACCATTTGCTACTTTTTGTGCACCCTCATCTAACTTATTCGAGCCATCAGCTGCCTCTGTAAAGCCATCTCCAAGTGTTGCAATGGAATCAAATAATTTTTCAGCATACGTTGCTGATACTTGTGAATTTACTTCAGCACGGACACGATCCATTGCAGTCTCACCAATTTGAGCACCAAGGAAGTTAAGACCTTCATTTGGAATGTAGTTCATCACTAATTTCGAAGGTTTGTCATCTAATAATGTTGTAGCATGCTCAGAGAAATTTGTTGGAATTTCTAAAATCATATAATAATCACGACTATTTAAGCCTTTTTCAGCTTCATCTTTTGAAACCTCTATAAAGTTAAATTGTTCGCTATCTATCAATTTATCAACTAAGGTATCCCCCAAGTCTAATTTAACGCCATCCATCTCAGCACCAGTATCCTCATTAACTACAGCTACTGGGAGATTAGGAAGCCCTGCATAAGGATCCCAAAACGCCCATAAAAACATACCTGCATACATTACTGGAATAAATAATACAGCAATGATTGAAACAAGCATTTTTCTTGTTTTAAAGATCTTCAGCCACTCAGCTTTAATCATATAATATCCTCACTCCTAAACTATTTGACCGAAAACGTCATTTGGTCATTTTCATTCAAAAAAAATAGTCAACCTCGGCAATTTTGCAAAAAGACACTTGATTCGACACTTTTATATCTGTCTTTTACCGAATCAAGTTAGAATCAAACCTCGAAAGATTGTTTCCTTGAAAAGATTAAGAATCTTTTCTTCAGGGATTACATCACCGTGTAACTCATGCCAATCGACAACAAAAGCAAGATATGCCTTTAACAATAAGTAACCGACCAGTTCTGCATCGCAATCTCTAATTTCACCTTTTTTAATACGACGCTGTATTAACTCTGAAACATACGATAAGATTTCTGTTTCGATGCGAAGTAGCACCTGTTTAACAGCTGGTGTTCGTAATTCTTTTTCTTCCTCGATTAGCTTTGCAAATAAAAGATGTTTTTCACGGAACTGTAGCATTTTCATTAAAGCATTATGCGCATTATCCATAAAGCTTGCTGATGCATCCAACACTGCATCTGCTTCCGCCTTCATCTCTCGTACAAGTGACATAGCAATCTCTTGAAATAAAATTTCTTTATTTGCAAAGAATGTATAAATCGTACCTTTACCGACATTAGCGATTTTCGCCACTTGCTCCATCGTTGTTGCTTTGTAGCCAAACAATGTAAAAGATTTTGCAGCTGCTTCAAGAATTTCCTGCCTACGATCCATTAGTAACATCCTTTCTTGTTAGGTTATGTACCTCTAATGTACACTTCAATAAAAATGACCAGAAAACCATTTCGGTCATCTGGTCATTATCATATTCCTATTTTTAAAAAAATGCAAGCATTTAATGATGATTTTTTTCATCTTTTTCTTCGTCATCATGATCAGCATCATTTGACGTACCATTACCATGATTCATCATATTGTTATCCATGCTGTTATTAGATTTCTCATCCTCTGGTAAAACCTGTGTCATATCTGGGCTACCAGCAATAATTTGCTGCTTTGGCATATTATGAACACCATTAGCTGTAGTATGTGCATACATATAGTAAACACCGTCATGATCGAATGTAGTCGTTGCTTTATAGACGCCGTCTTTTTCTAATTTCCCATCAATCATTTGTCCTTCATCACGTTTCCCTGATTCCCAAACTTCGAATTCTACTACAGCATCATCAACGTTTTCTCCACCTTGTTCAACGTGTGCCGCCAGCTCAATTGTTTCATTGAGTACTACCTCTTTTGGTGTTAAAATCTCTACCTCTGGAATTTGAGGTACAACTGGTTCTGGTAAAGCCTCTTTTTTTTCTCCACATCCTACTAATAATGTAGGCACTGCAATTAGCGCGAATAACCACTTTTTCATCTTTTAATCCTCCATTAATGGCAACCGGATTTTAACGGTTGTGCCTTTTTCAACAACACTTTCAATTTCTAACGATCCCTGTAACTGCTTTAATAACTGTTCAACAATGGATAACCCTAATCCACTACCACCGTCTGCACGACTCCGTGCTTTGTTAACACGATAAAATCGCTCTGTGACATGTGATAAATCCTCGGATGGAATACCGATTCCATAATCCTTGATTGTAATTTGTGCACTGCCAGTCTTTTCAACAGCAACAATTTCCACCTTAGAATTTTCATACGAGTAATTAATTGCATTTTCAATAATATTAATAAAGATTTGCTTTAGCTTTACTTCATCCGCTTCAATAATGAGCGCATCATCTACATCTACATGTAATGTTATGTTCTTTTTATCTGCTTGATGTGTTAGGATTTTTTGAACCTCTCGCAATGTCTCTCCTAGTGGAATAGGGTATAAAACTAAATTGGTTTGTTCATTTTCTGTTCTTGCCAGTTGAAGTAATTCGTTTGTTAACCGCTCCATTCGATTCGCCTCACGGACGATCAACTGTATGGTATCTTCTTTTTGACTTTCTGTAATGATGCCATTTTGCATAGCCTCGCTATAGCCTTTTACATAGCTTATAGGTGTGCGTAATTCATGCGAAACGGTTGCTAGAAACGTTTTTTGTGCTTCATCCTCCTGCTGAATGGCCTCTGCCATTTTATTAAAGGTACTAGATAATTTACCAATTTCATCTCGTGAATTGACAGGCACACGTGTCTCATAATTCCCATAGGACATCTGTTCCACTGCAAGTTGTAAATCGTTTAATGGTCGCATAATGTGCCGGATACCTTTATAAATCAAATAGCTAGCCACTACTAAAAATATGAAAGCACTAATAAACAACAAAATCACGCCACTATTAGCTAACTCACTAATTTTGGCTAATGGGAAATAAATATAAATGATACCCTCTAATCGATTTTGATCAACGAGCGGTATAACTACGGAAATAAGTTGTCGATCAAACCGTGGCTCATATCCAATTTTTTGCACATATTTTCCTGCTAATAATTTCTGTCTTTCCTCAGGGCCAATCAGGGTCTCATAATCTATATCAAATGGAACACAGGCACTTAACTCACGTGGATTCCTTACCGCAAATATATTTAAATTTGAGTAATCATTAAATTGTTCAATATCTGCAATAAATTCATCCGTCACCTTCCCATTGTCATACATGGTCTGTAGCTTCAAGCCAACTTCGACCATTGTCTCTTCTGTATCTTGTACATATAAACGTTGATACAAAAAGTTTGTGAGAACATACATAAAGACAACGGTAATGATTAAAAATGCAAAAATTAACAACCAAATGCGAGTGGCAATCTTTTTCATTCGCCAGGATCAAAGCGATAGCCCACTCCCCAAACGGTTTGAATATGCGCAGCCGCATCCTTTCCAAGCTTAATTCGTAAAGTTTTAATATGTGTATCGACCGTGCGTGTGCCTCCTACATAATCAATATCCCAAATACGCTCTAGTAATTGCTCTCTCGTATAGGCATTTCCCGGATTTTTCATAAATAAGTGCAATAGCTCAAATTCCTTTAAGGTAAGCGGAATACTCTTTCCATCAACAGATACTTTACGTGCAATTTCGTCTATTTTAATAGGACCAATAATCACGTACTTTTGCTGTAGCTCTGTAATATTCGCGCCACTTCTTCTTAATACAGCATAAATTCTCGCCACTAGTTCGTCATGTGTAAAAGGCTTAACAATATAGTCATCTCCACCAAGTGTAAGACCTTTCACCTTGTCCTCATTGGCATCACGTGCTGTCAGGAAAATAATCGGTACATTGGACATAGCACGAATACTTTGACAAACGACAAAGCCATCTTCATGGGGCATCATCACATCAAGTAATACTAAATCAATATTTTCACGTACTATCACATCATAAGCCTCAGTACCACTTGCGGCAGTAAATGTCTCTATATCCGAATTATTTAGCATCATCTCAATTAAATTACGCATATCCTGCTCATCATCAACTATTAACACAGTTGTCATCATTGTTCCTCCCTTACTAACAGTTGAAAAGCACCTTTCCCTACATCAACTGTTTTTTCCTTCTGATCACCCTTTATAAAGTACAATGTGTGATCGTCATAACCAGCGACAACAATATAGTCTTTAAACTGGTTCACTACAAAGGGATTTGCACCAACCTCTTGGTGCCATTTAATATGGCCATCAAAATCAGCAACATACAACTCATTGTGACCATGACTTACAACAAGAACGGCATCCTTGGTCTTTTTTAACCCTACTGGCATTAAAGGCATATCAATCTCTCCGTTCAGATGGCCAGTAGTCAAATCATATTTTTTAACGGAGCTGTTGGGCTTACTTCCTTCCCCATGCCCACCTACCCATAGCTCATGTGTCTCTTCTAAAATAGCTATGCCATGTGCGGATTTTTGAATTGGCCACTCTTGTTCAATGGTCAAATCCTTCATGTTTAACACTGATAATTTTGTATCTTTAAAATTAATAACATACAGTTTATCTTTATACGATGCCATTGACATAGGATAATTGCCAAGTTGTTGTCTGACTAGTTCATCTCCCTTTTGATCAAAGCTTGTCACCGTATTCGTTTTACTATTCGTTATAAAAAATTGCTTAATGTTGTCATCATAGTACACATTCGTTGTACCGATCTCTACTTTTTTGGAATAGCGCTTTTCTCCGGTCGATAATGTATAGACGTCGATATTATTTAATTGGTGTCCATACAATAAGATTTGGTCATTCCCTAACAGTATTGCCCCAGAATAAGCTTTATCAAATGACCAAGTAACAAATACATTGCCATCTTCATCAATAAAATCTAATGATGGTTCTTGTATGTTTAACGAAGCTATAAAATTCCGATCCCTTTCAATGGGTTCATATGATTTTTCAGTACAACCTGCTAACCATATAATTTGTAGTAACGAAAAAATGAAGAATGCCCATTTTTTCAACTTTATCACCTCTGCCCCTTTACTATACTTCACAATTGTGAAATTCGGGTGAAACTTGGAAGGTAAATTTATGACAAACCATAAAAATACTTTTCACATTTCAAACTCACGAACCACCTCTCAGTTCAATCATCCAACCCATACTGTCAGCGTTACATATACTACAAAGATACTGGTAAGGAGGAATATAGCGTGATTTCCATTAGCTTATGTATGATTGTAAAAAATGAAGAAGATGTTATTGGTCGATGTCTTGAGTCCGTCAAAGATATAGTGGATGAAATTAATATTATTGACACTGGTTCAACCGATAGTACAAAACAAGTGGTTGCACAATTTACAGACCGAATTTTTGATTTTAAATGGATACATCATTTTGCAGCGGCACGAAACTTTTCCTTTCAACAAGCAACAAAGCAATACATCCTCTGGCTAGACGCAGATGATGTTTTTTTAGAGGAAGATCAAGAAAAATTGAAGTCGCTCAAAGCCTCTCTAACCTCTGATATAGATGCCGTGTCCATGAATTATCATCTAAGCTATGATCATGAGGGAAATGTGGACGCCTTAATAAGGAGATATCGCCTTGTAAAAAGAGAAAAGCATTTTCAATGGATCGGTGCAGTTCATGAATATTTAGAAGTAGGGGGCGTGCTGTTTGATAGTGATATAGCCGTTAGCCATTTACCATTAACACATGATCACTCACGTAATATTACGATTTATAAGCAACTTATTGAAGCAGGAGAAACACTAACACCGCGAGATACATTTTATTTTGCTAATGAATTACTAGATCATGGTCAGTTTGAGGATGCCATTTACTATTACGAATTATTTTTAACCTCAAAGTTAGGCTGGGTAGAAGATAATATTCGCGCCTGTTTTAAATTAGCAGATTGCTATTCCAATTTAGACGATAGAGAAAACAACTTCAGTGCTATTTTACGAAGCTTTGAATACGATGTCCCCCGCCCCGAAGCCTGCTGTCGCCTTGGCTACCACTTCATGGAACAATTCAGGAATTACGAAGCTATTTTTTGGTACGAACAAGCACTGGTAATTAAACAAAATCCAAACGCTCCTTTTCAAAATAAAAGCTTTTCAACATGGCTCCCACACTTGCAGCTGTGCGTACTTTTCGACCGTTTACAGCAATACGAACTAGCAAATACCCATAATGAGCTAGCCAGCTCCTTCATTCCAAATGATCCAAAAATTTTACACAATAAAGAATATTTCAATCGTATTTTAACAATCGATCAAAATGACTCTTAGAAAATATCAATAACTAAATAAAAAGGATTTAGCCCCTATCGATATAGAAAACCTTCTACTATTTTAAGCGTAGTTGCAACGAATCTATAAATAACTTTAATAAGTAGATATGTGTCTACCTCCTCTATCATTGTGCAGAATACGATATTTGAGAGAGGAGGTGAGATTATGCATTTTGGAAAATTTATAGATAGAGTTTGCACTAAGTGTCATTCCTACCCTTGTTGTTGCAAAACTGGACCTATTCCCAGTTGTCCAATTTGGCCTGTAAAACCTACAGGACCTACTGGGGGGATAACTGGACCTACAGGTAGTACTGGGGTTACTGGCCCTACTGGCGTTACCGGGGCTACTGGCGTTACTGGGGCTACTGGCGCTACTGGCGTTACTGGGGCTACTGGCGCTACTGGCGCTACTGGAGATATCGGACCTACCGGGGTTACTGGGGTTACTGGGGCTACTGGCGTTACCGGCTCTACTGGAGATATCGGGCCTACCGGGGTTACTGGCGTTACCGGGCCTACCGGGGTTACTGGGGCTACTGGGGCTACTGGGGATATTGGATCTACTGGTGTTACGGGTGCTACTGGAGTTACTGGCCCTACTGGAGATGTTGGACCTACTGGAGCTACGGGCATTACTGGCGCTACTGGTTCTACTGGGGTTACTGGCCCTACTGGAGATATCGGGCCTACCGGGGTTACTGGACCTACTGGCGTTACCGGCTCTACTGGCGTTACCGGCTCTACTGGCGTTACCGGCTCTACTGGCGTTACCGGGGCTACTGGCGTTACCGGGGCTACCGGGGTGACCGGAGCTACGGGCCTTACTGGCTCTACTGGAGATATCGGACCTACCGGGGTTACTGGCTCTACTGGCGTTACCGGGGCTACTGGCGTTACCGGAGCTACGGGCCTTACTGGGGCTACTGGCTCTACTGGAGATATCGGACCTACCGGGGTTACTGGACCTACTGGTGCTACTGGGGATATCGGACCTACCGGGATTACTGGACCTACTGGTGCTACTGGGGATATCGGACCTACCGGGGTTACTGGACCTACTGGCGCTACTGGGGATATCGGGCCTACTGGTATAACTGGTGCTACTGGGGATATCGGGCCTACTGGCGTTACTGGAGCTACTGGGGTTACTGGCTCTACTGGGGATATTGGACCTACCGGGGTTACTGGTGCTACTGGGGATGTCGGACCTACCGGGGTTACTGGCTCTACTGGGGTTACAGGGCCTACTGGAGATATCGGACCTACCGGGGTTACCGGCGCTACTGGCGTTACAGGGCCTACTGGAGATATCGGGCCTACCGGGGTTACCGGGGTTACCGGCGCTACTGGTACTGCTGGCGTTACTGGACCTACTGGTGCTACTGGAGATATTGGACCTACCGGTGTTACTGGACCTACTGGTGCTACTGGTGTTACTGGAGCTACTGGGGTTACCGGAGCTACGGGCGTTACTGGGGTTACTGGCTCTACTGGCGCTACTGGCGTTACCGGCGTTACTGGACCTACTGGTGCTACTGGCTCTACTGGGGATATCGGACCTACTGGCGTTACTGGTTCTACTGGGGTTACTGGCTCTACTGGCGTTACCGGAGCTACTGGCGTTACTGGAGCTACTGGGGATATCGGGCCTACTGGTATAACTGGAGCTACTGGGGATATCGGGCCTACTGGGGTTACTGGCGCTACTGGGGATATCGGACCTACCGGGGTTACCGGCGCTACTGGGGATATCGGGCCTACTGGGGTTACTGGCGCTACTGGGGATGTCGGACCTACTGGTATAACTGGAGCTACTGGGGATATCGGGCCTACTGGTATAACTGGAGCTACTGGGGATATCGGGCCTACTGGGGTTACTGGAGCTACTGGGGTTACAGGGCCTACTGGAGATATCGGGCCTACCGGGGTTACAGGCGCTACTGGTACTGCTGGCGTTACTGGACCTACTGGGGTTACAGGGCCTACTGGCGTTACTGGACCTACTGGAGCTACTGGAGATATTGGACCTACCGGTGTAACTGGACCTACTGGGGTTACTGGGGTTACCGGAGCTACGGGCGTTACTGGCGTTACTGGCGTTACTGGGGTTACCGGACCTACTGGGGTTACTGGAGCTACTGGGGTTACCGGACCTACTGGGGTTACTGGACCTACTGGACCAGCGTTTACAGAAGGATTCTCTGCATTTAAAAATACTTTAGCTGTTAATGCTTCTACCTCCATCACTAACTGGAGTGTAGCATCACCTTACTTTACAACGCCTGCTTTCAATCCAACAACTGGAATATTCACTGTACCAACTACAGGTAGATATTCCTTTGAAGCGACCATTAACTACTCTACTACAGCGGCTATTAGTGTCACTTTAGGGGGTGGAATAAACCCTTCATTTGCAATACGACAAAATACTACTACGAATTTAATCAGTGGCTTATTCCCTGTATTAAACGTAAACGTCGCGCTCATATTAACATTGCGTGCGGTTCTTGGAAATGGAACGGTAACTTTGGCAGGAGAAGTACAATTAAACGCTGGAGACACTATCGATCTGTTCTATGAAGCCAATGGTTTGACAATCGGTCTTACACTAGGTGGTGCTAACTCTGGTGGTATCGTTTGGTCATGTCATCGAATTTCTTAGATTTAGATGGTCATCACTATTTGAAGCAAGTGGAAAAAGCAAACTACGAAATCGTGGTTTGCTTTTTCTTTTTCAAAAAACAAAAAATAGCACAAACATTTGTTATGCATGTTTGTACTATTTTTCATCTATTATTTAAACATTTCCATTAATACTTCATCTGCAACATGTTTACCTTGCTGCACACATTCTGGAATTGATATTCCCTCAAATGAGCTTCCTGCAAGCTTGACATTTGGAAAATGTTCTTGTAATTCCTGCTTTATACGTTGAACTTTCGCCTCATGTCCAACTGTATATTGAGGCATCGCATTTTTCCAACGTGTAACCACTGTCGTTAGAGGGTCCCCATCTATGCCAATCGTTTTCTTTAAATCCTGTAGCACCGTTTTTTCGATTTCAGTATCAGATAGTGCCACAATCGCTTCATCTCCCACTCGCCCAATATAACTACGTAATAGTACATAATCGTCTGGTGTGGTAGCTAGCCATTTTCTGTTCATCCATGTACAAGAAGTGATTGAAAAATCACTATTTCGAGAGACATAAAATGAAAGGGCATCTAGATCACCAAGTTGATCCTTTTTAAAGGCCATTGTAACGGTTGCAATCGTTGCAGCCTTCATTGTTCCCAATTCATGTAACAGATTATGCTTACTAAACATTTTTTCTGCCATATTAAAGGGAGTAGCAATAATAACAGCATCTGCTTTTATATGTGAGAAATTATTGAGCATTACTTGAACTGATCCATCTTTGCCATGCTCTATTTCTTCTACTTTGACACCCTTCATGACTGTCCCAGGAAGTAGTGATTCTTCTATACTTTCAATGAGTGTTTCAAGACCATTACTAAAGGTTTGAAAAATCCCTTTGTTTTCATCAATATGATGATTGCTTAAGAAATTTGTTCCTGACTTTTTCATGCCAATCAACAAACTCCGATATTTTTGCTCTAAACTATAAAGCTGCGGGAAAGTCGAGCTCATACTTAATTGCTCAATATCCCCTGCAAATGTTCCTGCTAGTAATGGTTCTACTAGATTTTCTACTATTTCAGAACCAAATCTTCTTCTAAAAAACGCGCCTAACGGCTGATCGTCATCTTGTGCAGAACGAGGGATGAAAAAATCCCCAGCCGCACGAACTTTACCGCTAAGTGAAAACAGACCTGATGCTATAAAGGATGAGATATGTGGTGTCTCTCCTGACAAGAGATGACTAGGTATTGGATATAACTGACTACCAACAGCAACATAAGTAGGCCCTGCATTGCTTGTCAATAATTTCTGTTCAATCCCGAGATCCTTTGCTAAATCATTAACATAATTTTCACGATCAAAAAAAGATTCTGGCCCACGCTCAATAATAAAACCATCTTTTCTTAAGGTCTGAATTTTTCCGCCAAGACGTAATGACGACTCGACAAGTACGATATCTAATGGCAATCCTTTTGCGCCTGCTTCTTTTTGCATATAGAATGCGGCTGTAAGGCCAGTAATGCCACCGCCTACGACAACTACCTTTCGTCTTTTCTGAGTCACCAACATCATCACTTTCTTTTCGCTTAGCTTAATTTTTTATGAATCGCATCTACCATCGCATCAATAAATAATGGGTGTGTATTTGGCATCGCTGGGCGATAGTATTTTGCGCCAAGTTCATCACAAACAACTTTACATTCAAAATCGTTGTCATATAACACTTCTAAATGTTCTGTTACAAAACCTACTGGTGTATAAACAAATGAACGGAAGCCTTTTTCTTCAAATAGCTCACGTGTTAAATCTTGAACATCTGGGCCAATCCAAGGCTCTGGTGTTTGGCCTGCTGATTGCCAGCCAACCTCTACATTTTTTAGACCTGTCGCAGCTTGAATAAGACGTGCTGTTTCAATTAATTGATCTTCATACGGATCGCCCAAGTTTTTAATTTTTTCAGGCAATGAATGTGCTGACACAATTAAACAAGCTGTTTCACGTTCTTCTTGTGGCATTGCATTAAATGTATCATTTACTTGTTGTTCCCAATACTCAATGAATTTCGGCTCATCATACCAAGATTCTACAGAAGTAATCGTTAAGCGACCTCCTGCTGCCTCTTCCGCACGACCGTTATAAGACTTAATAGAGAACGTAGAGAAATGAGGGGCTAGAACAATAGAAACCGCTTCTTTTATGCCCTCTGCCACCATTTGCTCTACTGCATCTTCAATAAATGGATGAATATGTTTTAAGCCAATAAACAATTTATATTCTACAGCATCCTGCACCTCATTTAAACGTGCACATAGGGCTTCAGCTTGTGCTTGTGTCGCCGCAGCTAATGGAGATAAACCACCGATAGCTTCATAGCGGCTACGTAAATCCTCTAAGTGCTCTGCCGAAGGTTTACGTCCATGACGAATATGCGTATAGTAAGGTTCGATATCTTCTTCTTTATAAGGTGTTCCGTATGCCATTACCAATAAGCCTTTAACTTCTTTCATTACCCTTTTCACCTCTAAAATTGTTTTATGTTTTCATACATTATGTGACAAAAAGAAGCTGCCCAATCTTTAATATTGGACAGCTCCCTTTCTATATGGAAAATAAAATTTCCTATGTAGAAAGGGACATATTTTTCACATTTAATTCACTTCTATTAAGAACGAGCTTGAATTTGTTGTGCACTGTATTCATGAATAAGTGTAGTGAGACGTTTTAAGATATCTGGGTCAACCTCTGGGAAAACACCATGTCCTAGGTTAAAGATATGACCTGGCATTTCTAAACCTTGTTCAATAATATCTTTTGTTCGTTTCTCAATGACTGACCAATCTGCTAATAAAAGGGATGGATCTAAGTTACCCTGTACCGGTTTTGTAATACCATTCGCACGCGCTTCTTTTATTGGCAAACGCCAGTCTAAGCCTACAACATCAATCGGTAAATCATTCCATTCCTTTGCTAAATGGCTCGCACCGACACCGAATTGAATGAGTGGCACATTTTCTTTTTGCAGCTCTGCAAAAATACGAGTCATAATTGGTTTAATAAATACACGATAATCCTCAACATTTAAGGCTCCTACCCAAGAATCAAATACTTGGATTGCCTTTGCACCAGCTTTAATTTGAGCAGTTACATCTGCAATAATCATGTCAGCTAGTTTATCCATTAATGCAAACCAAGCTTGTGGCTCTGATACCATAAATGATTTTGTTTTATTATAGTTTCTTGAAGGGCCGCCTTCAATCATGTAGCTTGCAAGTGTAAATGGTGCTCCAGCAAAACCGATTAAAGGAACATTCAATTGCTCTTCTGCCAATATCTTGATTGTTTCTAATACAAACGGTGTATGCTCATTAGCATTGAATTCACCTAATTTTTCTACATCTGCTACTGATTGGATAGGGTTTGAAATAACAGGACCAACGCCTGCTTTGATCTTTACATCTATCCCAATCCCCGGAAGAGGTGTCACAATATCTTTGTATAGAATGGCTGCATCGACATTATAATTTTCTACAGGTAGACGAGTGACATATGCACATAGCTCAGGTTGATGTGTAATTTCCTCTAAGGAATATTTTTCTTTAATGGCACGGTATTCTGGCTGAGAACGTCCTGCCTGACGCATATACCATACTGGCGTGTGTGCTGTCCTTTCTCCACGTGCAGCACGCAGGAGTGTATCATTAAAAGTTGTCATGAATAGTTCCTTCCCCTCGATAAATTCATACTATAAAATTGTCTTAAAAAATGTTTTGTTTATTCCTTTATTATTGATATCCGTTTCCAATAGTAAACGCTTCCTCCGTAATTGTATAGTTTTCCTAGTGAAATGTCATAAAATTGTTCTTTCTCGGCAGATTCTTTTTGAACAGAGCGTTAGACTTACGCTGAAAAGGGTATAATCACGCTATAATTAGTAAGATCGTAAGGAGGATAAATTGATGTATATTTATTTAACTTCTGGCACTGGTGATTTTTTAGAACAGGTAAAAAATAAGTATCCAAATGAGCATATGATTTTAATTCATGGGGATGGAAACTCTGTACTGATTCATGAGACAGAAGGAAAGACAGTTTTTGCGACACCACGTAAATTTGAGGTACTGGATTCAGTAAATGAATTAGAGGAACGAGGCTTCTTTGTATTTAATAATATTCCTGTGACAGATGAAGGACGACCTGTTTTCGAACACCGCTTTTTAGAGCGTTCACGCGCCATTGAAAATGAGCCTGGCTTTGTGGCGTTCCGTTTATTACGTCCGATCAAGAGTGATACTTACATTGTCATGACGCAGTGGAATGGACCACATTCATTTGAAGCATGGAAGAGCTCTAGAGCCTTTGAATCTGCACATGCTAAAAGAGATGATTCATCAGGTGTAAGCCAGCAAAATATCTTTTCAGCAGCTTCTTATGTAACAACTTATAGTGCTATGCCAAATGAGGATACAGAATAGTAGATAAAATAAAAGCTCATTTTCCGAATACTAGCATTGGAAAATGAGCTTTTCAATTTATCAGCTACAATCTATTTATTTGGAAATTTTTGCTGTTAATTCGCTAATTACAATAACAATGACAATGGCTAAATAAAACATTGGCTGTGTGATAGCACATAAACCAACAATAATAGCTTGTGTAACCATTGCTAAACGGACAGTTTGCTTTACAGCTAATTGGCGGGCATGCTCTGGTAAAGGATAGAGCATGTCCATTCGAAATTCACCACTTGATAGTAAGGCTTGTTTTAACTGAATTGTGGTCGCAAAGCTGAGTGCACCAGCAACAATCCATGTCACTACAGGAATATCAACAAAAACTGCGATGACTCCCGAAATGGCCGTAAGACGAAGCCATAAATAGAAATGGTCATCTGTACGGACAAAGGTACGAAACACCAAATATTTTTGAGCATTCTCTTTACCATATGGCACAAATCTATACAGCCAGTCCATCCAGCGTCGACGTCGGATACTTCCGTGTAGATGAGGTACATCTGTAAAATAATTAGCAAAACGGTAAAAGCTCATCATACGATTCTGTTCAATTTTGACAAAATGTTCATAAGGCACAGGTTCGCCAACTGATTTTTTCCTAAAGATAATGATATAAACCACACTAATAACTGTCGCTATTACCGCTAGTATTAGCTGAGCATGAAGCCCCATGTATAAAACAGCCCCGAATATGACAGCTCGAATAAGCCTGTCCACCCAAACCATTTGACCTCGCTCACTGTATCGGTAGCTGAATTCTCCTTGCACACTTATATATTTCAATACAATGATAAGTAAAAAGATCGTCCATATTTCAGTTGTTGTTAATGCCGTTACGGCTTTCAATAATGGAATACATACAATATAAACAATCGCTACAATCCATACTTGGGACCAGAACGTCCAAGCCAATGCTTTGCTAAAATATTGAGACATTTTTGATTCTAAAGGTAATAAGTATACTTGATCTGGTTCTCTCAACAGCGTAGTAGGACGGCTAAAGGCCAATAAAATCCCTATCATAACAGCTATGACGATTTCTGCTGGAAAGTCTGTTTGGACAACTTTCAGCCATTCGCTATATTGGTAGCCCCCTGCTCCAATAAGAAATACAAGTACAATTGCAATATGCCCTGTAAAAATAAATTGCATATACTTTTGTACTTCTCCTATATAATGCACGAAGCGAGAGGACCATACATCACGCAAATTCTTCATGGTCCCGCTCCTTTGTCATGGCAATATAAAGATCATCTAATGTCGCATTCGGCATAGCAAATGATTGACGCAATTCCGCCATCGTCCCCTGTGCTCGCACTCTTCCTTCGTGCAATAAAATAATTCGATCGCAATGCTTTTCAGCCGTCGATAGAATATGCGTAGACATTAATATAGAAGCACCTTCTTTTTTCTTTTCATCCATCTGATCTAGTAATGATTGAATACCTAGTGGATCTAACCCCACAAAAGGCTCATCAATAATATATAGACTTGGATTCACTAAAAAAGCACACATAATCATGACTTTTTGACGCATCCCCTTTGAAAAGTGTGAAGGGAACCAATTTAATCTTTTCTCCATGCGAAACTCTTTTAATAGCACCTCAGAACGAGCATCGAGGGTTGCCCTATTAATCCCATAAGCCATCGCTGTCAATTCTAGATGCTCTCTTAATGTTAATTCATCGTATAATACAGGAGTTTCAGGAATATAGGAAAATGCTGTCCGATATTTGTCCGTATCTTCCTTCAATGTCACACCATTTAAACGAATATCCCCTTCCTTTGGCAACATCGTTCCGATAATATGTTTAATCGTTGTACTTTTACCAGCTCCATTTAAGCCGATTAAGCCAACTAATTCTCCTTTTCCAATTGTAAAAGATAAATCTTTAATCACAGGCTTTCTTGTATAACCACCTGTCACATGCTGTACCTCTAATACTGACATATCCTCACTCCTCTTCTTGTTTTATATTTTATCAAAAATTAGCAAATGATACAGGTTTGAGTATGATAGAATGTACTTACATATACGTTAAGGGGGAAATTCTCATGAGCGATTGCCTATTTTGCAAAATTATTGACGGATCTATTCCAAGTACCAAAGTTTACGAGGACGATCATGTCTATGCATTTACAGACATCTCACCTGTTGCAAAAGGTCATACATTATTAATTCCAAAGCATCACTGTCAAGATCTATTTGAAATGCCAGAGGATGTAGCACGTAATCTATATGCAGTTGCACCAAAAATCGCTAATGCTATTAAAGCAGCATTTCAGCCAATAGGTATGAATACGATTAATAACAATGGTGCTGCCGCTGGACAAACTGTTTTCCACTACCACTTACATTTTATTCCGCGTTACGATGAAAAAGAAGGACTAGGCTTAATTTGGCAGACTCAAAAATATTCACCAGAGCAGTTAGCTGAAGTTGCAGAAAGTATTAAAGCCAATCTATAAGTCATTTGTAATATATTAACATTAAAATGTTCAGAAAACTGTATTGCAAATTGAAAAATTTTGGCGTACAATCACAAATAAGTTTCGCTAACGATCAAGAGGATACGTTAGGAGACAAATAGATTAGCTTAGTCGAGGAGAGATACAGATGAATACAAAAAATTTAGTATTAATGGCATTATTAGTAGGTGTCGGTGCAGCCCTTTATGTGGTGACACCAGGTATGGTGAATGGCATGAAACCTGATTTCATGTTAACAATGATGTTTATTGGCATTTTATTGTTCCCCACTGTGAAAGAAACGTTCTTACTTTCGCTTTCAACAGGCGTACTTTCAGGTTTATTTACAACATTCCCAGCAGGTCTTGTCCCAAATATTATTGATAAAGCAGTAACAGGCTTTGTCTTTTTAGCCGCTTTATTGATTCTCAAAAAACTAGCAAATCATTTCGCTGTATCAGCTATCTTAGTTGGATTAGGAACTATTCTTTCAGGAACTGTCTTTTTAGCCGTAGCACTTTTTGTGTTCAATGCAAATGTTGGTGCAACGTTTGCGATGTTATTTATTGGCGTTGTCCTGCCAGCTGTCGCATTTAATGTCGTTGCTTTTGCCGTCATTTATCCCATTGTCACAAAATTAGTGAAGCGTTCTAAATTCAATACAGCCATTTCTCAAATATCATAAACACTTACTTAAAATAATTAAAAGAAACTAAACGGTGATGGTAAATCACTCGTCTAGTTTCTTTTTTCTTTTTGTATTTGTACAATTCATGGTTTAATAGTAGATAAACATGACTAGAAATGAGGTATCAATATGAAAGCAAAACCATTTTTACTTGGACTAACAACAGGCATTATCGGTGGGACAGTCGCTGTACTTTTTTCAACGCCACAATCAGGACAACAGCTACGTGCTTCTGTCAAACAAAATGTCGATCAGACAAAAGGAATGCTCCTTGATGTCAAACAACAAGTAGGGACTGTTAAACAATCTGTCAACACTTTAACAATTGAAGTAAAAAATAATATCCCACAAATAATAAATGATTTAAAACAAACAATTACAACTTTCACTGAAGAAATCGAACCAACTAAAAATAATTTGCAACAAGAATTAGATGCATTACAGAATTCGATTAGCGAAATCGAGAAAAACATTGCACAAATTACAGAAAATAAGAAAAAACCACAAGAAAAAGTTAGCGACTAAAGTCCTTTTCGAATGGTAAAAAATCTATTTTTTTATCAAAAATCATTACTATAATATTATTTTTTAACCACTTTTCAATTTTTTAATTTTTCTAACTTTAAACTTTTTTTCTTTACTGCTATAATATTTTTAAAAATGTGAAAGAAAGCAGTAGGTGATGGCTTTGTCAGAGGAATTATATACACAAAAAGAAGCGATGCTTTATAGTCAAAGAATCGCACAGTTATCTAAAGCGCTATGGAAAGCGGTAGAAAAAGATTGGCAACAATGGATTAAACCTTATGATCTAAATATTAATGAACACCATATTTTATGGATTTCATATCATTTAAAAGGAGCATCCATTTCAGATGTAGCAAAATTTGGCGTGATGCACGTTTCTACCGCATTTAATTTCTCCAAAAAGTTAGAAGAGCGTGGCTTCCTTAAATTTTCGAAGCGTGATGACGACAAACGTAATACTTACGTGGAGCTAACTGAAACTGGGACAGAACTCATTATAGAGATGAATAAAAACTACCATAATACGTATCATTCCGTATTAGAAGGATCACTAGCATTAAAAGATCTATATGGCCGTTTCCCAGATTTTTTAGATGTGATGGCTGTTATTCGTAATATTTATGGTGAGGATTTCATCGATATTTTCGAACGTTCCTTCCAACATTTCCGCGATTCCTTTGACACACTAGAAGAACGCACACCTGTAAAAGGATAAGACGAAGCTTCAAACTGCACAAAATTTTTCCTGCCCTTATTTATTAGTTGAACATAATGAGGTATACTACTGTTCATTCAGGAATAAATCATGTGAAAGGAGGTATTTCAGAAATATTTCTGAAATACCTCCTTTTTCTTGCATTCTAACATCATTCAATTTACATTAAATAGGACACTTCCTATTTCGGAGTTGATACTAAGCCATGCATTGTTGGAAAATTTTAAATCTAGAACATCATTACGGTACTACGCGTATTATTATAATGAGTGTTATTACCTTTTTGTCGGTCTTTTCTGTTTCGTATGTATTGTTTAATTTATTCAACGAGGAGCATTATACAGATCGTTTATTCTGGCTCTTTGTCATAGCAGCCTTAACACTTTATCCAGTTCATAAATTTTTACATTTTCTGGCACTATACGATTTACGCCAGCATTTAAAATTGCGTGTACGTACTCAATTTTATATAATTCCAGTTTTACACATGCGTATTCGTGAGCCTTTATCAAAAAATCGTTACATCTTAGCATTACTTACGCCTTTTATCATTCTAAACACAAGTATTATAATAGGAACTTGGCTTTTACCGGCATACACACATTATGGTACATTGCTGCTAGCCTATCATTGTAGTCTATGTTTGATTGATATCCTTTACGTGAAATACCTTTTGCACTCACCTAAAAATTCGCAAATAGAGGAAACACCTAAAGGTTATGAAATTTTAGTTCCACCAACCGTTCACTAAATGCTTGTACTTGTTTTTTAATGACGTTCTTTGTTATGCTATTACTATTGAAAGAGGGGAGGAATAGACTTGCTATTAATGATTGTAGTTCTATTCTCGGTATTCTATTTATTTCAAATTAACCGCATGACATATGCTCTATGCATGCGACGTGAAATTCCCGAAGAAAACCAACCAAAAATATTCCGAACTATAAATATACTTATTACCATATTACTTGTCTCATTCTATATTGAAATTTTATATGCAGTATAACAGTACATCCGCGCCCGTCCGCACGCTCGAAGAACAAGTCGAGCCCCCCATGCAACAACTTTTTCTAACCAAGAAGATTGGTAGTATCTAAGGCATGCGGCGCGAATGTCTAACATTGTTAAGAAAAGCTAAGAGTTAGAGCTCTTAGCTTTTCGCTGTTTTATTAATTAGTATAGGAACGCTGCACCAACGATAATTAATAAAATAAATAACACAACTAATAAAGCAAAGCCTGAGCCGTAGCCACCGCCACCGTATCCTCCGTTGCCCATAACTTCACCCCCTTTCTTTTCTATATCCTATGCGCTTCAAAATTTGAAATATAGGCAATACTCAAGGGGGAACCATTTTGTTTTTAAAACGTTTATGTTATAGTAAAAAATGGACGAAACCATGTTAGGAGAGAATATCCACTATGAAAAAGACAGTTTTATCTTTAACTCTAGCTGCATCTGTATTAGCGCTTGGTGCTTGTAGCGGCGGAGACAGCAAAGCCATCGTTACTTCTAAAGTGGGCGATATTTCAGTAGCTGATTTTAATGAAAAGGCAAAAGCTTTAACAGGCTCATATGTAATGCAACAATTGGTGACTGAAAAAGTTTTAGCTGACAAATATGAAGTAACAGATAAAGAAATTAAAGAAGCTTATGACACAACAGCTTCACAATTTGGTGAAGGCTTTACACAAGCACTTGCTGAAAGTGGCTTAACAGAACAGGGCTTTAAAGATTCTTTACGTGTTCAACTTCTTCAAGAGAAAGCTTTAAAAGATCAAGCAATTAAAGAAGAAGATGTGAAAAAATACTACGAGCAAATGAAAACAGAACTTAATGGTCGTCATATTTTAGTAGCAGATGAAAAAACAGCTAAAGAAGTCATTGAAAAAATTAAGGGCGGCGCTAAGTTTGAGGATGTAGCAAAAGAGTACTCAACAGATACAGGTTCTGCTCAAAAAGGTGGAGAGCTTGGATGGTTCTCTGTTGGTGCAATGGTAGATGAATTTAACGATGCTGCTTACGCTCTTGAATTAAATACATTGAGTGAGCCAGTAAAATCTAGCTTTGGTTATCATGTAATTGAAATTACGGAGAAGCGTGATGTAAAAGATGTCGGTGCATTTAAAGATGAAGAAGAAAACATTCGTTCAACAATGTTAAATAAACTAAACCAAACAGGTGAAGCTCAAGCTATTCTAAAAGATATCATTGCAAAAATGGCTAAAGATGCGAATGTTAAAACATCTGATAAAGATTTAAAAGATTCACTAGAATTCTTCACAACAACAAGTGAAGAACAGGCAAAAGCAGCTGAAGAAGCAGCTAAAAAAGCAGAAGACAAAGCTGCTAAAGAAGATTCTGAAGACAAAGCAGAAGATACGGACAAGGAATCTAAATAATCGAGGGAATATTGTTTATCAATTGAACAATATCCACAACAAAAAGGAGCATCTGACAAATCAGATGCTCCTTTTTCCTTCTCTATTTCACTTTAAATTGGCTAATTTCAGCTTGTAAGTCATTTGACATCGTTTGAAGGACATTTGCCGCGCTCGCAATTTCCTCATTAGAAGTACTTTGTTGCTCTATGGATAAAGCAATATGCTGCATACCTGAAGATGTGCCATTCGCCATACCTACAATTTCTTTTACAGCAGAATCTGTTTGGCTTGCCTTCTCATTAACGCGCCATACGATATCCGTAACTTCCGTTGTACGTTGGCTAATCTGTTGTACATATTCCACAATATTTTTAAAGGCATCACCTGTCTGTTCAACAGCCTCTCGTCCTTCATCTACATATTGTGTGCCACTATTAATAGCGAAAACAGCACCGGAAGTTTGGTTTAATATATCATCCACTAGTGTTCGAATATTGTCAGCAGCTTTCCCAGATTCCTCTGCCAACTTTCTAACTTCATCCGCAACAACCGCGAAGCCTTTTCCAGCCTCTCCTGCTCGAGCCGCCTCAATAGATGCATTCAATGCAAGCAGGTTTGTTTGATCGGTAATGCTTGTAATTAACGAGACAATCGTACTAATTTCCTTTGATTTTTCACCTAAAGCATTCACAACTTCTGTTGATTGGTGAACAGAATCATTAATCGTATTCATTTTATCAATCGTTTGCTCAATTAGCTGTAAACCTAAATCAGCCTTTTGATTTGTTTCATTCGCTATATCTGCAACAGCCTGTACAGCAGAAGATGCATGGTCCATATCTTTGGAAATTAGATTAGCGGATTCAGATAAAAGGTCCATTTGCTTCAATTGTCCTTCCGCACTGGAAACAATATCTCCAATAGCATCAGAAATGGTTTCAACCGTGTGACTACTTTGCTCTGTAATCGTTGTAAATTCCTTTGTATAAGTCGAGACATCCGCAGATGCTTTATTCGTCTTTTCAATAACCGTGCCAATTTGCTCTAACATATGATTAAATTCAGTGGATAATTGTCCAATTTCATCTTTGAAACGGTCGTCAATGCGTACCGTTAAATCACCATCAGCCGCCTGTGTCATAGCCTTTAATACACGCTTTACACGTTTTAGGACGATATATCTCGTACATAACGAAATAATGACTGTACCAATAAATAACGAAATAAACGTATTAATGGCAACACCTGCACTGCCGTTTAAATGTACTACTTTTTCAAATTGATGACTAACAAATTCTGAGATATGCGAGCTAATAAACAAACTTATACCTATAGCTAGTATCATTTTGAAAATTAAACTTTTCCAAAACTTAATTTCCCGTGAAAAAAGTCCCTCTGTTTCCATTGCTCTTCCCCATTCCTATCATTTCTCTCTTTATTCTAAAATAAATACTAGCATTGGTACAATAGTTAGGTACTAAAATTACACATATGCATATTTAGACTTATCGAAATCAGTATAGGTTAGTTAATAAGCAACATCAATTATCAATTTCTCAACAGGTTAGGGGCTTAATCATATTACTTTTTAAATAGAAGGCTTATAGAATGAACGATTATCAAGTGGGAAAAGCCGCTCAGTAAATTCACCTGGTGTCGTTTTCCCTAATGCTCTTGTTAGCATGTTCATCTTCGCGTCTATATTATCAATATAATGTAAGATTTCCGCTTCTTGAAGCATCGGTTTTTTCGGACTCCCCCACTCTTCTTTCCCATGGTGAGACAATACCATATGCTGCAACAGCATGACTTCTTCGCCTTCAATTTCTAGCTCACTTGCAATTTTGGCAATTTCATTCACCATAATGGTAATGTGACCTAATAAATTGCCCTCCACTGTATACATCGTGGCAACAGGCCCAGACAACTCCACAACCTTGCCAATATCATGCAAAATAATGCCTGCATATAACAGGTCACGATTAAGTGTTGGATATAAATCAGCAATGGCTTTTCCTAGTTTGAGCATGGACACCATATGATCTAATAAACCAGACGCATAGTCATGATGGTTTTTAGTTGCTGCCGGAAAAACTAAGATGGCATCATAATGTTTTTTAATAGCCGCTCTTGTAATACGTGAGATATTTGGATTTTTAATATCAAAGAAAAATTGTGTCAATTCTTCATACAATTGTTCTTTTGGTGTTGCAGAGGATGGTACTAAATCATCGATCGCAATACCTTCCTCTGGCTTGGCAACACGAATAGATTTGATACGCAATTGATTCTTTCCTCTATAGTCGTGAATCTCTCCACCTACACGTACAATGGCCTCAGCATGATACATTTTTTCATGATCCTCATTTGTATCCCAGAGCTTTGCCTCAATATCTCCACTTTTATCTTGTAGTAATAGCGACATAAATGGCTTTCCAACGGTTGTAACACCTTTTGTCGCTTGTTTTATTAATAAAAATTGATCAACTGCTTCTCCAACTTGGAGCGTCGTAATCCCTTTCATGTTGACGCCACTCCCCTTTCATTTGCTAATGCTCCTATATCGACAATTTGCTCTTTCTGCCAATGTTTGAGCATTGTATCATGACAAGTAAAATATAAAATTTGACGTTCATATCCTACTTCTTTCATTAATTGTACCATTTTGTTTGTACGGTTTCGATCAAAATGGACAAATGGATCGTCCATAATAATTGGAAATGGAGCAGTGCTCACTAGTGTTTTTGCAAGGGCCAGACGTAATGCAATATAGGCTTGTTCTTTGGTAGCCTGAGATAATTCAGCCATTTGATAACGTAATCCTGCTACATCTTGTGCAACAAAATAACCTTCATCATGAATCGAAAGTTTATCGTATCTTCCCCCTGTTAGTAAACGGAAAATCGCATTCACCTCCACAAGGACATGAGGTAATTTTTCTTCACGTAGGCGGAATAATGTTTCGTGAATGGCTGTCGCAACAGCTTTTTTAGTTGCCCATTGCTCAATCAGCTGCTGCAATTCTGCTTTCTCCTGCTCAAACTGTTGTAGCAATTGCCCATACTTTTCATCATTTAATAGCTGATCTTTTTCAATGAGCAAAGCAGCACGTTGCGCAAGACATTGGTCGATCGCTAGCTGCGTTGAATTTTGCTCTTGTTCTAAAGCATGTATATCCTCGTTAACAGTATCCTCCACTAGACTCTCTCGCTGTGGAAGATTGAGTGAGGCGAGTTGAGCCTGAACCGTTTGTAACTCTGTCATGATGTTTTTTTGCTGCTCAAATTGCTCATACATTTCATAATAAGCCTGCTCGTTTGGAACTTGTGCTTCATTCAATAGCTCAGCCATTTCAGTTGTATAACGGTCCAGTTTTGATTGCCCACCATCCATTTTTATCTTCAGGCCAGCTAGCTGTTCTTTTGTTTGCTGTACTTGCTGTTGATGTTGTTGTGCTTCAAGGTAGGCTGTCCGTAAATACATATATATTTCCTGTTCATCATAGGCTCCCTCTAAAACCTGTTGAAGCTGTTTATAAATATGCTGCTTTTCTTTTTGAACTTCTTGCATAAGGCTTAGGGTACTATTTTTTTTAGCTGCTAGCTCTTGCACACTCCGAATACGCATAAATAATTCGGGCATTAACGTTCTGGCGATTGTTCCCTGTAATCGATAACGTTTTAAAAAATGCTGGAGTGTGTGAGTGGCTTCTTCACTCTCTATCTCAGCCTGTTGAATTTTATATTCAAGAGAAGCGTATTGCTGCTCCTTCTCCTTTTGCTGTTCATTGACGTGTACCCAACGATCTTCATATCTTTGCTTCTTTAATAGCACCGCTTGTACCGTCATTTCCTCCTGCTCTAACTCTCGAAGAAGGGAACTATGCTCTTTACTAGTAGGCTCATCCGCTTGTTTAACATATCGGATAAATAACAGAGTCAGCAATGATAAAACAGCTCCGATAATGGTCGCAACTATGTTTTTTTCAAATACACCATAAATCAATGACAATAAACCGATTAGCAGTACAAGCCAGCTAAAATAATGAGGTTGCTTTTGTTTACTACGTTGCGATTTGGCCGCACGTAATTGCTCAAGCTTACGCTTTTGTTGGGGCCACTGTGCTAAAATATGTTCTTCTTCATTTGTTAATGACTCTTGCATGAGCCGTTGCTTTTGTTTGGCAATTGTCTCTAATTCTAGATGGACTTGCTCTAGTGAGCGTAGATGAAACTTTAGCTCGTCCTCTGCCTCCTCCAATTTACTTAATTGAAGCTGAAATTGTTGTTCCTGCTGGAGTGAAACCGTTTCTTCGAGAAGATTCTCCTGTGCCTCTGTCTCGAGTACGCCTAATAAACGAAACTGTGCTTTTATTTCTTGCTCAAACATAAAGAGATCATCATGTAAATTTTGCTCCTTCACCATCAGCTGATGCCACGTTGCCTCTTTTTGCATAAGACGAGCCATTTCATTGACTGTATGCTCATCCGCTATGGTAAGTACTTGATTTTGTAATGTTTGATATTGCTCCTTTAATTGCATTAGCTGCTGGCTTTCGTGTAATAGACGATCCTTTAATTGCTCATAGCGTCTTATACCTTCTGGCGGAAACTGTACATGTTGATAATTGACCAGTGTCTGCTGTAAAATCTGTTGCTGTTTGAGGAGAGGTAGTGCCTGCTTTTGAATCGTTAACTGCTGCCATTGTTGTTGCAGCAGTTTTTGCGTACTATAAAGCTTTTCTAGATTATGCTCAAGTAGTTGTAATTGCTTTAATTTGTCCTCAAATGTTAGAATCTTTCCCTGCTCCTGTTTAATCGTACGCTCAAGCTGCTTTAATTGCTCAACCTTTTGATTAATTACGGGTACTTTACCTGTTTTTTTAAACAGCTCATTTGCCTCTTTCTCCATCTTCTTTTCAAGAGCTGATAAATGTTGAACCCCTGTTGTGCCAGAGGCTAGTAGCAAATGGGTTAGCTCCTCCTCTGACATTTTTTCAATGCCCTGTAGCTCATGCAATGAAAATGAAAAAATGGATTCAAAGGACGTTCTAGAATACCCATATAAAAGCTTAGTTAATAGTTCCTCGTGTCCCGTTGTTCCATCCTCTAGATAAACAGAAACATCGCCCGCTGCCTTTCCTTTCACACGTTCAATAGTGCACTGGCCATAAATAGGATGCACGAGTGTGAGCTGACCACCATATTTCGTCGAAACTTTTGGTTCATATTTGCGCTGTGTCTGCTGCCGTATGGGGAAACCAAAGAGCATTTGTAGTATAAACTGCTGAATCGTCGTCTTTCCTGCTTCATTTAATCCATAAAAAATAGTGATACCCTCATTTAAGGAAATGGTGATGTTTTCATGCTTACCAAAGCCATATATTTGGATTTTTTGTATAGTCAGCATGTGATCACGCCCTTTGAATTTCTTCTGCCAATAATGCCTGTGCATTTTGCGTTAAGTTTTCAATATCCTTGTCACTTAGTGGCTCTATCAGCCTTGCACCACCAGCATATTGGTATAAATCTTTTAGAATATCTTTCCATTCATTACTGTCCCACTGCTCCATTAAGCTGACAACGGATTGAGTTGCTGCTGTCTGCTCATAAAGACTTGCTGTCTTCTGCAATACCAACTTTTGTACCCAACACATCGGCTCAATGCCTTCCTCCGTCTCTCGCACAGTATCTAACCATGCATCTACAGTTGCGTGTTCAAATAAAGCTTCCGTTTGTTCATCAATGTTTTGCAGGTGAAGCTCAACTACTGATGCCCCGTACTTCGTCCTATTCGTTGTGATCGCTTCCGAACATCTTTTTAGTAATTCATTGGCATGTACAACATTCGTACAATCCACTTCTATCGTGTTATAAACGACAGTAGATGTAGGGATAAAATCTAGCTCATTCGATGTTTGGGATAACGTCACGTCATAAAAGCCTTTCAGTCCTTGTTCTTTACGATGTCGACTTTGAATATTGCCTGGATAAACAATGGGAGGGTTTTGATGTAAAAGCTGTCGTTTATGAATATGTCCCAAAGCCCAATAATGATAGTTCTTTTCTATCAACTGATGCTTAGTGAAGGGGGCGTAAACATCATGGGTCGTGTTGCCTGCCTCACTGCCGTGTAGCATACCAATATGAATGGCATGCTGATCCTGTGCAATTGGATAACTTTCAATAACTGATTCCTTTAAATGGCGTTCATGATAGCTGAAACCATATATATTTACTTGCTGGCCTCGGATTTTTAATTGAACCACGGTCGTTTCCGCTGGTAGTTCATAGACATTGCTTGGCAAAGCAAAGCGTGTCCAAGTGCCATTTAAATGATCGTGGTTACCATAGCTCACAATCACAGGGATGTTGTGTTGGAAGAGCTTTTCCATTGCATCCTGAAATCTTCGTTGTGCTTGCAAGCTACGATTTTCACCATCATAAATATCTCCAACAATTAATATAAAATCAGGTTTCTCTTGAATTGCTTTATGGATAATTTTATCGAATGCTTCAAAAGTACTCGACCTAATGTTCTTTAAAATGTGCTCAGGTAATCCAAATAAACCTTTAAATGGACTATCTAAATGTAAATCTGCCAAATGAAAAAAACGAATTGCTGTCATCCAATCACCTCAAATAGTAGATAATTATCGCCTCTGTACCGTAATATGTTCACTAAACAAAACCGAATATTTGTTCTATTTTATCATAGTTCACGTTTTATGAAAAATAGTATTACATAAAAAACAACATTGCCTTACTTTTTCCACAATTTTCGTAATTTATCAAAAAATTCACTAGTTTTACCGTGAAGTTTATAAATCTTCTATGTATAATAGAAATATATTTAAGTAAAAGGGTGGGGTTTGTATGGAGAATTATCGTTTTACAGCTTTTGAAAAAACAGGGGAAACATTATTTGATGAAACTTGGACATTTGAAAATGATGAGGCTGCTAAACTAAACGGACAACAACAAATTGAGGAAAAAGGTGTTGCCGACAAAACTCATCGTCTTGTAAACGCTTCGGGTAAATTAATTTTATTCCATGTTTAGTGGCTAAAAGGCACGTAGTCAATGTTGCTACGCGCCTTTTATGATTGTTATTTTCCTACAAAGACAGGCATTCTTTTCTCTACAAATGCATGAATGCCTTCTAGATGATCTGTTGTTTTACGCATAGCGGATTGCCCCTCTGCTTCTAAAGCTAGGATATTTTCTAGCTGAGGCAAATTTTGAGCATGTAGAATTTTTTTCGTTGTAATCATGGAAGAAATAGGTGACGCAAGCATTTTACCAACAAGCTGATCTGCCATGGCAAATACAGTACCCTCTGGTGCAATAAAGTCAATAAGCCCTTCATCTAATGCTTCTTTTGCTGTTAATACCTTCCCCTCCCAAATCATCTGTTTCGCTTTAACAGTCCCCACACGTTCCTTCATGAAGAAATGACCGCCTCCATCTGGGATTAGTCCTATTCCAATGAAATTCATAGCTAGCTTACTATTTTCACAAGCCACAACTATATCTGCCCCAAGTGTTAGACTAAACCCTAGACCTGCCGATGCACCATGAACAGCCGCAATCACAATCATTGGTAACTGATAATACGCTTTCACAATACGTGAAAGATAGACCATTGCCTCATCAATATTTAATGGTTTATTTTCATCTAACATAGCCTTGATATCGCCACCCGCAGAAAAGACTTTTCCTTCTCCACGAATAACAAGCACCTGTATATTTTGTTCCTGTTGGAGAGCCTCAAAGCATTCTGCGAGTTCTCGCATCATAACATCATCCATAGCATTCATCGCCTGCGGACGATTCAATGTTAACGTTGCACGACGTTCTAATTTTTCTAAAGTAATCGTTGAAAATTCCATCTCTATTACCCCCAAATATGAATAGTCATTCACTATGTACTATTCGTGTTTTTTTAGAAAACTCCTTCTACTCTAAGCAAAATTGCTCTTGTTATGCTATATTAAAGGACGAATATTGAGTTAAAGGTGGTAACGTATTTTGATACAGAAGGACTATCGTGTATTACTTTATTATAAATATATTACAATTGAAGACCCTGTAGCATTTGCAGAAGAACATTTAGCATTATGTAAAGAAATTGGACTTCTTGGACGTATTTTAGTAGGCTCTGAAGGCATTAATGGCACCGTTTCTGGTACCGTTGAGCAAACAGATGCTTATAGGAATCATATGAAGGCAGATGCTCGTTTTAGTGATATTATGTGGAAAATCGATGAGGTGGAAGGACATACCTTTAAGAAAATGCATGTACGTCCTCGTCAGGAAATTGTCCATTTAGGTTTGGAGCATGATATTAATCCTTTGGAAATCACAGGCGATTATTTATCGCCTAAAGAATTTATGGAACAAATGCAAGAAGAGAACACTGTGATTATCGACGCCCGAAATGACTATGAATATGATATTGGTCATTTCAAAGGTGCTGTACGACCTGATATTGAAACCTTCCGTGACCTTCCAGCTTGGATGGAAGCACATAAAGAAGATTTTGCAGATAAAAAGATTTTAACTTACTGCACAGGTGGTATTCGCTGTGAAAAATTCTCTGGTTGGCTAAAACGTGAAGGCTATGGTAAAAGTGTTGGTCAATTACACGGTGGTATTGCAACCTATGCAAAAGATCCTGAAGTAAAGGGCCAGCTATGGGATGGTCAGATGTTTGTTTTTGACCGTCGTCGAAGTGTACCGATTAATCAGGTTGAGCATGTCATCGTTGGGAAGGATTACTTCACAGGTGAACCTTCTGAACGTTATACAAACTGTGCAAACCCTGAATGTCATAAATTAATGTTATGTGAGGAAAAACACGAAGCATTTTATATGCGTAGCTGTTCAGATGATTGCCGCCGTGCAGAACGCAATTTCTTTGTCGAAGAGAATGGTTGGACGAAGGAGCAGGTTGAGGAGCAAATTGCTAAGATTGCAGAGATTCAAAACGCAAATCGTTAATACTTGGTGAGATAGGGTTTAGCCGTGTGCGTAAATGGTCTAAACCTTAAAATAGTAAGCCATCTACTAGCCCATCCAAAAAGAGCATCGTCCTGATGAACGATGCTCTTTTTCTTATTATTCCTGCGCTAAATAGCGCCCAACCTGCCGTCCACTAAATAAACAGCCTCCGACAAATGTCCCTTCTAAAGCACGATAGCCATGAACACCCCCGCCACCGAAGCCACTTACTTCACCAGCAGCAAATAAACCTGGTATAGGTTGACCATCCATACCCAACACCGCACCATTTAAATTTGTTTGTAAGCCACCCAAGGTTTTCCTAGTTAGAATGTTTAAACGTACGGCAATTAATGGCCAATTTTTAGTATCTAGAATTTTATGTGGTTTGGCAACACGCACTAATTTATCTCCAATATAATGCCTTGCCCCATGAATAGCGTTAACCTGTAAATCCTTCGTAAACTTATTGTCCATTTCTCGATCCCTTGCCAAGATTTGCTCTTTCACTTTCATGAAATCCAGTAGCTCATTCCCTGCTAGTTTATTCATGCCTTCTACTAGTTCTTTTAAATCATGTGCAATCACAAAATCTTCGCCATGATTTTTAAAAGCTTGGATAGGGGCTGGTGGACCTGGCATTATACGCTTAAGCACATCACTAATGCTTTTGTTTGTTAAATCTGGGTTTTGTTCTGAACCAGATAGTGCAAATTCCTTCTCAATAATTTTTTCCGTTAAAATAAACCAAGAGTAATCATAACCTGTTTTTTGAATTGCCTCTAACGTACTGAGCGTATCAAAGCCTGGGAAGTTGGGTGCATGGAATCGATTACCTTCTGCATCAAACCATAAGGAGGAAGGCCCTGGTAAAATACGAATGCCATGGTTGGGCCAAATTGGATCCCAATTTCTTAATCCCTCTGTGTAATGCCACATGCGATCACGGTTTACAATACGTCCTCCAGCATGTTCTGTGATTTCTAGCATTCTCCCATCAACGTAAGCTGGCACACCACATACCATATTTTTAGGAGGAGTCCCAAGTCGTGCAGGCCAATTTTTTCTTACTAAATCAAAATTAGCCCCAATACCGCCACTTGCTACAATCACGGCATCGGCTTCGTAGGAAAATTCGCCAATCCCCAATCTCGAACTTTTTTCACCTCGATTAATAAAGGTTTCTGCTAGCACTGTTCCACTGATTCCTGTAATTGTTCCATCATGTTGTATAAATTCATCCACACGATGTCTTGGTCTAAAATCGATAAATCCATCTTTCATAGCTTGCTTTACTTTATTTACAAATGGCTTTACTATGCCAGGACCAGTTCCCCATACAATATGAAATCTTGGTACAGAATTGCCATGTCCTCCCGCTAAAGAGCCTCCCCGTTCTGCCCATCCAACCACAGGGAAAAATTTGATACCTTTTGACTTTAACCAGTCATATTTTTCACCTGCAGCAAAATCAACATAGGCTCTGGCCCATTTATAAGCCCACGAATCCTCATCTTCTAAACGATCAAAGCCTGCAGTTCCTTGCCAATCTTGCCACGCCAGTTCTTTACTATCTTTAATTCCAAGCCTTCGCTGCTCTGGAGAATTTACTAAAAATATCCCACCAAAAGACCAATATGCCTGTCCCCCTATTGAATTTTCAGGCTCTTGATCTACTAAAAGAACTTTTTTCTTTGCATCGATTAACTCACAAGCAGCAACTAAACCCGCAAGTCCAGCACCAACTATTGCAACATCGTACTGCATTTTTACACCCCCAAATCAAATCATCCTTAACTAACATTCTTCTCTCACAGCCTGTTTACCTTCTAAAATCTAATTTTTTGTCTAAAATGTGACAAGCGAAAATGTTCGCTTTCTCACACTAAAATCATCAAGGAATAGCATAAATCATCTAATTTATCCCATTTAATTACCATATAATTTTTTAACCGTAAACTACATGGAACACTGATACTATCGCACTTTTCAAATATCGTTAACGCTTTCATTGTATCCTCCAAAAAGACGAATATTAAACACCAACAAAACAAACAATGTTCGTTTTTAGTTATTATTCAGACTTTTGAAGTCTATATTTTTTAAGTTTTTCAGAAATATCGTTGACAAAGGTGAACAATAGGGATTATGATGTTAACAAATTTAATCACACAAAATATAACGACGGAGACATACTAGTCACAAGAAAATCCAAAGAGAGCTGATGGTTGGTGTAAATCAGTGATTTCTACGATAATAGTTCCACTCCAGAATAGATAAGCCGAACAACTTAACAGTAAGCTTATCCGTCCCATGCGCGTTACGCATATAGCTAAGACTGCCAGAATAAATTTTCCAGCAGTGATTAAGGGTGGTACCGCGAACCAATGTTTATTCAGCCTTTCGCCCCTTACAACACAATAACTGTGTCTGTAAGGCGTGGAAGGCTTTTTATATTGTTTTCGATTTAGAAAGGAGATCGTTTGCATGCTGTAAGATGTTCGAATTTTACAAATTTCAGACTGTCGTAGATAAATCCACAACCCATATTTATTAAAAAGGAGCTAATTATAATGACTACTGCAACAAAAAACATTAACGTATTTATCGCTGATCCACTAAGTGAGGATGGTATTTTCCCATTACGTCAGGAGCAAGATTTAGATTTAAACATTATTGTAGACACTGGTCTTGCACCAGAACAATTAATCGCTAAAATTGCAGATGTGGATGTATTACTTGTTCGTTCTCAAACAACTGTGACACGTGAAGTGATCGAAGCAGCTAAAAACTTAAAATTAATTGGTCGTGCTGGTGTGGGTGTCGATAATATTGACCTTGCTGCTGCTACTGAACATGGCATTATCGTTGTCAACGCACCAGATGGTAACACAAACTCAGCTGCTGAGCATACAATCGCAATGATGACTTCACTTGCCCGTCATATTCCACAAGCTTTTAATACATTAAAAAATGGAAAATGGGATCGCAAATCTTATGTTGGTGTTGAGCTAAAAAATAAAACGTTGGGTGTTGTAGGCTTTGGACGAATCGGTGTTGAAGTAGCTTATCGTGCCAAAGGTCAACGTATGAATGTTATGGCATATGATCCTTTCCTAACAGATGAACGTGCAAAAGAATTAGGTGTAACAAAAGCAACAGTTGAAGAAATTTGCGAAGTAGCAGATTTCATTACAGTTCATACACCACTTCTTCCTGAAACACGTAATCTTATTAATAAAGAAAAATTTGCGATGATGAAAGATGGCGTGCGTATCATTAACTGTGCACGTGGTGGAATTATCAATGAAGATGATTTATATGATGCAATCGTAGCAGGAAAAGTAGCTGGTGCTGCCCTAGATGTATTTGTTTCTGAACCAGCAACAGATCATAAGCTACTGACATTACCACAGGTAATCGCAACGCCTCACTTAGGTGCATCGACAATTGAAGCACAAGAATCTGTTGCGGTTGATGTATCAAATGACATCATTAAATTTTATAAAACAGGTACCGTAACAAACCCTGTAAACATGCCATCTATTCCGAAAGAGCTTCTTGCACAAGTTGAGCCTTTCTTTGAATTAGCTGAAAAGCTTGGTTCATTCCTATCACAATTAACAACAGAGCCTGTAAAAGAAATCAACCTATCTTATGCTGGTGAAGTAGCAAACTATGATGTACGTCCATTAACTTCAAATGCACTAAAAGGCTTATTAGCAAAAAATCATGGTAATCATGTAAATGATGTCAATGCCCGTTACTTATCTGAACGTATCGGCATGAAAATTAATGAGCACAAAACAACAACTGCTAAAGGCTTTACAAGCTTAATTACAATTGAAATTATTACTGCTAATGAAACGCATACAGTAGCTGGTACATTATTAAACGGTTTAGGTGCACGTATCGTAAAAGTAGAAGACTATGTTGTGGACGTCATTCCACAAGGTCACCTTCTTTACATTAAAAATACGGACAAACCAGGTGCAATTGGCCGTGTAGCAACAAAGCTTGCAGAAAAAGAAATCAATATCGCAACAATGCAAGTTGGCCGTGCACAGGTTGGTGGTACAGCGGTTATGATGCTAACGGTTGATAATGTTGTAACTGAAGAAGATTTAGTTTTTGTAGCACAGCTTGAAAACATTGATGAGGTAAAAGCCATTAACCTATAATTAATCATAACAAAAAGCAGAGAGTCTCTACTCTCTGCTTTTTATTTTGGTAAAATGATACTTTTCTAAGGTTTCTTCGTCTTTAAAGAAAAGGAGGTGTACAGCTTGAAGATAGAAGAAATATTTTACTTACATAACCACACCATTTTTAAATACTTATATTACTTACTAAATGATGAAAAATTAGCGGAGGATTATACACAGGAAACCTTTGTCCGTTATTTGAAACATCACCAAACAATAAAAGAAGGAGCCGATCTCGCTTGGTTGCGGTGCACTGCACGTAACCTTGCCTATGATCATTATCGTCGAAAAAGGATAATTCAGTTTGTCCCTTTTTTACAACAGCATGAAGAACAAGCGTCACCTTCTCCTCATCAATGGCTGATGCAACAAGAAGATGCCAAGATGCTATATCTTGCTATTCGTAAACTAAAAATCACCTATCGTGATGTAATCATTCTGCGCAAAATAGAGGGACTATCCATCGAGGAAACCTGCACTATCCTTGGCTGGAATGAGGGAAAAGTAAAAAACACATTAAAACGAGCACTCATCGCATTAAAAAAACAGTTAGGAGGTGAGATGGATGAAGAATGATAAGAAGACATGGCAACACTTAGATGATTTAATGTTATCTGATCAGCAGCAAAAAAAATTATTACGCAATATGACAGAGCCCTCAGTAATTAATAAACAAAAGACTAAAAATAGATGGAAAATTCCTTCTGTGTCATTGCTATTTATAGTAGTTCTTTCTATATTACTATTATCTTTTGTTCAAAGTCCTACTAATTCTCCTACAACAATGGATTCCTCCAAAGCAATCCAACGAATCTATTTAAAGGAGAATATGAACAAGGAAACCTTTATAGCACAGGATTCTTGCCTTTATGTTCCTCAGCAATGCTATGCTCATGCAAAGGCTATCACACAGCTACAACAAAATTGGGACAACGCTTCTCCTGTAACAATATCCACTAGTCAGTGGAAAAGTGGTACTATCTATGATATTTTGATTCTCTATAATGACCGTACACAAGAGAAATGGAAGGTACTCAATAACAAGATTTTCTTCAATGTTGAAACACAGCAAGCCTTTCTGATTGAAGAGTCATTTGACTCACTACGCTATTTTTATGATGAGAAGCGGTCGACGAAACTTATTATTGGGAACATTTTCATCCTACTTATGCATTTCATACTGTGGATTGCTAAAAAAAGAATGCCTTATACAGAACGTCGCTTTTTTGCTGCGACAGTTGAGCATGCCATTGCCAATGCCATCATGCTCGTGTTGTTTGGAGGTATTTCATTTGGTATCTATCTTGTACACCATACTATTCATGCAGTAATTATTTATGGCCTTTTCTCACTCTACTCCTTTATGCAAATCTATTATCGTAAAAAGGCTGGTGAACCTCAGGGTTACTTAATAGCTAGCGCTCTTGTCCAGCTTTGTCTAGCTATAGCTTTTACATGTTTATATCTTGGACTAAATGTCTATTTTTAACAAAAAATGTACTGACTCCATGAGGGATCAGTACATTTTTATATTATAGCTTATTTACAAGCTCCATCAATGCTGTCAAAGAGTCTACCTCATAGGAAGGTATCACAGCACCATCAGCAATATGGTTTTCACGATTAATCCATACATTGCGCATACCCACACGTGATGAGCCTAAAATATCGGTATTCAAATTATCGCCAACCATAATGGCCTCATCAGCGGTAATTCCTACTTTTTCCATAACATATTCAAAAATGGACGCATCCGGCTTCCCTTTACCAAAGTCTCCCGAAATAATAATGTGATCAAAATAGGGGGCAATTTCTGGAGTGATTTCTAGTTTTAAGTTTTGCAGACTTGGTGCACCATTTGTTAGCAAGACAAGCTGATATTTTCCTTTTAATTCATCTAACACCGCAAAAGTATCTTCGTATAAAAATGGCGCTACTTTACGCTCGGCTACAAAGCGCTCTCCTAGCTCGGCTCCAAACGCTGTATCCTCAATACCAAGAGCAGCTAACCCTTTTGTCCAAGCCGCTGCACGATAACTAGGAACAATTTCTTTCATTTTTTTGAAAGAATCTGTAGCGTCATCAAAAGTTCCCCAAAGACCTTCAAACGGATTAATACCAATTAAAACGGTATAATCATATGTTTCATAACCTTCATATAAAGCACGTGCCTCTCGACGAACCGCTTCCTCTAGCTCAGCAGGGTTCACATGATGTACTGTTGCAGCATAGTCACATGTTTTTTCAAATGCTGTTTTGACCGATTTTTTATCCCATAGTAATGTATCATCTAAATCAAAAATAATTGTATTTATCGACATTTTGTCCGCTCCTAGCTCACGATTAATACTACTATTTTAGCATATTTTCAAAATATTTAGGATAACAAATTATGTACAATTCCTCTATCTAAAAACAAGCTGTTCCTTATTTCTATATAGCATGTCATCTATTATTTATGCTTATTACGTAAACGGTTCATGAGACTTTGAATGTCGGCTCTTTTCTGTTCCGTTTCTTCCTTTAATATTTCAATATGGTAAACCCCATCTTTTTCTTCGATCTGCACACGATCACCTACTTGTACAGGCTTTTTCATGGCTGACTGTAAAACAATCACTTGTTCTTCTTCCTCTGGAAACTTTAAGAAAACCGCATAACCATCTTCAATTCGGTCTAGCGTATACTTAGTCGAGCTCACTTACAAGTTCCCCCTTCTCATTTCGTAATTGTGCTGCATCTCCATCGTTTAACCAAATTTGTTTACCTGTCCATTTTAAATAATTTTGCCCTTCTCTTGCATTAGCTCCACTAGTAATATATATTGTTTTCCCTGGCTGTAAAGAAAGATTAGGGAAATTAAAAACTTGATGTCCTTCAATTGAAATAAGCTGCCAATCCTTTAAAGAAACAGCTTGTTGTCCATTATTTTTAATGCCTACAATTTCAGTAACTAAATCCTTGCTGACGATCTCAATAGCTGGAGCGGATACTTCTATTTCGGTAGGTTTTTTGCTAGTTTCCACTTTAGAAGTTTCCTTCCCATTCACTGTATAGTTTACCCCATCTGTGGATACCGTAATCGTTCCTAAATCCGCTGTGGCATAGATTTTACTACCAATAGCCTGCAAACGATCTACTACTTCTGCATGTGGATGGCCATATTTATTATCTTCCCCGTAACTTAATATCGTGACTTCTGGTTTTACAGCCCGAATGAATTCCTGTGAGCTACTTGTGTTAGAGCCATGATGCCCTGCCTTCAGAACAGTTGCTGTTACATCATACTGCAGCATTTCTTTTTCTAATGCTACTCCAGCATCTCCTGTTAATAAAAAAGAGACATTGCCATAAGTCATTTTTAAAACAATGGAAGCATCATTATTATCTGATGCCTGCTCATTCGCATTCAATACTTTCACAGTTACATCCTTATCAAACTCAATAGTTTCACCTGTTTTTGGCACATAATAAGGGATATTTTTTTCATCAATTAGTGTCAGCATTTCTTCAAAGGTTTGGGATGTATGTACTTTACCCGAATCATAAAATTGCTCAATCGTAAGTGAATTTAACACAGGAATGAGACCGCCAATATGATCTGCATCTGGGTGTGTCGCTACAACTACATCGAGCTTGCTCACTCCAAGTTCCTTTAAATAAGAGACAATCTGCTGCCCTGCACCTTTCACTCCTCCATCCACAAGCATTGTTTTACCATTTGGTGATTCAATCAATATAGAATCCCCTTGACCCACATCAATAAAATGAACGCGCATATCATGACCAGCCGTTACAGCCATTTTCTCTGGCTTGATTGCCTCAGTACAGCCTGCTATTAAAAAAATACAAAGGAGCAATACTATTATCTTTTTCATCAACTAACTTCCTTTCTCTTTTTCTATTATACAAAAAGAGAGCTAGCCATGGGCCGCTCTCCTTCTTCTTTAAACGAATATCCACCATAAAATCATCGTAATTGTAATTGTGACAAGACCCTGCAATAAAGTTGCGACCGTTTGTGCTTTATAGGCCTGTGTGACTTCCATGCCACTATACTGTGTAATTACCCAGAAAAAGCTGTCGTTCACATGACTAACTGTCATTGCTCCAGCACCAATTGCCATCACCACTAATGCTAACGGTACCGCTCCCTCAATTCCTAATGTTACAAGCATTGGCGCTACTAAAGTAGAGGTGATCACAAGTGCCGTTGTGGAAGAACCTTGAGCTGTTTTCAATGCTGCTGCTACAATAAATGGCACAAGAAGGAATAATGTACCTGATGCAAACATGCCTAAATCCATTTCCTGAAGCATTTCTCCAACACCAGCATTTTTAATAACAGTTCCAAATGAACCGCCAGCTCCTGTAATAAGTAAAATAGGAGCCGCTTCTTTTAAGCTTTCACCAATCCAGCCCGTTAATGTCGTTTCACTAATTTCAGGTAATAATAAAAATGCCGATGCTACACCTAAAAATAAAGCTACTGTTGGTGAACCTAAAAATTTAAAGATTGTATTGAATGTCGATTCTGTATCACCAACTAATGCTGCTATAGAACCTAGACCAATTAACACAATTGGTAAAACGATTGGCAAAAAGGCTTTAAATGTTGACGGCATTTTGCCAAAAGATTTAATCACTTCCTCATAATCTAATGCCTCTACCTCATCTTCGGGTACTCGAATCTTTGTCGCCACTTTCACCGACCATAGATAACCTACAAATGTCGCTGGTATCGCTACTAATAAACCAATGACAATGACCGTTCCTAAATAATCCGCAGCACCAATATTCCCTGCTGCTGCAATAGGTCCTGGAGTTGGTGGTACTAATACATGTGTAGCAAATAAGCCTGTTGCTAAAGCTACTGCCATTGAAGCAATTGTGACATTTGCTCGCTTTGCTAATGATTTTTGTAAGCTGGATAAAATAATAAAGCCTGAATCACAAAACACTGGAATGGACACGATATAGCCAATTAAAGACATCGCTAATTGAGGACGCTTTGGCCCTACAATTCTTAACACGACTTCCGCCATTCGATAGGCAGCACCTGACTTTTCTAATATTAAGCCTATAATCGTACCAGCGATAATAACTAAGCCAATGCTTGTCATCAAGCCACCAAATCCAGTATTAATGCTTTCAACGACTGATAATAATGGCATCCCTGATGCCATTCCAACAAAGAAAGCACTAATTAATAGCGCTAAAAACGGGTGAAGCTTTAACTTAGCCGTCCCCAGTACAACAAATAATACCCCTATTAAAATAATGATGAACAACATCTAGTCATCCCCCTTTTGTATGGTACGCTCAATCAATCTCTTAGTTTTTAAGCGAATATAGTGCGTAGGATCTTGCATCGCCTGCTGCACACTAGTCTCCTCATCTACTAAAGATTCGATAACTGTAAAATACTCTTGCAGAGCTGCCTTTGCCTTTCCATCGATTCCTCCCGATAATAACAATGCCTCTACCTTAGCAAGTCTAGCAGCCTTCGCTACACCCAATGGTGCCTTACCATGTAATGTTTGGAGATCGGATTTTCCCTCACCCGTTATCACTAACTGTGCCTCTACTAAATGTGCCTGAAGCTGTACAGCATCTAATACAATATCAATCCCTGCATAAAATGTTCCATTTAAAAATGCGATTAAAGCACCACCCATTCCCCCAGCAGCTCCCGCACCTTTATAATCATGCAGCCGAATGGAAAATTGGGCTTCAACAATATCTGCAAAATGCTTTAAACAGCGATCAAATTCGGCAATCTGCTGTTTTCGGACACCTTTTTGTGGACCAAAAATGGCTGTTGCCCCTCGTTCACCAATGAGCGGATTATCAACATCACAGGCTATTGTAAATGTCGCCTCGGCTAATCTAGCATCTAGCTGGCTAATATCTATAACATTTAATTTCACTAAATTAGAAACTCCAGCCTCTAGCTCTGAACCATCCTTCGTCATTAATCGAACGCCTAATGCCTGTAACATTCCAATCCCAGCATCATTCGTGGCACTTCCACCAATGCCGATAATAAACTTTCTATAGCCTTGATCGAGTGCGGCTTTAATTAACTGGCCAGTGCCATAAGATGTAGCTAGCTCTGGATTTTTCTCATTATCTTGTAGCAGCATAATGCCAGATGCTTGGGCCATTTCTATAACACATGTTACTTGATCCCCCAACACTCCATATTGAGCCTGAATTGCCCTTCCCAATGGATCTAGGACGTTTACAGAAAAATATTGACCTTCTGTAGAGGCAATCAGTGATTGTAGCGTGCCTTCTCCCCCATCTGCAACTGGTAATACGATTGTTTCAATCGATTGATCCGCATCCAGGATTCCTTCCTGCATTGATTTTGCTACTTCAACTGCTGACAGAGTACCCTTGTAGGAATCTGGACTAATGATGACCTTCATGCTATACCTCCACTTATGTCGTCCATTGACATTTACGTAAATTTTCATATCCTAAGTTAAGCGCTTACAATTTATTATAATGACAATAAATTCAGAAAACATTATAATGGGTGTACAATTTAACTGTCCTATAACAGGCTGTTTTTTATGCGAGGTGTATAAACATGTTGACGAAAAAATTAGCAGAAGAAATCGTACATCAAACGATGCTACGTTTGCGCCACAATATTAACGTCATTAGCCCAAGTGGCGTGATTTTAGCCTCTGGCGATAAAATGAGGGTGGAAAATATTCATGAAGGTGCGCTTCATGTGACACAAACAAAAGAGACATTAATTATTAACGAAGAAAATATCGAGCAGTATCCGAACACAAAACCAGGCATTAATATGCCAATCATGTATCAGGATGAAGTAGTAGGGGTTATTGGCATCACAGGAGAGTCTGAGGATATGTTTGAAATTGCCAATCTTGTACAACTCACAACAGAAATTATGACACACCAAGCCATTGTTGAATCTAAAAGTGAATGGCAACGAAAAAATAATGATTATATATTTGAAGCACTTGTTCATGGTAGTAAGTTAGATGCAGCCTTAAATGAACGAATTCAAAAATTACCCTTTGCTCTAAAAGCTCCCTTTCAAGTGATTTTAGTGAGCTTTAATGAGACATCTTACGTAGAAAATTCAATTCCCCTCTTTTTTGAGGATTTATTTTATAAACAGCCTATTCTTGCCGGCCATAGCCAATTGCAAGAATACTATATTCTGCTGACAAATTGTGAAGAACAGAGTTGTCGTCCCATTATCAAAGCGCTACGCAAACAGAAACAGAAGCTGCCTTCCCTTCAAATAGGTATTGGTCCTGTTGTGCAACATCTATCACAGCTTCCCTATAGCTACCAAGGCGCAAGAACAGCGCTAGAATTTGCAACAGTCCAGAATGAATTAACCTTTTTTGAAGATGTCGAGTTATTTTCTCTTTTTAAGCCTCGAGAATCAGAAGAAGTACAAGCATTTCATCATCGTATACTGAAAAATATGGATGCTAAACAGTTGGAAACATTACAATCATTTTTTGACTGTAATTTACAATTAAAGCTTTGTGCACAACAACTGGCTATTCATCGTCATACGCTTACCTACCGATTAAATAAAATAAGAGAAATGACAGGCTACGACCCACAATATTTCGAGGATGCCGTTATTTTAAAAATGGCCTGTACATTGCGAACACTACAAATAATGAAGGCAACCTGAACAACGCAGATTGCCTTTACCTTTATGCTTTATATAATTCATCTAAAAACTCTATTTTTTTCCCAATAGCCTCTTCAAAGGTCATAATATAGGCTGCTGGATCTTTCGGATTGTGGAATTGCGTAATTCTTCCTGTCTCAGGATGAACAAATTTAGAGGATGCTCCACAGCCAATCCCTAAGATTGTCTGCACCTCTTCCATAATCACAATATTGTAGATACTTTCTTCACCAGCCTTACTATAGCCGACATTTTCTAAATTACCTAAAATATTTTTTTGACGGTATAAATAATATGGAACATAGTCATTTTCTTTAGTCCAAACCTGTGCCATTTCCATCATTTCGGCCACTGTATCGCGATCCGCTACTTTGTATTTATCCTTATTACGTGTCATCTCTGACGCTCGTTTAAATGATAGCGTATGAACCGTTAATGATTCTGGCTGCATCTTAGCAGATTCTTCTAAAGAATGCTGGAACTCGTCTACCCCTTCATTCGGTAATCCAATAATGAGATCCATATTAATATTGTTCATACCTGATTCTCGTGCAAGCCAAAACTTATCAATGGTTTCCTGAACCGTATGATGACGACCAATTGCTTTTAATGTTTCATCTGTATATGATTGCGGGTTAACGCTAATACGATCAATGCCCCATTTTTTTAGTACCTCTAATTTTTCAGGTGTAATTGTATCTGGTCTGCCGGCTTCAACAGTCACCTCTCGAATTGTTTCGGGATTTGGGAAAGACTCATACATTGTTTGATATAAGGCGTCCATTTCATCTGCCTCAATTGAAGTTGGTGTGCCGCCTCCCCAATAGATAGAGGTGATTTTCATATTATTGTCCTTTAACCATTTGCCCATTTCGCGCAACTCAATATGCAAGCCATCTAAAAAGGTTGCCACACGACCTTGCTTACGGTTACTACCAATCGCATAGGCTGGGAAAGTACAATACGCGCACTTCGTCGGACAGAATGGAATGCCGATATAAACACTAATCTCTTGCCCAATCTCATCTATATCAGGAATGGTTACTAATTGTCGTTCCACAATTTCCTTTAATAGTGCCACCTTGTCCTCTGATAAACGGAAATCTCGAATCAAAAGATCAGCAATCTCTTGTTCACTTTTCCCTTCTTTTCTAAATTTATGATAAAGCTTTGTTGGGCGCACACCTGTTAAAATCCCCCATTGCTGATGCATCCCCGTATGCTGCTCAAGCACATTTAAAAATACATGTGATAATGCACGTTTCATACGAATATTTAGCTCACGATCAGTCGCTGCTGATTCATATTGAATGCTATATTCATTTGTATATTGCTGCCCATCTACAGTCAATACGGCTTTTGTAGAAATGGAAAAATCGTCCCCAGTCTGATAATCAAATGATGCAGACATATCTGCTCCCTCTGGTTCTACCTTCAGCTTGGAGTCCTCAAAAAATAAATTCGCTATATGATTTAATACCCTTATCCAATCCTCAGGATATTTTTGATCTATGTGAATAATTTTCATCTTATTTCGCTCTCTTCTTTTCTTATTCCAGATATAGTGCAGATTTAAGTTTAACAAATTTCTATGTCTTTAAGCAAAGTAACAATTACAATCCTAAAATAACAGAATATTCAATTTTCAAATAGACAAACTATTTCTTTATCATTATAATTTTTAAAAAGGTGGTGTTGATAGTGTTTATTTTAAAAAATAGCAACCGAATAGACATTTCTCGCTTTATACATCAAATAGAAATAACATTTCACCAGTTTGACTTAGAACGTTGTGATGAAAAAACATTATATGTAACGGTTTTATTTAGATATGGCACACATCATGTTCTTTGTGATTTTATCTATATAATCAACCAACAAGACATTTATGGTGCCATCTCTATCAATGAGCACTATGAAAAAGCAAGAGAATTTATTCAACAACACTCCCAGCAATTTTTACTGTATTCAGATGAAATGACATTAGCCAAAAATTTTATGAATACAGTGTCTTTTAAGCAATGTCTTCAACAATTTGCAAAAAGGTATCCTACCTATGCTTCCTTGAAAAACTACTATCCCATAGCAATAGCATAATGACCACAAATGAAAAGAGTATGCCAAAAACTTTCGGCATACTCTCCTAGTGTTAAAAAACAAACAATAAACTTTCGAAAAAGGCTTTTCGTTTTAGGCCACTTACTTGCCTGCTTTTACGCCGAACAAAATCAGTTTCGCCGTCTCGCTATCCTCCCGGAGTCGGACGTCCATGGAAAGGACGTTGGCGGAGCGAAAATCAACCTTTTGCCTTGGTCAAAAAGACTTTTTCAGCTATTGATATCATCTTTAATCTTTTATTTTAAATATTCTTCAACAAATTCAACTGGTACATAGGTTTTTGTGTCTTTCAGTGTTGGTGCTACTTTTAGTGTGCGTAATGCTTTATTATAGCCAAATGTTGTTTCTCCACGCGTCAATGTGTAAGACATATTTCCCTTTGTAAGAATAGCCCCTTTACCAGTTGAGTCCACTTTGAAGCCAAGCTTTTCAGCAATTATACGTAATGGCACCATTTTTGTACCAGCTACTTCGTAAGAGTCTGATGTGATAATTTTATCAATTTCTTCATTTACTGGATTCGTCGTAGTTGCGGGATAATCATCCAGTACAATCACTTTAGATGGTGTTGTTTGTGCTGGAATACTTTTAGTAGAGGCTGTATAGAAAACAACTAGGTGCTTCTCTGTTAAATCTTTAGCCTCTACTTTTTCACTTTTTGCGTTTAATAGCTCTGTTTCATTACCGATATTTAGTTTTAACATATCATACGTATTCGTTAAATCCTCAAAGAAATAATCAACTTCAACAAAGCCAACTTCTTCTGATTCTACAATGACAACCTCAGGATTGAATTGTGGTGGATAAATATATTTTTGAGGCTTGTTGGCAAATGTATAAGCGATTACTTTATCTCCTTTTTGAAGATCCACTTTCTTACCTGTATTGTCAAACACAAGAGTATCTTTCGTCATTTCTAATACATTTATTTGCTCGCCGTCTTTTACAGTGTAGTATGTAATGTTTTCTCCAACACGAACATCTTCCACAGTACCACGCGTATTATTGAAAATGTGTACTGGATCTATTTGAATTTGTGGTACTTCTGCTTCTGTAGCATGCTGCTCATTTGCTGAAGCTACTGGCACCATGGCACTTCCAAATAATAATGCAGTCATTGCCACTGGTGCTATCTTTTTCATGTTCATAAAAATCTCTCCTTATTGTTTGAGTTCAAAGGAGTAGTAGTTTTAAAATGGGAAAAGTTTCATCATAAGCAGAGAAATTTATGAAAAAAGGTGATGTCATCAGCAGAAACAGCCATTTTGAAAGGCGATGGTTGATGTCCGTTCTGCCATTGTTCTTTCCAGGGGGCATTCGATGAGCAAGCTCTACTCACTGCGTTCACTCCAATCAACCATGTACAAAAGTGTCCTTTTCTTATCTTTCATACGAGCCGTAGTGAAAATAACTCACTATTTTTTATGAGTAGAGAAAGGATAGTCTCTTATTGTCAATGTGGAGAAGCGATGAGTGACACCCCCTCCAGAAAGAGTAGTGAATACCTTCACTTTATTTGAAAACCTTTGCTAAAGTGAATACTTCACTTTATTACAAAACCTTTGCTAAAGTGAATACTTCACTTTATTACAAAACCTTTGCTAAAGTGAATACTTCACTTTATTACAAAACCTTTGCTAACAAGAAACATTTTTATGAATTGAAGTGGAAGGCTACTTGACTCCCGATCACCCACAGGAAAGCAAGTAGCCTGCAACGGAAATCCATGTTCACCTTTTGCAAAAATTCTATGGATGGTTTTGTTTTTCAACACTATGAAGAGGTAACAGTCACTACTGCCTCCTCTTCTTCATTAGTCTTTTACAATCTCTCTCAAGCCTGTAATATCTATACCATTTAACGCTTGTGTAGCAAGACGATCCGCTTCAGCATTATCCTTACGGGAGACCAGCTGATATTCCGGTTGAATGTTAAACTGCTCTAGCTTGGCATCGATTTTATCTGCCCAGCTTGCTAACTCCTTTTCTAAAGCAGGCCATTCCCCATTTAACTGATTGATGACTACTTGCGAATCTCCTATAATTTTCACAGGCAAATGATGAACATTTAACAATTCCAGCTCCACTAAGCCTAAATAAAGTGCCGCATACTCTGCTTCATTGTTTGATTTTAGTTCAGACGAAAAGGCATTTTTTCTTAATCGGAAAGGTTTACCATTTTGTTCATAATAAATGGCACATCCTAACCCTGCCTGCCTTGTCCCAAGGTCAAACCCACCATCAAAATAGACAGTAATATTATGCGGCTCCGTCTCTATTTCCTTTAAATAGGCTTTTAGCTCTTTCAGTGACCAATTGGTATCTTGCCGATCTATGCAATGTAACGATTTTACTCTTCCCGTTCTTTCCATATCCTCTGCTAGTAATAATGCTTGAGCAGCAGGCATTTCAGCTGAACGTAAAACAGTTGTTGCTCCTTTTGGTGTTTTATAAGTCCATTCAATGATGACATGCATAATCATAACCTCCGATACTCCCTAACTTATACATAAAGTAAAAACGTGTACCGACCACTTGCGGATACACGTTTTCTTCTTACTTGTTATATGTGCAATTCCGAGGACAATTATTCCTTTTTAAATTGCAATTTATCACATTTTTATTTATTGAATTCCTTCGTATAAACCTTGAATAGGTTTTATTAAAATGCGATTCACTTCTTCGATTACTTTACTTAACTTCATTTCTGACTCAAGCATCGTTGAGATTTTTTTATTTTGCTGTGCAAGCTGTGCTGCTTTTTGTGCATAGACAAGCTCATCTTCCAGTATATCCTCACCTGCTAATTGTTTTTTCTGTAAATCAATTTGGATTTTACGGAAGTTTTTAAAGACATTTAATGCCTCTTCATCATTCTTTACAACTTCAACTGCAGCTTTTAAAGCTTCAAACTCAGGAATCTTCCGAAAAGTTGCCTCTAACGCATTAATGTCATTATAAATATTAATCATTCATACATTCTCCTTTTAAATAAAGTAAACAATTAAACCTTGCACAATCCCAATCAATCCACCAAGAACTGCACCTAATACGGTAATCATTTTAAACTCACGTTTTGAAATACCTAATACAAGCTCCTCTAATTTTTCTACTGGGAAAGAGTCTACCTGCTCTCTAACAACCTCTTGTAAGTTTAAACGTTTTAGTACATCCTCAAGTTTTTCCTCAGCTTTCACAAAAGCTTTTTCTATAGCTTGTGGAATCACCGTATACTTCGCCCACTCATTTCCTTCAGGCCAGTAATAAGAAATCGGTTGATTTAAACGTTCAGCGATTGCTAATTGCTCTTTCACGTACACTTGTAATTTCGATAAAATTGGTTCAAATTGAACGTCTTGTAAAAAGTCCATTGCTGGTCGATCTTTTAATTTTTCCAATTCCTGTGTAAATATTTTTGTTAGTAATGTTGACGTTCCTGGCGCTTGTAAAAACTTCACAAGCTCACGTTGAACTTTACCAACAAGTGAGGAGGAATCACCTAAAAACATATTGATCATGCCACCAAGAGAGCCTTTTGATGATAAAAAATCATCAATCATCGCCTTGATTGTCATTTCGCCTTCTGGTGATAAAAAGTAATCCTCACCTTTTTCTAAAATATGATGAACCGCTACAGGAATTTTAGCATCAATCGTATTTTGAATATCATCAGATAGCAGAGAACGAATTGATTTTGTTGATAGTGTATTCTTTACTGCCGAAAATTGTCCCTCAACTATCGCTTCAACCTTCTGCTCAATGGTAGCTGACAGTTGTGAAAATCCTGCTAAGTTTAGCCAATCCTGAATGGTTTTATCGTTTGTAAAGACTGTCTCTTCAACCTTTGCTTGCACAAATTGTTCTACTTTGTCCTGAATATCTTTTGAGAAAAATTTCTTTCTAAATGTTTCAGGCGTTAATAAGTAATTTACTACTGTGAGACCTAGCTGTTTTGCTAATTCATCACGTCGTTTTGGAATAAGACCTGGCGTAAACGGTAATCGCCAGTTTTTAATATATATTGCTTTATGTGGACGAAAAAGCATTTTAATGGCCAGATGATTTGTTACGCCACCAATTGCCGCCCCAATAATTGCCATAAAAAGTAATGTCACGATAAAATTATCCATTAGTATCCTCTCATTTCAATTGTATTCACGATTGGCGTATTTTGTCGCCTTCTGCACTCATTATAGCAGAGCAATGATTTTCTACGAAAGAAATATCCTCTTTAGAATTTCCAATCTTATGCTATTAACTTCTATCCTAAAAGCGAATAGTTGCAAAATTACCATTATCCTTGAATAATATGAACTACATACAATAGAAACGAGGTTTAGATGATGATTCAGCATTTCAGTTTTAAACCATTATTTGACAATGCCCAAATTCCTGGGTGGGCTATTTCATTTTTTTATCAACGACAACGATATCAGGCTGAATATATAAAGGATGGGACAATTCAATGGATAGGACCAATTCCACCAAACGAAGAGGATGTTAAAAAAATGATACATGAACTCATGCTGTTCCACGTATACGACTAAAAAAGTAGTCATTTTTTCGTAATAATTCCGCATAAAACTACCTATATTTACTAACTAATAGCACGTCCTTTAAGCTAATTATGTTGATTCATGTTGAAATTTGTATATTTTTCTTATACATTTATGGTATCAGCTTAATAGTAAATGTTTTTTATGCAGGGGGCCATTTCAATGAGTAAAGTCACACTTTCGGATGACTTAAACAGCTATAATTCAAAAGCATTAATTCGTACAAAAGTAAAAGAATTTTTTTCAGAATTTTCAACCAAAATATTTGAACTAGCCGATGAAGCGGGTACTATGAATAGTAAAAAATTCGAAGAACTTTCTGGCTATAAAAGCGACTTCTACAATGAATATTGCAGTCAATTAAAGGGCTTTTTTGATTCTTCTACTAGCTCTTTCGGGAAGAAATCAAGTAAAATGTTCTATTTAACGTATAATGGAAAAAATTATGTATTAACACAGCAGGGCATTACAGAAAAAGCACCTGTATCTATTGCTCCCTTCACAGGCGTAATACCTAGTAAGGAAACCGTTCATGATGTTGAAAAGGCATGTTTAAAATTACGGTTCCAACAAGAATAACCGAGTAAAAAATGGCAACATTTTTTTTGCATAGAAAAGGGGAGTCTCAAATAATCGAGACTCCCCTTTTAGCTATAAAAAATAATTCATTTAAAAAAATCCGCAAGCTAAAGCACTCTTGAGATTTTTTGACGTGTCGTAATATATGAGATGCAAAATGCTTCTTTCCCTAAACAAACTATCTTTGCTCTTTTTAAAGTTAGCATATAGCTATGGCAATTACAATCTTTTGGTATTTGAATCTAGTTACTTTTTTCAAAAAGGTACTGGAAAAACTAGCGAAAAAATCGTTGTCAATATTTGTGTTTTTCTTTTAAATAATTTATTATTGAGACATCCAACAATTTTTTAAATCATAGGAGGTGTACACTTTGTTTACTTCCCTCATTCGGGCGGGAACAAAGGAATTATTTGGACGGAGACATATTGGAGATAACCATTAGGTTGGCGGCATTCGCCCTACTAATTATAATGACAGGATTTTTCGTTGCAACTGAATTTGCAATCGTAAAAGTGAGATCTACCCGCATTGATCAATTGCTCGCAGAAGGGCATAAGAAAGCGAAAAATGCAAAACGAGTTGTTTCAGATTTAGATGAGTATTTATCTGCGTGTCAGTTAGGTATTACCATCACTGCACTTGGTTTAGGTTGGTTAGGTGAACCTACATTCGAAATCATTTTGCACCCAGTGTTTGAATTTCTAAATTTGAATGGTAGTATTACATCTATCCTTTCATTCATACTTGCATTCTCAATCGTAACGTTTATGCATGTTGTTATTGGGGAGTTGGCGCCAAAAACATTAGCCATCCAAAAAGCAGAATTTGTCACATTAAACTTATCTGGCCCATTAATTTTATTCCACAATATTACGTATCCAATCATTAAGTTATTAAACGGATCTGCCCGTGGTTTAACTGGTCTTTTCGGCTTAAAAATGATGTCAGAATCAGAAGTAGCCCATACAGAGGAAGAGCTGCGAATGATTTTATCGGATAGTTTAAAAGGTGGAGAAATTAATAACTCAGAATATGAATATGTTAACAGTATTTTTGAGTTCTCAGATCGTCTTGCAAAAGAAATTATGGTTCCTCGGACTGAAATTGTCGGCATTGAAAAAGAGCTAACAATTAAAGAAGTGTTCGATTTAATGGGTGTCGAGCAGTATACTCGTTATCCAATTCTTGATGGAGATAAAGACCATATTATCGGCTTAGTCAACATGAAGCATTTGTTAACCGCTTACATTAAAGACTCCAAAAATGGTGATAAGCCTGTTATGGACTATATGCAACCGATTATTCGAGTGATGGAAACAACGCAAATTAACGATTTGTTACTAAAAATTCAACGTGAACGTATTCATATGGCCATTTTAATGGATGAATATGGCGGAACATCTGGTCTAGTGACGATTGAAGATATTATTGAGGAAATTGTCGGCGATATTCAAGACGAATTCGATGAAGATGAAATCCCAGAAGTACAGGAAATTGCAGAAAATCATTTTATTTTAAATGCTAAGATGCTTCTTGAAAATGTAAATGATATACTAGGTACTGACATAGAAGATGATGATATTGATACGATCGGCGGTTGGTTCATGACGAAGCGTTTTGATGCAGTCGAAGGAGACAGTATTCAGGAGCAAGGTTTTGAATTTATCGCAAAAGAATTAGATGGGCACCATATTTTATACTTAGAAGTTCTGAAATTACCTGAAAGTGATTTATCAAATGAATTTGACGCAGTCATGGACTGAAATTGAATTGCCTCGTTGTACTTGTCATGGTATTATTGAAATCACGCTTGTATAATCCGAGCTATAAATATGGTCTTTCCTTCACATCTTATAGATGGGAGCAAATACCGTAATAAATAGATCGAACGACTCCCTTTTTAAGAGGGAGTCGTTTTCTAATGTCCGAAAGTTTTGCGAGGGGGAAACAAAATGGAGCTCTATACAAATTTACGGCAAGGGGAAAAAGGTGCTTGGCTATCCATTGGTACATATCTAATCCTAAGCTCTGCCAAACTTACTATTGGCTACATTGGTACATCAGAAGCATTAAAAGCAGATGGTTTAAACAATACCACGGATATCATCGCCTCCATCGCCGTACTGATTGGATTACGCATTGCTCAAAGACCGCCTGATTCTAACCACCAATACGGACATTTACGTGCTGAAACGGTTGCCTCTTTAGTTGCATCATTCATTATGCTTGTAGTCGGTCTCCAAGTACTTATTAATTCTTTACAAAATTTATGGCAGCCAACTGGTACAACACCTTCCCTGTTAACTGCTTATGTAGCAATCGGTAGTGCCGTTGTCATGTATGTCGTTTATCGCTATAATTTGGCACTATCTAAAAAAATTAAAAGTGCCGCTGTTAAGGCAGCAGCATTTGATAATCGCTCGGATGCCCTTGTTAGTATCGGCACAGCCATCGGTATTTTTGGAGCTATTTTTGGCTTTCCGATCATCGATTCTCTGACAGCCCTCATTGTTGCCTTTTTAATTATTAAAACAGCAGTAGAAATCTTCTGGGAAGCTGTTCAAAGTCTGACAGATGCATTTGATATTGATGAAGTGGAGACATTATCGGTCTTAATCCGTAATGTGGATGGTGTAATCGAGCTCTTGGACTTTAAAGGGCGTGCACATGGAAATATGTACTTCATCGACATAACGGTTACCGTTGACCCTTATTTAAATGTTTTTGAAAGTCACCGCATTACTGAAGAAATTGAGCATACCATTATGCGCGAAAATCGTTTTTGTCAGGTTCTTGTGCATATCGAGCCCCATGTAGAATTGATTCCTCCACAAAACGACGACAAATCTCCTACCAATTAATTGGTAGGAGACTTGTTTTTATTTAATGGCGATATAAATATCTACCTGTGCTTCTTGTGGATTAGCGCATCGTTCATCATACAATTCAAAATCCCCTGTATATGTTCGTTCAACTGTAGCATTTGCAAACCATGTCCAAATCTCTTGCCAAGCTTGGATAACAACCTCTGGCAAGCTTCCTTTCTCAGATGTAAAAACTAAATATTTAGCTGTTGGCATCGTTTTAACGACTAAACCAGCTGGTGTTTCATCATCATTGCTTGACACTTCTACACCTAGTGTAACGGCGTAATCTCCATTCACATCCGTCTCATAGTCTGAATACAAACCATAAATATTGTTATTTTTACGTTCAGCTATTTGGCCTGAAATATTTTGTTGGTAAAAGTGATCCCATAATTGTGGGATTTTAGCTTGTGCTGTCATTTCATTTGCATTACTTGTTTGAGCTGAAATTCCTATGATTTGAAAGGACTCCAATTCCACCATTTTTGGCTCTTTCCATTCATCTTTTCTCCATCGTTTTAAACTTGGTAAAAAGGATGTCAGCATATGACGTGCCTCATTTTCAGGCATACCATCTTCCTGAAGATGTGGTACGCATATTTCAATCATTTCTTTCACTGTTAATTGAGGTTGTTTAAACTCTCCTCCCTCATAACAATATGTACAATACTCCTGACTTTTGTGCCCTTCTTTTTCACTACCTAATAATGCCTCATCTACTAATGGCATACCACAGCTTTGACAATAGCTTTGCATCATCATTCCACCTTTCGCTTTATTTGTTCTTACTATAGCAAAGGAAACCTGACAGCTGTATGTCATCAATTGTCTTGATTTTTATATAAAAGGACAATTTCTTGTGCGCGTTTTTGGATAATATCTCTTATATATAGCGGTTCTATGATTTTTATACGATGACCAAAGCTAAGCAAGAAGCCATAAAGCCATTCATCCTCTGGTATGGCAATATTAATGATAGACTGCTCATGATCTATATACTCTGCTCCAAAAGATTCCTCCACCAATGTTGTGATGGCTTTATCAAAAAAAATAACTAAATTGACGACGTTTTGTGGTTGATGCCATTTTTTCCCCCATGGCAGCTCACTTAAATTCACTTCCTTACGCTCAAAGATAGTCTCCTCTTGCAATAAATTCTTGATTCTCGCAAGTTTAAATAAACGAAAGTCCTTTCTTAATGTGCAATAGGCATATAAATACCAGGTCTTTCCTTTCTGAACAATTGTATGAGGTTCAACTATCCGACTTGTTTGTTCACCATGCGTAGTAGAATAGTAAAAGCTTACACAATGCATGCTCTCTATTGCATTCTTTAATGTCGTCATATGCTCTTTAAAAAGAACGTTCGGCCCCCAAGGACTAAAATCTACAAAAAGGTGATCCATAGATTGTTTGACCTGGTCATCAGCAATACATGTTAATTTTTCAAGAACTGCTTCAGCGTGCGAATCCTCATAGGTAATCAAGGCACTTTTAATAGCTGTAGAAAGTGAAATAAGCTCATCCTTCGTCAACACTTGTTTATCAACACGGTAACCCTCCATTAAATGAATGCCACCATTCACACCTTGTTGACTAATAACAGGGATACCTGCACAGCTAAGTGTTTCAATATCTCGATAAATCGTCCGAACGGATACATTAAATAGCTCCGCTAGTTCTTGTGCCTTAACTTTTTTTCGATTGATTAAAATCATCGTCATTGTTAGCAGACGTTCTAATTTCATAGCGAAATCCTCCTCCATCCATATCCCATAATTCCTATACAACTTTTTGTTTCAATTACTAACAACCTATCTTTTTAAGTATTTTTTAAGTACTTTTTGAGTTTTATTTAAGACAAATGTACTATAATAACGCCTGATTAATTATTACAATGATTATACTATTTTTACAATATAAGAAAATACAATGCTTTGGCTACATGTCCAGCTTTTATTTCCCAATACGATGCTATTTCATTTTTTTATAAGAATAGTTTAATAATAAACGCCTAAACAATTATTTCAATTCTCTTACACAACATAAAAAACTTTTATCTTCTATATAATGAACGGCGAATACTTTCTATGAAGGGATTTGACGTGGTGTGTGACAATATACTACAGGATTCTTTGACTCTCGCCTGTGAAAATCCTACAACATTGATTGCTTTTTTCTAGTATCAAATTTTTAATAGAAAAGTTACGTGATGTTCACTTTTCTTGCCCTTCACTCTATATAGGAAGCCTTTCACCAAAAATGAACTAGAGTTTAATCGTTATCAATTTAATTGTAAAAAGGAGAGTTTGATATGATTCGAGCCGTTTTAATAGACAATGAACCTTTAGCTTTACACTATTTTCAAAATAAACTACATGCCTTTCAACAAATACAGGTTATTCAAACCTTTACAAGTGTCGAAGTTTTTCTGAATGAGCTGCCTAATTTAGAGTTTGAGGTTATCTTTTTAGAGGTAAAACTCCAAGAATTATCTGGACTTGAAGTAGCTGATATTATCAAAACGGAACGTCCACAAGTGAGCGTAATTTTTATTACCTCCTATCATGAATTTGCGTTACAAGCCTATGAGATTGGTGGTCTGGACTATTTATTAAAGCCTATCAGTCCTGCTCGTTTAGAAAAAACGGTAGCTCGCATTGAGCATGAATATTCTATCCAGCAAATGCTTCAGCAAGCTACGCAAACTGTGTTAAACGTACAATGCTTTGATCAATTCGCAGTCTATAGCAATAATAGCTTAGTGGCTTTTAAAACAGAAAAGACGAAGGAATTATTTGCTTACTTTATTTTGCACCCAAACATACCGATTCATCGGGATTACTTAATTGAAATTCTATGGCCAGATTTAGACTATGTACGAGCTAAATCTAATCTCCATACCGCTCTTTCTTATTTAAGAAAGACTTTGAATATGATCGGCTATGAAAACTGTATCGTCTTTTCAAATAAATACTATATCTTTGAGAAACCAACTATTGTGTGTGATCTATATGATTTTCAAAAACTTCATGAAGATTTTTCACGCTTGGAGTTTCCCTCCATATCTTTGATTAATCAATGTCTTTCTATTTATAAAAATGGCCTCTTTGTATTCGATGATTATGAGTGGTCAACTGCCGCTAAAGATAGATTAACGAAATCATACATAGAGTTATTAGAGAAGGGGTTTCAAACAACGTTTCTTTCTGATACTGAGAAGGCTCTTGAATTTCTACATGCTTTATTTGATTATGACCCTTACAATGAACAAAAGCTTGAACATTATTTATACACGTTGACTCAGGCAGGGCTTCACGAACAAGCTTATAAAATTTTTCAAACATATAAACAAAAGCTTCAGGAAGATTTAGCACTGACACCAAGTGCTACCTTATTAGAGATCTCCCAAAAATTATTTGTTCAATATAAATAATGTAAAAACGGCGAGTACTACTTTGTTTTGTAGTAGCTCGCCTTATATTTTTGTACGTATTTTGAAACATGTTTAAATACCGCTACCCTCTGTTAAACCATGCTTCACCGCATATAGTGCTGCTTGTGTACGGTCTTGCACTTGTAGCTTTGTAAAGATATTGGAAATATGCGTTTTCACTGTTTTTTCTGTGACAAAAAGTGAGGATGCAATTTCTCGATTACTCTTTCCTTTTGTCAGCTCTGCAAGCACATCTTGTTCACGAGGTGTTAGTGGATTTAATAAATGTGGTGCATTTTGTGACTCTTGACGATCCATTTCAAGCGTTGTCGTTGCTTCTGGATGCAATGTATTTTCGCCACGCATAATACGACGAATGGATAAGACCAATTCATCTGGCTCAATATCTTTTAACTGATAGCCTGCTGCTCCCGCCTCCATTGCTGGAACTACATGATCTCGATCCGAAAAACTAGTCAGCATTAGAATTTCTATTTGTGGAAATTTTGCTTTGATGCGTTTTGTTGCCTGAATGCCGTCCATCTCAGGCATCACTAAATCCATTAAGATAATATCTGGTTGAATGCTTTCTGCTAATGATACAGCTTCATGCCCATTTTTCGCCTCTCCCACAACCTCAATATCCTTTTGTGTCTTTAAAAAAAACAATAGTCCTCGACGCACCACATGATGATCGTCTGCAATTAATACACGTATCATGTTCTCTCCCCCTTAATATGGCAAGCGGATGAGCAGCTCCGTACCTTTGCCAATTTCACTTACCCAGTCAGCAGTGCCACCTACTGATTTTGCACGATCCTTGATGGATTGTAAGCCCATTGAAAGCAGCTTTGTATTATTGTCGATGACAAAGCCTCGTCCCTCATCTCGAATCACCAATAAAATATCTGTTGATGTAACCGTAATATACAAGGCTGCTTCTAGCACCCCTGCATGACGACGCACATTATTGAGCGCCTCTTGTGCTACACGAAATAATGTTTCTTCAATACGAGAGGGGAATTGCAGTACACCTGAAACCATAACATGTAGCTTTAAGCCAAGCATTTCAGCGTATACTTTAATGGCTTCAAGTAAACCATTTTCTAATCCCTTCGGTCGCAATTGCCAAATCAGCGCACGCATTTCTGTTAGTGCATCTTGTGTTAAATGCTGGATCTCTTTAAATGTTTCTTTCACATCACAATCATCCGTCATCTCAATACCAGCTCTCGCTGTCAACGTAACAGAAAATAGTAGTTGATTAACGGAATCATGTAGGTCACGTGCTAGACGGTTACGCTCCTTCACAAGTGCCATTTCTTGCTCCTGCTTTGTCAGTAAAATTCGCTTAATAGCTGAACCCATCTGAAAAGCAACGGATTCTAATAAAGCTAGATCCTCCTCTGAAAAGCGTACCGTGTCCTTGGATGCAACATTTAATACACCAAAACGTTCTTGTCCAGATTGAAGGGGTACCGTGGCATGATGTGTAATTCCTTCATGATCGCCAACATTTGCTGCAATGGCACTTTCAATTCGTTGACACTCAATTATATTGGAGGCTTTTTTTAGCTCTTCATTGCGATAACGGGAGACGCACCAACAGCCACCTTTGTTTAAATAATGACAATTATTAAATTCCAATGCCTCTGGTAGATTTTCATGGACAACAAGCTCTGAGCGTCCCTTTGCATCAATAAAAAAAATCCAGCCTGTTTCAAATTTAGTGCCATTTAAAAATTTGATGAGTGCACCTTTTAGCATTGTGACAATTTCAGTTTCTTCATTTAATAGTTCAGCAATTTCCTTTAAAATACTAATATTGGAATGCTCATTCTCCCTCACGAAAACACCTCTTCTTTAGCATTACTACTGTTAATGATACCATTAAGGGATTGGAGACGTCTGCTTGAGTCGTTCATACTTTAGACTGAAATTCATAACATACCTTATTTTGTGTAAGTTGATTTACATATAAAACTAGAACAACTATAATCGAACAAGTACATGGTTTTATGAAGGGAAGAATGGATATGTCTAAAAAAGAGGAAAATGGCTTATTATTTATATGGATAGTGTCTGCTGTAGCGACACTAGGTTCATTATACTTTTCTGAAATTCGTCACTATGAACCTTGTAAATTGTGTTGGATTCAACGTATTTTTATGTACCCAATCGTCATTATGACGACAGTAGCATTGATCCAAAAAAATGCTCGTATCGCTGTCACAACAGCTGTGTTTTCTGTGATTGGAGGCTGTATATCACTTTACCATTACGGAATTCAAAAGCTAAGTTTTTTAGCTGACAATGCCCCTTCCTGCGGCGCGGTTTCTTGCACAGGACAATATATTAACTGGCTAGGCTTTATTACTATTCCGTTTTTAGCATTAACTGCATTTATTTTAATCGCAGGGGCAAGCTTCTATTTAATAAAAGCTTCAAAAGCTGCAAAATAATCGAGAGACCGTGTTCTACCAATGGAATGCGGTCTTTTCTACGGAGGAAGATCTATGTTTCATTATGAAATAACTGAAGATAACTTACATGTTGAAGAGCTGTTACGCAATCAATGGCGACTTGGCAAAAAGCTAGTCCATGAATTACGTATGGCTAAAGCAATCACTTTGACAAATGATGAGCTGATTCAATGGAATACACCTTTACAGGCAGGGACAATTATAAAATTTACATTTCCCATTCCGACATCTAACTACAAACCAACACCTGTTTGTGCTATTGATGTAGTCTATGAAGATGAACATTGTTTAATCGTCTCCAAGCCAAAGGGCATGGCAACACATCCGAATGATGCTCGTGATACACATACTTGTATGAACCATGTTATGGCACATATTAAAGAACAAGGTGGTGTATACGCCGAGCATGTTCATCGTCTTGATAAAGGGACACAAGGTTTATTACTTGTAGCAAAACACCCATTAGCAAAGTCTATTTTTGATCGAATGATTGAAGAAAAATCCATTATTCGTACGTACGCCGCAGAGGTACAGGGTAATTTACGTACATCATCAGGAACGATTGCTGAACCAATTGGAAAGGACCGCCATCATGCGACAAGACGGGTTGTATCCAACACGGGACAGCATGCCGTAACTCACTATGAAGTGGTGGCCCGCTACAAAAACTCCTGTGTTGTCCACCTCATTCTTGAAACTGGACGAACGCATCAAATTCGTGTTCATTTAGCCTATATCGGCCATCCAATTATTGGTGATACAATGTATGGCGCACGAGAAACAGCAAATGATGACTACGAGCTCCATGCGATTCAATTAGAATTTGAACATCCATTTTTAAATAAACGAATTACCGTCAAGGACGAGCAGTAAGTAAAAAAATCCCGCCCTCTATTTGAGAGCGGGATTTCATAGTGTTGAAAAACAAAACCATCCATAGAATTTATGTGAAAGGTGAAAAAGGATTTCCGTTGCAGGCTACTTGCTTTCCTGTGGGCGGGCGCCGAGCCGCTTCCTCCGTGCAGGGGCTCGCCTGTCTCGCTATTCCCACGGGAGTCAAGTAGCCTTCCACTCCAATCCATAAAATAAAAATGTTCACTTTTTAGCAAAAAAGTGAAGGTATTCACTACTCTTTTATGGTGGGGTGTTGGCACACATCACTTCTCCACATTGAAAGTAAGAGGCTATCCTCTCTTATACTATAAATAATGGGCTATTTTGTTCAGGAAAAGACACTTTTGCAGAATGGTTGATTGGAGTGGAGCCAGCGTCACTCCTAGGGGATTTAGCGTCACAGAGGAGACCCTGGAGCGAACGCAGTGAGTGAAGCGGCTCATCAGACGCCCCCTGGAAAGGACGCTGGCGGAACGGAAATCAACCCCTCGCCTTACAAAATTGCTTATTATGCCGTTGACATTACCTTTTTTCAACAACATGAAATCCCGCCCTCTATTTGAGAGCGGGATTTACTTATTTCCTAAAAATCAAATTTGAAATGATCAGGATCTTGCCCAAATCGTTGATTTCGATTTAATGTAGCCATTTTCTCCATCTGGGCTTGTGTTAATTCAAAGTCAAAAATCTGTGCGTTTTCCTCGATTCGACTTGGTGTTACTGATTTAGGAATAACCAATGTATTGTTTTGTAAATGCCAACGTAACACTACTTGAGCAGCCGTCTTTCCGATTTCTTGCCCTATTTCCACTATTGTAGGGTCAGTAAGTACGCCTCCGCGCCCTAGCGGTGACCATGCAGTAACAGCAATTTGGTGTTCACTGCAAAATGCGCGTAATGGGAGCTGCTGTAAATAAGGATGTAACTCCACTTGATTGACCATCGGAGCCGTATTTGCCTTTGCCAGTATTTTTTCTAAATGATGCTCATGGTGATTCGATACACCTGTCGCACGAATTAATTTTTCATCGTATAGACGTTCAATTGCTCGATAGGTTTCTTCAAAAGTTTCTGGGACAGCCCAATGGGTTAAATATAAATCTAGGTAATCTATATTTAATTTCTTTAATGAAACCTCAAAAGCACGTAATGTGGCATCATACCCTTGGTCATTATTCCACACTTTTGTCGTAACAAATATATCTTCACGTTGAATGCCTGAATGACGAATCGCTTCTCCTACCTCTACCTCATTGCCATATAAGGACGCTGTATCAATAGCTCGATAACCAAATTTAAGTGCTTTATCAATAGCCTGTAATGTTTCTTCACGTTCAGTCATTTTATAAACACCTAAACCAAAGCAAGGCATTTCTACACCATTTGATAATGTTTTCGTTGATTGTAAATGCAAGAAGCACAACCCCTTTCTTTTCCTAGTACCATTATACAAAAAATTGGATTTAAGAAAAATAAAGCAGCTGTTTTAAACCTTACTTTTTCTCGATTTCCGTATCCTCCTCCAATTGTATAGGGTCAGCAATACGTTCATCCTCTGCCAGTTCAAGACCATCTCGTAAATGCTCCATCTGTTTTCCCAAATCTTTTAATTCTTTCATATCTCTAGCCATTGAACCATTTTCAATGTTTGGCACTTTTTTTTCCATAATGATCACCTCATTTATAGTTTTCCCGATATCGAGATGTTTGAACCATTTCTGACATATTTTATTCCGCTATGTCGTTTCATTTTTATAATAGATAGGCTATACTAAAAAGAGATGTCTTTAGAACATGAGGAGGGTACTTCCATGAAATTATTATTAATCATTGGTGTAACAGTTGCTTTCTTAACAGCTATTTTTACCGCTGGATACGAAGGCGACTACAAAGCAGACAAATAATAGCTCAAGAAAATCACTAAGCATTTTGCAAGGCTTAGTGATTTTCTTTTTTTGTAGAACAATAGAAATACTTGACTTTCATTTGTTTTTAAAATAAACTAACTTACATAAAGTAACTTAATAAAAAAAGATAACTATTTGGAGGTATCCTCTATGCATTTCCATGAAAAACCTAACACATATGTAACGAATGTTGAAATAAAAGTAAGCGATCTCCAACGCTCTTTAACCTTTTATCAAGAAATAATAGGCTTTAAAATTTTACAGCAAGAATCACATAAAGCTACGTTGACTACCGATGGAGAAACTGCTCTTTTAACCATTGTTCAGCCTGAAGCAGTGGAAGAAAAGCGAAGCATGACGACAGGGCTTTATCACTTCGCCTTATTATTGCCAACTCGCCGTGACCTAGCCAATGTCATTACTCATTTTCACGACAAAGGTGTACACCTTGGGGCTTCTGATCACGCTGTCAGTGAAGCACTCTATTTAAATGATCCTGACCATAACGGTATTGAGGTGTATGTGGATCGTGATGAAAGCGAATGGACATGGCATAATGATTACGTGCATATGGTGACAGAACCACTCAATATCCGTTCTATTTTAGAAGAAGGAGATGGAAACTGGAATGGACTTCCTGCTGGTACAGTGATGGGTCATATTCATTTATCTGTCTCCAACTTAGCAGAAGCTGAGCATTTTTATACTAAAGGCTTAGGTTTTGAGATTGTCACACGCTATGGTTCCCAAGCACTATTCATTTCAACAGGTCGTTATCATCATCATATCGGTTTAAACACATGGCACTCAGAAAATGCTCCAAAGCTTGGCCAAAATCAAGTGGGTTTGAAAACATTCTCCTTGCGACTAGATAACGAAGAACAAGCAGCCACTATGAAAGGAAACCTTCGTGTAATGGGTGCACCAGTCATAGAAATTGCTGGTGGATTCCAAACAGAAGACCCTGCTGGTAATGTTGTGTTATTGAAGTTTTAGTATTAAAAAGGCAGTTCTCACATGCGGAGAACTGCCTTTTTAATGTAAACCTGGATAGCCTTGTTGTCGTAATGCCTCATAAATGACAATGGCAGCCGTATTAGACAAATTGAGTGAACGTATATGATCACTTTGCGGAATACGCAAGCACATATCTCGTCGATCATATGCAAAGTCCTTTGGCAACCCTGTCGTTTCTTTTCCAAACATAAAATAAATATCTCGATCTTGATCACTAAAATCATGCGTCGTAAACGGCTCATCACTATACGTTTCGATTAAATAAACATCTCCATTTTTAGAATGCTCTATAAAATCATCCAGTGAATCATGATAGACAATATTCACACTATGCCAATAATCTAAGCCTGCTCGTTTCAACATTTTATCGTCCGTCGAAAAACCTAGTGGACGAATTAAATGTAACGATGTATTCGTACCAGCACAAGTACGAGCAATATTCCCTGTATTAGCTGGAATTTCTGGTTGATATAAAACGATATGCAATGGCATAACGACACACTTCCTTATTCAAAATTTCTTTCAGCAGGCTCTTGAACAGAGCCAGATTTTTTTAGAATGAGTAGCCCCTCGGATAAAATGAGACTCAGTTCTTTTGAGTCGGTTTTCCCTCTCGGTAAGCGGGCCATAGTTCTTTGGGAGCGACTTTTCCACATATTATGAGCAGGCACGGCTCTTTTAGAGCGAACCGACTTCCTTTATGAACGAAACCCCAACCTTTTGGAGCACCCTCCGTTCAAACTAGAGTCACTCCTCCGACAATTCGAGAGACTTATTTTACCCTCTAATGGAAAGCAAGTAAATCAATTGCTCCTGACTCAACTTATTGGAAAAACTGCAACCCTTTATGAATTTCACTGAGTACTTCTTCATCCTGTTCTGTAACTTCCGCTTCATGTAAAGCAGATTGGGCTATTTCTCCACCTATCTTGCCTAAAGCCCATGCAGCTGTGCCACGAATGACAGGACGTTCATCTTTTTGAAGAACATCGATTAAATCTGGTATGGCGGCTTCTTCTTTAAAATGAGCGAGTGCTAAAATGGCATTACGCTGGATAGGCTTTTTCCCACGCCAAGAGCCTGAGACATGACCAAACTTGGCCTTAAATTCTCGATTAGAAATCGTTAAAAGAGGAGTCAATAATGGCTTGGCAAGCTCTGGATCTGGCATAAATTCTTCATGCATCCAATTAATTTTCCCTTTATTTTTAGGACATACTGTCTGGCATGTATCACAGCCATAAAGACGATTGCCGATATGATTTCGGAACTCATCAGGCAGTAATCCCTTTGTTTGGGTCAGAAAGGCAATACAGCGCTGTGCATTCAGTTGTCCCCCTTGGATTAAGGCGCCAGTCGGACAAACATCCAAGCACAATCGACAATCTCCACATTCATCCTCCATTGGCTTATCTGGCGCAAAAGGGATATTTGTGATGAGCTCTCCCAAATACACATAAGAGCCAAATTCAGGCGTTATAATGGAACAATTTTTCCCACTCCAGCCAATGCCTGCACGTTCTGCTACGGCTCGATCTACAAGTGCTCCCGTATCTACCATCGATTCAATTCGCACACCCTCGACGTGTTCCTCAAGCCAAGCAGATAATAACTTCAAACGTTCACGTATTGCTGTATGATAATCGACACCCCATGAAGCTCGACAAAAAATTCCACGCCTTGCACCTTTTTTACCAACTGGTGCATTTTGCATACGCGAAGGATAGGCAACAGCTATCGCTACAATGCTCTCTGCTTCATTTAATAATTGAAGGGGTTCGGTACGTTTTTCAATATTACTTTCTTCAAAACCAGACTGGTAGCCTAGCTCCTGCTGGCGACGCAATCTGTTCTTTAGTTCTGTAAAGGGAGCTGCTGTTGTAAAACCTATTTTATCAACGCCAATGGACATCGCATATGCCACAAAGTCACGTTGTAGGTCATGTATGTTCATTTTATTTCCAACTCCTTACATGGTACAATAATAGAAATAGATAAAGTAGGTGATGTTCATTGGAAATTTCCATTAACCAATCTCTATTAGCACAACATCCCGAGCTAAAAATCGGCATTATTCATTATACCAAAATTGTCGTAGCAGAATCCCCTCAAATGATTAAAGGACGTATGCAATTGTATCAGGAAAATCTCTTTCTAGAAATGCAAGCACAACCCGTGACACAGCGTGAGGGTATCGCAGAATGGAGACAGCTATGGAAAAAGCTTGGTGCTGATCCAAACCGTTACCGTCATTCAGCAGAAAGCCTAATGCGTCGAATTAGTAAGCAAAACTATTTAACACCACTTCATTCAGGTGTTGATTTAAATAATTTCTTTTCTCTCCAATACGAAATGCCAATTGGGCTGTATGATGTCGCTCCAATCAAAGGGTCTGTGGAAATTGCTCTTGGTCATGATGAAATTAGTTACGAAGGTTTAAATGGGCGATTGAATACATTAACAAATATTCTATATAGTCGTGATGAAGTAGGAGCATTTGGCTCACCTTTTGTCGATTCTAAACGCACAGCTGTTACAGAGGAAACGACTGAGGCATTACATATATTTTATCTCCGACCATCGTTAACAACTGAAGCAGCAAACGAACTTCTTGCGTCAGCAGGAAAAATGTTTAATCAAATCCATGGCGGTCATTATCAAACCGCACTTTTGTCAAATAATGCGCCATCTACAACACTATAAAAAGGACGTGTTTTCATGATTAATCTTGCAGAAGCAGTTAAACTAAAAAGTATTTTAGGGAAGAAAACTCAAGAGCTTGTTAGTGAACTACATCGTAGTGCTGTTGTGACAGTAGAAAAAGGACAAGCTCCTAAAACAAGTAATCGTGCTCTCCCCCTTATTGAGGCTGACCTAGCACAAATTCGTCTCGATGCACGTACGCTAGACCGTTTAGTATATGAAGCGAACATTCAAAACTCCGTCGATTTTAAAGGTGAAAAGTTAGCACTAGTAGAAGCCATCGAATTGGCGACACAGCTCCGTGCCGAGGCTGAATTGTGTAAAGAATTTAGTATGCGTGAAAAAGAAAGTGTCCGATTTGGCTATGGTGAAAATGCAATGTTATACGAAATCACTTTGTATGAGCCTGATGCATATCGAGAACGAGCAATTCAACTCGAAAAAGATGCACATAAACTATCCAATCTTATTAATTCAAAAAATTATAGTATACAAATTAACTTTGACGATTCTCGTTATTTCTAATCTCGGGGCGGTGAGACTCCAAACCGAGTTGGATGTGCTGTTTTCAAATTCAGCTTTTGAGCTAACTTGCCTCAAACCAATAACAAGTTACCTGTTACTGTATGACCGATGACTAATGACCAACTATAGGCAAAAGCCATACTCAACCAACTTGATTCCGTTTGAAAACGCCATCCATGGCTCTCCTACATTTATGTATGGAGAGCCTTTTTATGTAGATTCAGCATTTTTTTAAGGACGTAAATGGTGAATTATGGAATATTGATGCCAAGTTTAAATGTCGATGAATTCGAATGTCTAGTTTGCCCCATTCAAGGACAAAATGGAAGTATCTATAGGAAAGGGGTCATACTATGACACAGCAAAATGATTCAACACATGAGCAAGATACAACCTTAACAAATCGACAGGGCCATCCGATTACCAACAATCAAAATTTACGAACAATCAGTAATCGTGGTCCTGCAACACTTGAAAATTATGATTTTCTAGAAAAGATGAGTCACTTTGACCGAGAGAGAGTTCCTGAACGAGTGGTCCATGCTCGTGGTGCTGGTGCACATGGTTATTTTGAAACTTATGGTGTTGTGGGTAATGATCCAATTTCAAAGTATACACGTGCAAAAGTCTTTCAGGATAAAGGGAAGAAAACGCCTGTCTTGGTGCGTTTTTCAACTGTGATACACGGCGGTCACTCCCCTGAAACTTTACGTGATCCACGAGGCTTTGCAGTCAAATTTTATACAGAGGATGGCAACTGGGATTTAGTGGGCAATAATTTAAAAATCTTCTTTATTCGTGATGCCATGAAATTCCCAGACATGATCCATGCTTTTAAGCCAGATCCTATTACTAATATTCAGAGCGTCGAACGTTTCTTTGACTTTTGTGCTAGCTCTCCAGAAACCTTCCATATGGTCACTTTTGTCTACTCACCTTGGGGGATTCCAGCTAATTATCGTATGATGCAAGGCTCTGGGGTCAATACGTATAAATGGGTTAATGATGAAGGGAATGCGGTTCTTGTCAAATATCACTGGGAACCACTACAAGGCATTAAAAATTTAACACAAAAAGAAGCAGAAGAAATCCAACAGAAAAATTTCAATCATGCCACTCAAGATTTATATGATGCCATCGATCGTGGTGAATATCCTGAATGGGAGCTACATGTTCAAATAATGGAGGATGGTCCACATCCTGAGCTTGATTTTGATCCATTGGATGATACAAAGCTTTGGCCAAACGATCAATTCCCATGGTATGCAGTTGGCAAAATGGTATTAAACAAAAATCCTGAGGATTATTTTGCTGAGGTGGAACAGGCCGCATTCGGCACAGGGGTACTGGTTGATGGCTTAGATTTTTCTGATGATAAAATGCTACAAGGTCGTACTTTCTCTTACTCCGATACACAGCGTCATCGTGTAGGGGCTAACTACTTACAGCTACCGATTAATGCGCCTAAAAAGCGTGTTGCTACCAATCAACATGGTGGGCAAATGATGTATAAACGTGATTTAGCACCCGGTCAAAATCCACATATAAATTATGAGCCATCTATGCTCAATGGTTTAAAGGAAGCGACACAAGCTGGGAAAGAACATACACCCTATGTAGAGGGAAATCTTGTTCGTGAATCAATCGATCGTCAAAGCAATACTAAGCAAGCTGGCGAAACTTACCGTAGCTTTGAGCAGTGGGAGCGAAATGAACTTCTTGAAAACTTAATACGCGATTTATCAGTCTGTCACGAGGATATTCAAAATGCAATGATTGCGCTAGCAGAGGAAGCGGATGAAGAATATGGTCGTTTACTCAAAGAAGGTTTGCATAAGGCACGAAAAAACGCCTCCGCTTCTAAACCACTTGGCAATATCGATGGCGATCAAGCACCTCAAGATGCTATCAATAAAGGTCATGATGCCGAGCCATATTAACTAAGTTAAAAATAGGCTGGGACAAACCAATGAAAAACCCGATCTATTTTACGAAACACTCCTTTAGTGTTTTGTAGTAGCTCGGGTTTGCTTTTCGTCTTAAAATTATCTGGCTTTCATAATAGCCAAATTAATTATGTATAAGCCTCTTTTTGCATTATTGCTCATAAGCCTTATACCAATGATAGGGTTGAATTTCTTTTAATAACTTAAATACTAATTCACCATTTGCATTCGTAATCGCAGCTTTCACATTCTCTCCTCAATAGAAAAGTCTTTCCTGACAGACCCCGCATGGTGTAAGTTCTGATTTTTCACTTTCTCGAGCAACACAAATTGAATGTGTAACCTTTGTATTGAATTGATGGGCCTCTAGAATGGCTCCCGTTCCCATACATAATTCAGTAGCTGGCATTCATGACCTCTGGTGCGATACTTGTTAAAATCCGCCCATCTTCAGTATACAAAGTTGCAGTTCCTCCCCAGCCAGAGGGATATCTTTTTTCTGCTAATGCTACTGCCGATTCATATAGTGTTTTTTCAATATCCATCCTACATCATTTATGCACGCCAGGTAATATTTTCAATACCTTTTCCTCGGCGTCTAAAATAGCATCCACTCCTAGTGGAATGGCAATATTCGTCGTTTCATGCCCAATCTTAAAGCCAGCCACAACCGGAATGCCCAATTCAGCAAAATACTCCTTCATCAACAGATGCAATGCCGCTTCATCAGCTCCTGTCTGTGTAAATGAGCCAATGATTACACCTGCTAACTGTTCTAACTTCCTAGCCTGTTTTAATTGCTGAAGCATCGAATCAATTCCTGGAATCGTTTCACCTAGTTCTTCTATCAATAAAATTCGACCTTCAGTACGCACTTCAAATTTGGTTCCTAATGTGCTGACAAGACGATAGAGATTGCCTCCGATAATTTCACCTCTTGCAACACCCCCAGCAATTGTTGTTAAAGGAGAAATCGCCTCTGTATACTGAATTTCCATCGGGGAAAATAATTGTAAAAACATTTTCTTTGATAAGTCATCCATCTTACTAGCTGCCATAAGCAGAGGGCCATGAAATGTCACTAGGTTGGCATATTCATTGATGGCACAATGTAAATATGTCAGATCTGAAAAGCCCCAAAAAATTTTAGGGTTTTCCTCTAATAAAGTATAATCAACTTTTTCAGCAATTCGTGCAGAGCCATAGCCTCCCTTGGCACAAAAGATCGCTTTCACTTCAGGGTTTTTCACCATTTCATGCAGATCACCTAACCTGGTCTCGTCATCTCCAGCTAAATAATCATGTTTAGCATGAATCGTATCACCTACAATATAGCGAAGCCCTAATTCGTCCAAAAAGGCTAATGCATCTCCTAGCTTTTCAGGCTCTACAAGACTTGAAAGGGCAATAACACCAACTAAATCACCTTTTTGTAGATATGGTACTGTACTTTTCAACGCAATCACTCCTCTTTTCCTTATTTTAGCATAGCCATACTATGGGAGCATTGATTATTGCGATGCTTCATGCCTAAAATAAACCATAATATTAGAAGTTATCGCTTTATGATAATCTCGCCATAGAGCTTACCTTCCAGACACACTATCTAGCACAAACTTTATTCATTGGAAATAGACAGCAACGATTGCTGGTATTTTTGCTTCTATCGTTGCTTTTTTGCTGGAATAACAGTGTCATACTGTTTGGTGCGGACAAGGTGAATATTTATTTTTTTCGATGAAAATTATCCTACCGGAAAAACAAATAAGCAAAGACTTCCACTATAAGAAGTCCTTGCTTATTCTTGTTAGTTTGTTCCACCATAAATAATCGTAACATTAGGATGGTTTAATAATTGACTTGCTGGGAAATCTTCCGTCACATGACCACTCTTCAATTTTTCCATTGCATCCAACTTCTTCTCTCCAAAGGCAATAAGGACGATTTCCTTTGCCTTCATAATGGATTGAATGCCCATCGTAATCGCATGTGTGGGCACTTCAGAAGGGTCATCAAAGTAAATAGCGTTTTCTGTTCTTGTGGACTCTGTTAACTCAACTATATTAGTCATAGAATCAAACGAAGTGCCGGGTTCGTTAAAGCCTATGTGACCATTCACACCGATTCCAAGCAGCTGTAAATCAATGCCTCCTGCTTCCTCAATACGTCTATCATATGCAAGACATTCGGTAGCTAAGTCGGCTGCCTTGCCATTTGGCAAATGTATATTTTCTTCTTGTATATCTACAAAATTAAATAAATTCTTATGCATGAAAGTCCAATAGCTTGCTGGGCTTGTTTGCTCAAGACCTACATACTCATCCAAGTTAAAAGTTTGAACATCCTTAAAAGATAGATGACCTGCCTGATGTCTCGCCACTAATTTCTTATACATACCAACAGGTGATCCACCCGTTGCTAACCCTAAAATACTATTAGGTTTCTCTTGTATTTGCTTGGAGAAAATATGAGCTGCAACTTCGCTCATTTCCTCATATGTATTTACTTCTATCCACTTCATAGTAATTACGATACCTACCTTACCCTCAATATTATTAACTAATATGTAAAATATTTCACTTTATAGTAGCTAATATATTAATCTTACTAGTTATTTAGCTATTTTTCTATCATTTCCTCCTTCAGTTTATGCGTGTAATCTTAGACTATTTCGGTTATGTTATTAATAAGGAAGTGAGGCGATTTTATGAATTCTCAGATTCATCACTATTTACAGCATATTCAATTTCAAGGATCTTTAGAGCCAACTATACAACTACTTGGACAACTACAAACGAAACATCTATTGACCATTCCCTATGAAAATTTAGATGTTGCCTTGAACCGTGGTATCTCCTTCGCTATCCCTGATTTATATCAAAAAATAATGGTTGAACGACGTGGTGGCAATTGCTTTGAACTCAATATCTTATTTAGCTGGCTCTTGCGGGAACTTGGATTCTCTGTTACGAATCGATATGCGCAGTTTTGGCGTAACGTGGCAGAAGATACACCTACAGAGGAGATTCCTATGCACCAGCTTTTATTAATAAATGAGGGTGGACAGACCTATATCTCAGATGTAGGAGTAGGTGCTTTAGCACCCTGTAAGCCAGTACCATTGATTGCAGGACATCAACATCGTGAAGGCCAAGAGTTATATAAAATAGAACGAGATGAAGCAAATGGTTGGATGCTGTTTGAACAAACAAAACAAAATTGGCGTTTGCTTTATAGTTTTCATGATGATGCAAATGAGGCAAAATTTGCACCTCGACTCTCGCAGCAAAAAAATAAAATTGCTATGATTCGCACTACTCGTGGACGTCATACCATGATGAACAACGAATTTAGAATCTATGAAGGTTCATCCTTAACAATTTATACTACACACAATGACAAAGAATGGCTGCAAGCTCTTCAGCGTTTTTTTCATATTACATTACAAAACTAACAACAAAGCAAGCCCACTTCAAAAAGAGGCTTGCTTTCAATTTATTTCATTGTACGATTTAATAACTCTAACACAACAATGTCATTGTGTAGCTCTTTCACTAAACCAATTCCATCTACAAAATAATAAGTTTTCACCACATCACTATAGATGGATCTTTCTTCAAGTATCACGACACCTGTATATTGAACCTCACCAGCTCGCACAGTACCGTTAGTCGTTTTAACTGTCACTCGTACACCAGACGTCACTCCCTCGTCATCCTCATGTAAAATGACACCTATTCTAAGTGGTAGTTCCAAATACAAATCATAATGTGTGGTAGCATCACTAGCAATAGCTTGACCATATATACGGTCATGTCCATATAACAGTTCATTAGGAAATGTTTGTGCTGTACTTACATTTTGGACTGTCCATACATCATTTTTACCGTCATGATGGTCATATTGATAGTTTAACGTATAGCGTTGATTATCACTTAAAGAATAATGAGCATACGTATAAACAAAAGCAGGATCTTTTAGCAAATCAGGCTTAGTCAGAGTCATCGCTCGTGCCAAAAATGCTGAAAAGTGAGCACGTGTAACAGGTTCATTTGGTTTAAATGCTCCATCCTCATAACCTCTTATTAAATGATTATGAGCCAATGTTAAAATCTCTTTATAGCCTGGTGTCTGCTCCGTTACATCCGAAAAATAATAAGGATCTGAGCCCTTTAATTGAAAGGCTCTGTGCAGTACAATAGCCATTTGTCCTCTTGTAATCATTGCATCTGGATGAAATTTATCGACTGCATTAAAAATGCCCGCATTTTGTACCGCAGCAATTTCTTTATAATACTTATGTGCAGTCGTTACATCCTGAAAATTAGGATTTTTTATATTGATTGTATTTAATCCTAGAGCACGAGTTAACATCACAGCAACCTGTGCTTTCGTAACTTTTTCGTTCGGCTTGAACAGAGTATTTGAATAACCCCTCACAATATCCTGCTCTACTAAATAATCAATTTCTGTTAATAATGTCTCATCAGTTAAATCTTTAAAGCTTGCTGCCCGTACTTCCTTAGGTAATAGACAAACAGTTATCAGGATTAAACATATAATTTTCAATAGGTTCTTCACATTATCCCTCCTCCTTCGATTCTTTACCCATCTAAGTCAATTTTTACTCTTCATATGAAAATACCACAACCATAAAAGATATGATTGTGGTATTTCCAATTAGTACATAGCATTTGGTAACACAAGCCCATCGCTCATTTTAATAATACGATCAGCATAGGCGAGCATTTCTTCATCATGTGTCACCATTAATGTTGTAATCTTTAATGTTTTCGTTAATTCTCTTAGCAACAGCATAATTTCTTTAGAACGCTGGGAGTCTAAACTAGCTGTTGGTTCATCAGCAAACAATACTTTTGGTTGATGAATGATGGCACGTGCGATTGCTACACGCTGCTTTTCTCCACCTGATAAGGAGGAAGGATAAGCCGTTTTACGATGAGCCATTCCAACTAATTGTAGTAGATGATTCACTTCATGCTGCTGTTCGTGCTTCTTTAACCGAGACTCAGCAACATCTAGCATTAACAGCAGCTGCTCCTCCACTGTCAGAAATGGTACGAGATGCGCAAACTGAAAGACAAAGCCAAATTTACTTGCACGTAATTTCCGTACCTGCTCAGTGCTCATCGTTGTAAGATTTTGTTCTTCGAAAAACACTTGCCCATCTGTTGCTGGCTGTAGTCCCGCAGCTATCGTTAACAGTGTACTTTTCCCTGAACCAGACGCACCTACCAATGCAGTAATCTCCCCCTCTTTTAACGAAAGATTGATACCTTTTAAAATTTCCTCCTCCACTTCACCATTTTTAAACGTTTTTCGTACTCCATCAATTGTAAACAATGTCATGATTATGCCTCCCCTTGTTGTATGGCTTGTAACGGTTCAATTTTTTTAATTTGTAGACCCGACAATGTAGCTCCGATAAAGCCAATGATAAGAAACACTATGGATAACTGTGTTATGGTGCCAATTGCTAAGGTGAAGGGCATTCCCTTAGGTGCAACAACATTAAATAACTGGCTAAGGCTAATGGATATGACAAGTGAGATCATTGTAATAATAGCCATCTGTGTCCAGATCATTTTAAACAACTTACTTGTTTTTAAACCAATTGCTTTTAAGATGCCATACAAACCAATTTTTTGCACATTCATCATATAGAAGAAAATGGCGAATAACATGCCACTAATGACAACTAAGAACCATATAATCATATTTAAAGATAGCTGTTCCGCACTATAGCTGGGAATTGTATTGAGAAATTCTTTATTGTTGTATGCTTGTAGCCCTTTAAACTCTTTTGGCTCGCTATTTGGTACATAAATTAACTGTTTGTCCTTTACACGATACATCTCGTGATAGGCCTCTTCACTAATGTAAGCGACAGGTGCGTGGCTATATTTCTTTTGCTCCACAAAGCCTTTAACGATGAACACACCATTGTATTGATTATTCTTTAATGTATCTCCGACTTTGATTCCTTTATCCTGTAACGAGCTATCTAACAGTACCTCCCCTTGATGCACATTTTGAAACAATCTGGACTCGGTAGATGTAACAAAGGCAACACTCTGCTGTTTATCGTCTTGATCATTTAAAAAGCCCATTTGAATCGAAAAAGCTACTGCTTCTTTCTCTTTCCCCATGACTTCCTGTTGAAGGTCGCTATCAATTCTCGAAAGATTAAACGCCCCCTCTGCATCTTCAGTCATGTAAATTTGCCCCTTCGGTAAATCTTTAATTAAAGCTGCATTATCCTGCGACAGACCATTTGCCAAACCTGAAATAATAAATGTTAAAAAGCTAACTAGGAAGATAATGGAGCCCAAGATTAAAAACCGTACTTTATTCTTCTTTATCTCTTTCCATGCAAGATTCATTACTAACCCCTCCATTTCTTTGATTACTCATAGCTTAAAATGTTTACATGAACAGAGCATGAACTAATCATTAAAAATGACCGGGAAAATAAAAAACCGATCTATAAAGGAAGTTTTTATCCTATAGAACGGTTTAAAATATTTTTAATTTAAAAAAATTCATATAATCCATTTTTAAAGTAATTGTATTCATTTTGGTCTATTAACTTAACGCCGTACCCTTCATAGAATATCTGTTCGTCTTGTTTTGTTTCAAATACATGTGGTTTAGGGCGTACCGCCAGAGCAACATCATATCGTGGATCACCTAATGCTCCAGCACTCCAATCGATAACTCCTGAAATTTTTCTATTCTGTATAAGAACATTGTCAATTGTGAAATCACCGTGTATAAATGTTTGCTGAATGATTTTTGGTTTTTTCCTTTTCAATTTATCTAATAATTTTGGAGTGCCATCTACTTTAAAATTTTTCAAATTACACTCAGCTTGTCCCAACATATCGTCTATCCATGGTGTGTCTTTTACTAACTCTTGTGGACATCGGGTTGAATGAATGGCAGAAAGGATCTTTCCAAAATTAAATATTATTTCATGTCTGTTTTCCTCTTTAATCTCATTTTCTAGTGCACTTCTAACGGTGTCGCCTTCTAAATATGCCATTAAAGCCCATGACTGATTTTCTAATGGTTGTTCAATAAAATAATGCAACGTTGGAACTGGTAATGTAGATTTTGATAAATGTTTAAGGACAGTTGCTTCTTTCGTTAACCAGGAACAAAATTGTTTTCCTTTTGTTCTTTTTAAAACGAATATTCCTCTTTTAGAATTAAGAATTCCTACATCCGATGTATGTCCTTGTCTTGGAAAATAAATATGGGTAACTCCTCCAACATACTCAACTATGTCTTTAGGTATTTCATTTCGTTGTATGGGATGCAAAATTTTCACCACCAATGCTACTTATTTTAATCAGCCTTTCTTTTTCCTCTAGTTTGATAAAGAACAGGATCTATATTACTCCACACATAAATTAATAAGTCTAAGTCTTTATTTCCTATATTAATCTTTTCCGTTTTTTCTAATCTAGCACCCAATCTCTCATAAAAACGCTTCGACTGATTATCCTCTAAAACCTCAACAAATATTTTTTCATAGCCTAATGCTTTCAACTTAGTAAACAATTTATTGACTAGTTTACTGCCTATTCCTTGACCCTGAAATTGATCTAAAATGTAGATGGATGTTAAATCCCCAGACCCTTCAATTTCATTTTCAGCTCTCTTACCACCATCAGTAAATCCAATAATTTCCCCATTATCGCTTTCTGCAACAAAGACATAATGATCAACTTTAGAGATGTTCCTTACCCATAATTCTGTTCTTTGCTCATAAGACAATTTTTCTAAATACTCGGTAGGAAGAATATTTTTATAAGTATTCTTCCAACTATCTACATGAACTTTTGCTATGCCTTTAGCATCCGACAATTTTGCTTCCCTTATAATCATGTTCCATACCTACCTTCGTATTTACTGTTTATTCAATATGTATGTATTTATATCCTCTTTTGGCATAAAAAATTTTAATCATTCACGCGAGGTTTAGAATGCAATATTATTATTGATGACAAATAAAAAAACGCTTCTTACACTAAGTAAGAAACGTTTCTATAGACAGTTTTAACATACTGTCTAGGATACCGGTGGTCGGGGTAATTGCGTAAGAATAGGTTAGTATAGATAAGAAGAAACACGATTTAATTACATTGTTGAAGGTAGTTAAATTGAGTTTCTATTTTTATTTTCTACAAATTTTCTACATTAAACTTTATAACATCATTCATTGTTTAAGCTTGTTCATCTCTTAAATGTAACATTACTGAATTGGTACTTTTCTTAAAATTAGACATAGAAATTTCGGGTCTATCAATTAACCCATAATTAATACCATAAGAATGCTCTAACGGTAAAAATCGCGAATATCTGTTTCTTTGCTCTATAAAATTAAAAATGGTAGTTTCTTTATTCTCAATGTGACTACACAAAACCTCTAAATCTGATAAGCTTATATAATCATAAAACTTAACTTTCTTATTTAAATTTTTCATTTCTGCAACAAATTCTTTTTCGTATAATGGTATTTTAGGAAAACGTTGCGTAAAAACTGAAAGTATATATATTTTCTTTACATCGCCAAAGTAATTTGGATTATTTTTTATTATTTTTTCATAAGCTTCATTCGCTTGCAATATAGGATTAATAGCATACTTTTTAAAATCTTCACTTGTAACCTCATTATCAGCGCTTACCTTTGTTTCTTTTCTAATTTTCCCTCCCTTAGCCTCAACAATAAGCAATGATTTTCCAATTTTAACATATGCATCAGATGAGTCTAAATTATCATGTCCAAATTTAAATTCCTCAATAAACTCATAAGGTAACTTCGAATATTTTTTTATTGAGCTTTCCAAGATATTGTTCACGTATTTCTCAAATAACCTCCCATAAAAACTTGGGAAATTCTTTTTATTTTTTCTACAGCAAATTAATAGTTTAAACCATAGTCCATCAAACATTGCTGCCTCTAAAAATGGTAAAGAAAAAATTACATAGTGGTTGTCGTAATAAAATATTGGTTTAGATATTAAACCTTCCGCATCATAATAATTTTCTATACTATTTAAAGCCCATTTTTTCAAATCATCTACATTAACAGTCAAATCATCTAAAATTTTTTTATATATGTTTTTTACACTTGTTGTTTTATAATAATCTTCCGAAATCCCAATTAATTCGTTTGATAAAAGCGTCTCATTTTCTGTTCTACTTAGCTTTGCATGTATAGGAAATATTACCGAAATATAGTCTTTAATTGAATATCCATAAAATTCTTCAAATAATGTATGGATATCAATAAACTCTGGGTCGTTTTTGTCGAAATTATTAAATATATTTTCGTATATTTCATACTGCCTAGATACTATCCTAGTTATATCCTCTGTTCGACTCGCCAACCATGTTTTTAAAATAGTTTCTTGAAGACCTTTTTCTGTGTCTACATCATCTTTGATTAAAGAGGTAATTTTCAAGACTGTTAATAATACGTTATAGGTTTCAGAAAAATTATTTTCAAACTTGTTAGTTGGATTTTTTAATCCATATGCTAAAAACATTTTTATGGCATAGTTAAGATTTATAAAATCAAATAAATAAATTGAATCTATATTTGCTACATCTTCTTCACATAAAAAATTATCCTTTAATTGTTGAACCTGCTCTTTTTTTAACTGCTCATTATACAAAGTAAATTTAGAAATTATAGCTAATGCTTTTTCAACTTCAATACTTTGAATATCTTTTATTACTTCTTCTTGACTTGGTTTATAAGGGAATAATTGTTCATAAGTTAAATAGCTCCCCATTACACTTGAAATCTTTCTAAATTCTTCTGTAATCAAAAAAGCACCTCATTTCATTTATAAAAAAACTCAAACCACCTTTAATTTGATGATTTGAGTTAGAAAATTTAATAACGATTTCCATTCTCATAAAAATCTTTTGCGTTAGCTATAAAAATTTTGTCCAACTTCTCCATAATACTTTTCTTAATGGAAGCATACTCTTCTTTTGCTTCTGCTAGCTCCCTTTGCCTAAACATTGTTGTTTCATTAGTATCATTAAAACCACCAAAAGATGCATGTTCAATTGGCATATACTTTTTATCTGCAATAAAAATATTTTTTGACATTACCCAAGAAAATTCTGTTATAAGCTCATTTAATAATGGTTTATTATCATAACTTAGCCTACGTAGTAAATCCATCACCCTCAATAAAACTTGATCATTATACCTTTGATACATTTCCTCAACATATTCTTCTTGTTTAAAAATTGCCGATAGCATAGGTAAATAGACATTTCTATAGTGATTGTTTTCCTCAATATCATAATAACTGACTTTCTCAACAGATGTACCTAAGTTTTTTAATAAATAATGGAATTGTTCATCGTTTCTTAATTCAGGATTTATTTCTAAAGCAATTTTAAATATCCCTTCCACATTCTCATAATCCACTTTATTTTCAAAAATTGATTCGACCAATTTATCATAAAATTCATCACTAAATTTCATAGGTTTCATGTAAGAAAAAAGTCTTCTAACATACTCATGCATATCACCATGAAGTATCCAATTAACATCTTTTTTACATAATACCGATATTCTTTCTAATCTCTTTTTACTTGGTATATTGACACCATTCTCCCAATTACTTACTGTACCCTTAGAAGCTTCAAAAACCAATTCACCGAACTCTTCCAAATTCCAACCAAAAGACTCTCGTATTGATTTAATTCTAAGACCAATTTGCTTTTTATCCAGTTGCAATGGTTTTGTTCTCCTTTCAAAAATCAATGTATTTATACCCTATTCTAACATGTACAAGCTTTATTTTAAAATCAGTCTTTACAATTATCGATGTTTCGTTTTATAATCACATTAAGGTTTCGTTTTATAAACAAATAAACAAAACCTATAATTCCACCAAAAACAAAACATCTAATTAAGGAGGTACTTGTTATTCAACATTTTGAAATTACGGTTCCAATTCAACTTCCTAAAAATTTAATAATTATCGAAGTCAATGAATACCAAGAACTGAAGAAATCAATGAAACTTGGGGTTTGGTGGAGTATGGAAGATGTTTTAAAAAGAATTTGTATCAGTAGAAAAACATTTACAGAAAAAATCTTATCCAATCAACAATTTCAAAAGGAACTAGAATCATTTGTTCACTTCCCAAAATCAAGAGGTGAAAAATACTACTTCTTAGCATCTAAAACAACAGAATTCTTAGAAACAAGATTTAAAGAGATTATGAAAACAATGTAGGAGGATTATTAAAAAATATGGAAATTAAAGAACTAAGTAATTTAATTGATTACAAAAAGTTAGGTGAAAAAATGCTATTGGTAGATGCACCAAAACCAAACTTTAAATATGTAAATGGTAAAAAAACTGAAGAAATTGGAGCATATACATATGTTTTAGTTTTAGAGGAATTTGGATATGAAAAAATCGAAGTGAAAATTGAAGGTAATATCCCTCTTATCAAACCTGAGGTATTCTTACCCAAACAGTCAATTCCAATAAAAGTGAAAGACCTTCAATCAAATCCTTATATCGGGAAAAATGATGGTAAATTCTATTACAACTTCAAAGCTTCATCAATTTCACTAAACAAATAATTAATCATGCCAGAGCTGCAACTCTGGTGTTTTTTTGAAAGAAGGTCCTCTTATGAATGATAAACCAACTCATAAAAAAATTAAAGTTCAATATCACCATCGAAAAAGTTTTTTAGAAGGTTTTGCTCTCTCTTTAACCCCTATAGCTATTACAGCTGGTTTGGACTTAGGAGAACCAATACTGGATTTTCTATTTAATATAGATTTACCTTTCAATCATAAATTGCTCCCTCTCATTACACCAATAATATGGGGAGGAATGTACTTTCGAAGTAAGTACTCATTTTCGAGAAATAAGCGTATTGCAGCTATTTTATTTGAAGTAATTAAAGCAAATAATTTATTCAAAATAGAGGATTTAGGTTATTATCAAAAAATTTATACTTCCTTAACATTCACCTTCTATTTTACACGATACAAATTAGTAATTGATACCGATAGCCATGGCGCATCATATACAAAACAAGTTAATGAACTAGGGCCTATATTGGAGTTGGCACTTGGTTTAAGACTTTTAGAAATTAATATTTCAAACCCAAAGTTCACACGTTATGAATTCTTACTTATTCCTATTCAAAGTTTAATTATCGATAACTCACATGATATCCCTAAAAGTAAGAATACAATTCAATTGGACAGCGAAAAATACTGGGATTATATTAAATCCCCGCATGCTCTAATAGCTGGTGCAACATCATCTGGAAAAACATACATGTTATATTATTTAATGCTTCAATTCGCTCAACAAGATGCAGAAATCTATATCTTAGATCCTAAACGAAGCGATTTGTCCTCATTAATTCATTTTATTCCTGAAGGACATAATCATGTTGCAATAACACCTAATCAAATTTGCGGCATACTTCGAACAGTAAATGATGAAATGAATTTACGTTATGAAAAATACTTTAGCCAACCAACCAAAATGGGAGAAAATTTTCAATACTATAATTTACAGCCAATTGTTATTTTTTTCGATGAAGTAGCTGCATTTAATGAAGAGGATAAAAAAGTTGCAAAAGAAGCTGACTCTTATTTAAAGCAATTACTATTCAAAGGTAGACAAGCAGGTATATTTTTAATACTTAGTACACAAAAACCTACTGCTGAAGCCATCCCGACAGCTATTCGTGACCAAATGGGGCTTCGAATTGCTTTAGGTCAACTCTCAAAACCTGGTTATAAAATGACACTAGGTGATGATTGGGATGAACTACCTTCTGTAGAAACTGGTACAGGAAAAGGGCTAATTATGATGGATGGAATGAACTGGAATGTACCACGTGCTTATACATCTCCTTTACTAAATCTTGAATCTATTCGTTTTCAAGATACTTTATCTAAATTATTAGAAGAAGGTAAGCAAAAATTCCAATAAGATTCTTATGAACAGAACAATTTCTCCGTTATGCCCTTTTGACCTTTTCGTTTTTGAAAGGGAAATTTCTTTGCTTGCAAAGAAAAACGGAGTGGTTTAGCGGAGCACCGTTTCAGAAATGAAAAGGCATGCCGAAGCATAGCTGAGGCAGTTAACTTGTTATATACACAAACTTAACGAGAAAATTGAATATCGCAGAGATTAATATGGAGATTGAATGTGTATAAAATTTTATAACACAAAAATTATTCAATCTTCCATAACTGAGATTTATGAATATGACGAATTAATCGCATATAATTTTACAAACCCCATTACCGTTGAAAAATCAGAACGTATAACTTTTGAAAATGCAACACCAGAAATGAAGCGTGAACGGATTGCAAGAATGAAAACTCGTTATCTTAATGAGCGTTGGGAAATTTCTAGATTAATAGACGTAAACTTTGATAACCAAACAAGTTTCCTTACGTTAACGTTTAAAGAAAACATTCAAGATATAACAAGTTGCAATTATGAATTCATGAAATTTATTAAACGATTAAACTACAAAATATATAAAACGAAAAAAGCCACTTTAAAATATTTAGCTGTATGGGAATTACAAAAACGTGGGGCAATTCATTATCATATCCTATTATTTTCAATATCTAAAATCCCTTATACAGAACTCTCAAAGTTATGGAAGTTTGGATCAGTTAATATAAAAAAAGTAGATGCAGATTCAAAAGAAAATCGTGGTCGGTATATTAGTAAATATTTCGCCAAAAATCTAGATGACTCGCAGCACCTACTAAAATTCAAAGGTAAAAAGCGATTCTTCACTTCTAAAAATTTAAAAAAACCAAGAATCAAAGTTATTTATAATACTGATAAACTAATATTCAATTCAAACGATATTCTATTTCAAAAAGAATATTACGGTAGAAAAAAGATAGGTGACCAATGGATAACCTTTCCTATACGATATACAAAGTTAAAATCTCTAGATTAAGTTAAGGAGCATTAGAATTATGGCAAGCTTCAAGAAGAGGGGTAAAACATGGGAATACATTATCTCAATTAAAGACCCTTTATCAGAAAAATATAAACGCATTACTAAGAGTGGATTTCGAACTAAAGCAGAAGCTACAAACACGGCTATACATTAAACGCTAGAATATCATTAGTTGCCTATTTTAAAGAATGGGTTGATATTTATAAAAAGCCTATTATTTCAGAACGTACTTACACAAAATATTTAACTACACTAAATTCATTAGAAATCCATTTTGGAAATACCTCTATCTCGGATATAAATAAAAAGTCTTATCAGAAAATCCTGAATGAATATGCAAGTACTCATGCGCCACAATCAACATCAAAGTTTAACAACCATATTCGCCAATGCATTAAAAATGCTGTTGAAGAAAAAATCATCATTGATAACTTTACGAATAATGCCGTTATCTCTGGAACAGATAATGTTAAGAAAAAAGAGGACAAATTTTTAAACTATGAAGATACTAAGAAAATGATAGCTTACTTTAAAGAACGTTTAGACCCTAAAACTCCAAGTTATTACATGATTATCTTAGCTTTTACTACAGGAATGCGTTATGGTGAATTATTAGGGCTTACATGGGATGATATAGACTTTGAAAACAATATAATTGATATTAACAAATCTTATGACTATCACACTCATAGTGGTTTTAAAAACACCAAAACTTTTTCTGCGCTTAGGAGTATCTCTATTGATGATGTTACATCAAGTTTGTTAAAAACCTTTAAAGAGCAGCAACAAATCTTATTCAATAATTTAAATGTAGTAAATCCTTTTAATCAAATTTTTTATCATTACATTGAGGGGATAGTATCTAATAATGCTGTTAATCAATCTTTAAGACGGGCATTAAAAAAGTTAGGGATTACTCCATTAATTACAATGCATGGTGCACGACATACTTACGGTAGTATTCTTATTTATAAGGGTGTTGATATTGCAGTTGTATCTGAAATTCTTGGTCATAGTGATACGCTAGTTACTAGTAGAGTGTATATTCATGTAATAAAAGAACTAAAAAAAAGGAACCAAAAATTAATAAATAATATACTAGAATCTATATATCAACTTTAATTCCTATCTATATAACATCTAAAAGTAGAATATATAATTATTCTACTTTTAGTTTTAAATGCTTTCTAAATTCTATATAGTTCTCTTCCGAAACTATCTTTCTTAAGACATCTCTTTTTCTATAAAAACTATTATCAACAAGCTCTATATGGCAAACCAAGAAAATTTTAATTGAAATTTCTAAAAGCTTATTAAATTCTTCTAAGAAATTATTCACTATATCATTATCTGCAAAATCGTTTCTATCTACAATCATTTTTAAAAACTCATTTACTTCATCACCAGATTTAACGTTACTATGTACAAATAAACAACATTCCGAATAAGTATTATCTAAATTCTCATATAAATCACTTATTTCCTCATGTGAGTTTATCATTTTTTTTACGTTACTAAAAAGTTTCATAACCCCAGTAGAATCATCATTTTGAAGCTTTAATAATACTCTCAAAAAATTCTCAATGTATGAGCGTAATATAAAATAATAATAGCGTTGGGATTTATGTGATACCGAATCTAATATAGATAAGATATCTTGTACTAAACATTTTAGATAATGCTTATTTTCATCTTCAACTTCTATTGATTTAAAAAACATCGTACTATAGGCAATTTTTTTTAGAATATCGATATTCAATGAATTATTTTCCACATCAAGAATTTCTAAAAACTTTTGAATGTCATCTTCTATAATATTCATTTCTATATCCCTCTTAGCCAAGAATCTAATTTATCATTTGCATTTTTTTTCTTTGCCCTCTTTTTTATTTCACCATCGCTTGATATTATATCTCCGAAATAATCAAGAATTGCCTGATTAATTTCTATTATTTCACCTTTCTCTTTTTGAGCTAAATATCTCCCAAGTTTAGCGACTATTAATGTTCTACTTTTAATAACGTATGGTAAATAAGATTCGTTGAAAACAACTTTTAAGAAAGGGATAATATCTTTATTATTTTTAAAAAGTTCATTAGAATAAACAATTAGAGTTACCGTACCGATAGTATAATTCTTATTTGATGTTTTTAAATGAACATGTTCTTGTAAATCTATTAATATACTATTATTCATCCAAATCATCCTTAATACTTGAAATTTGAGATATCCTACTTAAAAACTCTTCCGAGACATTCTTAATATCTTCTCTAGATTTACTATATTTAGATGCAATATTCCCTTGATACCCTACCATTAAATCATTAACTATAAACGTTGAAGAACTAAATATTCCCATCTGAGCAACATCTTTATTCTGTTCGAATCTCCATCTAATTTCACCCGTTTTCATTGTTTCTTCTTGTCTTCTCATTGTATAAACTATTCCTAAAGGAGTTATCTCTAATTCCTCATCATACATTAGATTAGATATAACCGTATTTAATAGTCTTATACCTAAAATTGAATATCGATCAATCTTTGCTGGAACAATATAATAATCTGAAGCAAATAAAGCTGCATCAGTATAAAAAGAAATAGTAGGTGGACAATCAATAAATATATAATCATACAATTCTTTTAATTTATGCTCATTAATAAATTTGTTTAGTCTTTTATATAACGATTTATTAGAAGTATCATCTTTAATTATATCAATCGTACCACATATCAAGTCAATATTTGGTTCACTTTCAAATTTTAAAATAACCTCCGAAACAGATGGAATCTTTGGTCTTTCTGAAATCGTTTTAGTATCTTCAAAAATCTTTCGAATAGTTATTCTATGACGATAATCATTCATATATTCTTCAGCTTGATTTACAAGGTCCATAATTGATTGTGTTGTATTAAATTGTGGATCTAAATCGATTAATAGAATCTTTTTTCCTTCATAATTAGCTAGATATTCTCCTATACCTATACAAAGAGTGGTTTTTCCTACGCCACCTTTCATATTAAGGGTCTTCGGATTTTATGGTGGAAAAGGGTCTATAAGTTACCCTTCTCCAATTTCTTAATAAGTGTGGAAAAATCTACACCATAGTTGCCTGTTTTGTCACGGTCTGTTATTTGATACGAATTGAAACTATCGTATAACATAGCTTTGCTGAAAGCACTTGAATTAAATCGAGGCTTCCGTTTCTTATGGAGCTTCTCATTAAAAAGTATTTTGGCTCGTAAGGCTTCAAATGAGTAACCTCTACCCATTCGTTCTACTTGCCTAATGATGCTATTTATAGACTCTGTATAAGCGTTAGTGAGCCTTTTATCGAAGTAGTTGAAGATTTCATCTTGCCAGTTTTCTACGGCTCTTACGAGGTCTTTATAGGCGTTTTTAGAGTTACTGGATAAACAACGTTGTCTCCAATACCTGTAACGTTCTCTGCCTTGGTCAAGGTCATCTGTATCCCATATCCAGTAGAACTCTTCTTTAAGTTCATAGGCTTCTTTTAGTTCAGGTAAATTACTTAACCAAGTATCCAAAAGGAATGAGTCTCGTTCATTCAGGTCATGCTTTCGTTTAAGAAGGATATACCTCTCACGCATAAGGGTACGCCTTTCTTTGGCTGTCATATTGGCTTTAAGAGACTTCCTAACACTGTCTAAGGCTTGATTAGCCATACGGACTACATGAAACTTATCTACAACTACTTTTGCGTGTGGCATAACTGTATTAACTGCGTCTTTGTAGGGCTTCCACATATCCATTGTGACGTATTCGATATAAGTATTGTCTGTAATCTCAGAAAGGCGTTGAATGACCGTATCTTTGTTACGATTGGGTTTTATGTCATATATAGTTCTACGTTCCACATTGGTCAATACAAGACGAGGTTTCTTGATAATGTGTATTTCGTCAATACCGAGCCATTTAGGAGTTTCAAACTGGTATTCAAGTTCTTTTAATGCCACATAGTTTTTAAAGATGTTCCTAACGGTTTTCTCGTCTACACCAACGTTTTCTGCTACTTCCACAAAAGTTTTAGACATGGACTGTTCTTCAATGGACTCCAACAATCTTTTAGTCATACTACGCTTTTCGTCAATGGATATAAGGCGTTCCCAAAATGTGGAACCACACTCACGACATTTATAACGTCTACGGTTTACTTGTAAGCCTACTCGCTTTAAATGAATAGGCAAGTCCATGATTAATTGTTTTCGTGAACTATGCTTGTACAGTTTGTCAAAACCGCATTTAGGACAACGTTCAGGTGGTTTGATTGCTTCCACTTTAAACATCATGTCGGTTTCATTTTCTTGTGGTGGTTCTATTGTTTTAAGGTCTGGTAGGAATAATAGGTCTAACATATTGTTCATCCTTTACTACTCCGTGTTTTTCAAGTATAGATTTGATATCAAAATTAAAATTGTTAAATATTTTTTGTGACCACAAATGCACTTAGAAAATCCCTTAAAGCATATACAATAGGTGATAGGAAAATAGTTTGGAAAATTCCTTTTGTAGAGTTTGCATTAAATAATGCACCCTATCGTTGGATAGCCTATGTACAAAAAAGGTTATCCTATAGTTGCACAGGATAACCTTCATTATTATTCAATTATGCAGTTGCACAGCTACAATCTTTGCACTCGCAAACTTCATCAGTACAATGATCTGCACATTCTTGATTACAATAAACTTTTCCATCAACCTCTACTTTGTTCTCACCAATAAGACAATTACAGTTAGAGCGTGCACATTTTTCCACTTTGAATCTCCTCCTATTTTGGTAAATCTTCTGTTAGGCACCATCCTTCGTGTAAAAGGCTGGTTACACAAGGATCAACAACTCGATACCGAATAAAATTTCCCTCACGAGACGAACGAACAATGCCCTTATCATCTAATCGTTGAAGTTGGTTAGAGATGGCTTGAGGTTTCATTTCGAGTTGTTCAGCCAACTCAGTAACGGATATGTTTGGTGTTCGAATCACTGCGTGTAATATCCGAAGCCTCGTGCCGTTTGAAAGGATTTTAAACGTTTCGCTCAATCCCTCCGCATAATCTATATCCAACAAAGGACGATCCGTTAGCTGAGGTTTAGGTGTACAACAATTTTCTTCCATTATTTCCTCCTCCACTTCACTATTACATTATATAGTGTAATAGTTTGTGTGTCAAATTATATTTTTTTAGATTATTCCGCATCAGCCAATGGAATATTACTTTGATTGTTTTCAACCCTTATTCCTTCTTTTTTCCATTTATGCCTGCGTAGGAACATTCCGTTGATAATAATAAGTAATGCACTACCTTCATTTATAATTAAACCTAATGTAAGAGGCATGACTCCGATCAAGGCAGTCACAACAAGGAACGCAACTATCGCTAACGAAATAGCAATATTTTGGTATATTTTAGAAACTGTCTTTTTACTTAATTTTAGTGTATATACTAGTTGATCTAAATTATCCTGCATTAAAGCAATATCTGCTGTCTCTAGTGCAACGTCTGTTCCTTGAACTCCCATTGCAATACCTACATCAGCCTGAGCCAGTGCTGGTGCATCATTTACACCATCTCCTACCATCGCTACCTGCCCATACTGTTTTTGCAATTCTTTCACTGCGTTAATCTTATCTTCTGGAAGGAGTTCTGCTCTTACTTCATCAACGCCAAGTTCTTTACCAATTGCTTCACCTGTTAGTCTATTATCACCTGTTAGCATAACAACCTTTTTCACACCAGCTTCTTTCAAACTTTGAATAGCTTGTTTTGCATTTTCTTTGGGTCTATCAGCTACTGCAATCATCCCAAGTACTTCATTGGCAGTTCCTAAGAGCATGACAGTTTTCCCTTGTCCTTGCAGCTTTTCAATTTGCATGACGTGGTCTTTATTTATGTTTACTTTTAATTCGTTAAACAAGCGTGGATTTCCAATGTAGTAATTATTTCCGTTAATCTTACCTTTTGCCCCACGACCTGTAAGTGAATCGAATTCTTCTACATCTGGAATTGTAATCTTTTTGTTTAATGTTTCTTCCATAATCGCATCAGCTAAAGGATGTTCGGATTGTTTTTCAAGCGCACCAGCAATATCCAATAATTGCTTATTTGAAAGGTCTGATACCGTTACAAGATCCGTGACCGAAGGCTTTCCAACTGTCAAGGTTCCTGTTTTATCAAATGCCACAACTTGAGTACTACCAGCTGATTCTATATAAATACCGCCTTTAACCATTACTCCACTTCGAGCTGCCGTTCCAATGCCAGTAACGACTGCGACTGGCACAGACAGTACTAATCCACAAGAACAAGAAACGACTAGTACCACTAAAGCTCTATATAACCATTCATCAAAAGGTTGACCAAAGAAAAGGGGAGGTACAATAGCCACAATGATCGCTAATACAAACATGGCTGGCGTGTAAATGGCACCAAATTTCTCACTGAACCGCTGTCCTTTCCCTTTTTTCATTTGTGCGCCCTCTACTAATTTAATAATTTGGGCTAGGGTTGTATCTTGAGCAAGTTTAGTCACTTCTATTTCCAATGCACCACGTCCATTTAATGTTGAAGCAAATACCTCATCTCCTAATTGTTTTGATACAGGTATTGACTCTCCAGTAATGGAAGCTTGATCAACTGTAGTTGAACCTTTAGTGACTACACCATCAACTGGTATTTTTTCTCCGGGACGTACCAGAACGATATCTCTGATTTCCACTTGTTCTGTCAATATACGCATTTGACGACCATTTCGAATGACTGTTGCTTCACTAGGGGCTAATTCAACTAATGCTCTAATTGCATTTCTGGCTTTATCTGATGCGTATGATTCCATTAATTCACCTAAAGAGAAAATAACGACAAGCATCGCAGCTTCTTCCCATAATCCTAGATAAATAGCTCCAATTACTGCCGCAATAAGCAATGTATTAATGGAGAGACTTCCATTTCTTAATTCAACCCATGCACTTCTTGCTGGATAGATCCCTCCAACAACAATTGCAATACTATATAAAATAATCGCCCACATTTCAGGTAGACCGAATCCAATTTCTGCAATCAGTGTAAATGCTGTGACGGTTGCGGCAATAATCAACAGTATTGTCCTTGGGTGTTTATACCACCTTGTATTCATTTCTGTGTTCCCCCTTATTTATGTTCCATTTTTAAAATGTAATCAAAAAAATTGATATGTTTTTATTCATTTGATAGGAAAAGATAAATTAAATACTAAACCCCACTCAAAAGTTATCTAAAGGGATAACATTAAGTGGGAAAACTGGAGTTATTTAACTACAGGGTGACCTACTTTTTTTAATTTATCAGCAATGTCGTCAAGAGTTACTCTGGAATCATCATAAGTTACAGTTAATTTTTCCGCAAAAAAGTTAGCCTCTGTACTTTGAATTCCCTTTAATTTTTTCAAAGCTTTTTCAACTGTTGTTGCACATGAAGGGCAATCCAAACCTTCCACTTTTAGAACATCAGTTTTTGCTGAATTCATTTTAAATTCCTCCCTTTTATTTAAGTAAAACGATAATACTTTTTATTACCAATTTCACAATTACATTGTATAGTGTAATAGTATTGTTGTCAATTCCTATATCTTATATTAATGACTGTCCTTTAATTTATCTGCTACATAGGTACAAATACAATAATTCGAATACCTCGATACAGTATAAGTCATAACAATAAGGTCTGTTTTCCAGTATGTCACACACTTTTTCCATGTATTGTGCCATAAATTTTCTTAGCTCTTGTTCGTTAGACTATTTTAACTTTCTCACGTATCTCTCGTATTTAATTGATACATTTATGACACTTAGTATTCCACCAGATATTCCGATTTGAACACTAATTATTTTTAAACTTTAAAAAGATAATTCCACTATAAAATCCGAAGACCCCATATTAATAAAAGAAACTACTTTACCATCTTTAATTTCTTGACTCATATACCAAATACCCCCATTCAAATTAATACTATTTTACCACAAATTATTGAACATCTTTTAAAGTTTTCTACATATTTTCTACATAAAAAAAAGAACCCTTGTTATTTCAAGGATTCTTCGCTGTAAAAGATACCGGTGGTCGGGGTCGAACCGACACTCCAAAGGAACACGATTTTGAGTCGTGCGCGTCTGCCAATTCCGCCACACCGGCATAATGGAGATAAAAAAAATCGGATACACCGATTAGAGTTAAAATATGGAGGCGGCAACCGGATTTGAACCGGTGATAAAGGTGTTGCAGACCTGTGCCTTACCACTTGGCTATGCCGCCATCGAAGTTGGAGCGGAAGACGAGGTTCGAACTCGCGACCCCCACCTTGGCAAGGTGGTGTTCTACCACTGAACTACTTCCGCAAAATGGCTGGGGTACCTGGATTCGAACCAGGGCATGACGGAATCAAAATCCGTTGCCTTACCGCTTGGCTATACCCCAAAAGATAATTATATAAATGGGGCGACTGATGGGAATCGAACCCACGAGTGCCGGAACCACAATCCGGTGCGTTAACCACTTCGCCACAATCGCCATTATATTATAATTTTTATTAATTTTACTTTAAATGGGGCGACTGATGGGAATCGAACCCACGAATGCCGGAACCACAATCCGGTGCGTTAACCACTTCGCCACAATCGCCATAAAATTAATTGGCAGGGGCAGTAGGAATCGAACCCACACCAAAGGTTTTGGAGACCTCTATTCTACCGTTGAACTATGCCCCTATAATAATAAAACTGGTGGAGGGGGACGGATTCGAACCGCCGAACCCTAAGGAGCGGATTTACAGTCCGCCGCGTTTAGCCACTTCGCTACCCCTCCGGGAATACATGGTGCCGGCGATAGGAGTCGAACCCACGACCTACTGATTACAAGTCAGTTGCTCTACCAACTGAGCTACACCGGCAAAAAAACATGATGGGTCAGGACGGAATCGAACCGCCGACACTTAGAGCTTCAATCTAATGCTCTACCAACTGAGCTACTGACCCTTGTTATTAAAATAAATGGCGGTCCCGACCGGGATCGAACCGGCGATCTCCTGCGTGACAGGCAGGCATGTTAACCGCTACACCACGGGACCATTTGGTTGCGGGGGCCGGATTTGAACCAACGACCTTCGGGTTATGAGCCCGACGAGCTACCACTGCTCCACCCCGCGATAATCATATACTATTGTAAAAATAATGGTGGAGGATGACGGGCTCGAACCGCCGACCCTCTGCTTGTAAGGCAGATGCTCTCCCAGCTGAGCTAATCCTCCATCTGGGTATTTAAATGGTGACCCCTACGGGATTCGAACCCGTGTTACCGCCGTGAAAGGGCGGTGTCTTAACCACTTGACCAAGGGGCCAACTTTTGGAATAAATCAAAGTGCTGGCGGAGAGTAAGGGATTTGAACCCTTGAGACAGTGTTAACCGCCTACACGATTTCCAATCGTGCTCCTTCGGCCACTCGGACAACTCTCCAAGAATGGCTCCGAAGGCAGGACTCGAACCTGCGACAACCTGATTAACAGTCAGGTGCTACTACCAACTGAGCTACTTCGGAATAATTTTAGTATATAGCCTAGCGACGTCCTACTCTCACAGGGGGAAGCCCCCAACTACCATCGGCGCTAAAGAGCTTAACTTCCGTGTTCGGTATGGGAACGGGTGTGACCTCTTTGCCATCATCACTAGACTATTTGAAAGACAATACTTATTATAACATATTTTATCAAAATTACAAGTATATTATAATATTTTTTATTCTTTCAAAACTGGATAAACGTACATTGAATGGTTCAAACATTTTGGTTAAGTCCTCGATCGATTAGTATTCGTCAGCTCCATGTGTCACCACACTTCCACCTCGAACCTATCTACCTCATCGTCTTTGAGGGATCTTACTTACTTGCGTAATGGGAAATCTCATCTTGAGGGGGGCTTCATGCTTAGATGCTTTCAGCACTTATCCCGTCCACACATAGCTACCCAGCGATGCCTTTGGCAAGACAACTGGTACACCAGCGGTGTGTCCATCCCGGTCCTCTCGTACTAAGGACAGCTCCTCTCAAATTTCCTACGCCCACGACGGATAGGGACCGAACTGTCTCACGACGTTCTGAACCCAGCTCGCGTACCGCTTTAATGGGCGAACAGCCCAACCCTTGGGACCGACTACAGCCCCAGGATGCGATGAGCCGACATCGAGGTGCCAAACCTCCCCGTCGATGTGGACTCTTGGGGGAGATAAGCCTGTTATCCCCGGGGTAGCTTTTATCCGTTGAGCGATGGCCCTTCCATGCGGAACCACCGGATCACTAAGCCCGTCTTTCGACCCTGCTCGACTTGTAGGTCTCGCAGTCAAGCTCCCTTGTGCCTTTACACTCTACGAATGATTTCCAACCATTCTGAGGGAACCTTTGGGCGCCTCCGTTACCTTTTAGGAGGCGACCGCCCCAGTCAAACTGTCCGCCTGACACTGTCTCCTGCCCCGCTAAGGGGCATGGGTTAGAATTTCAATACAACCAGGGTAGTATCCCACCGACGCCTCCTTCGAAGCTGGCGCTCCGAGATCTCTGGCTCCTACCTATCCTGTACAAGTTGTACCAAAATTCAATATCAGGCTACAGTAAAGCTCCACGGGGTCTTTCCGTCCTGTCGCGGGTAACCTGCATCTTCACAGGTACTATAATTTCACCGAGTCTCTCGTTGAGACAGTGCCCAGATCGTTACGCCTTTCGTGCGGGTCGGAACTTACCCGACAAGGAATTTCGCTACCTTAGGACCGTTATAGTTACGGCCGCCGTTTACTGGGGCTTCAATTCGCAGCTTCGCTTGCGCTAACCACTCCTCTTAACCTTCCAGCACCGGGCAGGCGTCAGCCCCTATACGTCACCTTACGGTTTTGCAGAGACCTGTGTTTTTGCTAAACAGTCGCCTGGGCCTATTCACTGCGGCTCTCATGCGCTTGCACGCTCAAGAGCACCCCTTCTCCCGAAGTTACGGGGTCATTTTGCCGAGTTCCTTAACGAGAGTTCTCTCGCACACCTTAGGATTCTCTCCTCGACTACCTGTGTCGGTTTGCGGTACGGGCACCTCTCACCTCGATAGAGGCTTTTCTTGGCAGTGTGAAATCAGGAACTTCGTCCATACGGACTCGCCATCACAGCTCAACGTTACAGTGTGCGGATTTGCCTACACACACGCCTTACTGCTTGGACGCGCATAACCAACAGCGCGCTTACCCTATCCTACTGCGTCCCCCCATTTCTCAAACGGTGAGGAGGTGGTACAGGAATATCAACCTGTTGTCCATCGCCTACGCCTATCGGCCTCGGCTTAGGTCCCGACTAACCCTGAGCGGACGAGCCTTCCTCAGGAAACCTTAGTCATACGGTGGACGGGATTCTCACCCGTCTTTCGCTACTCATACCGGCATTCTCACTTCTAAGCGCTCCACCAGTCCTTCCGGTCTGACTTCAACGCACTTAGAACGCTCTCCTACCACTGACATCGTAGATGTCAATCCACAGCTTCGGTGAATCGTTTAGCCCCGATACATTTTCGGCGCAGCGTCACTCGACCAGTGAGCTATTACGCACTCTTTAAATGATGGCTGCTTCTAAGCCAACATCCTGGTTGTCTGTGCAACGCCACATCCTTTTCCACTTAACGATTACTTTGGGACCTTAGCTGGTGGTCTGGGCTGTTTCCCTTTTGACTACGGATCTTATCACTCGCAGTCTGACTCCCGTGTATAAATATCTGGCATTCGGAGTTTGTCTGAATTCGGTAAACCGGGATGGCCCCCTAGTCCAAACAGTGCTCTACCTCCAGTATTCTCATCACGAGGCTAGCCCTAAAGCTATTTCGGAGAGAACCAGCTATCTCCAAGTTCGATTGGAATTTCTCCGCTACCCACACCTCATCCCCGCACTTTTCAACGTGCGTGGGTTCGGGCCTCCAGTAAGTGTTACCTTACCTTCACCCTGGACATGGGTAGATCACCTGGTTTCGGGTCTACGACCACGTACTATTTCGCCCTATTCAGACTCGCTTTCGCTGCGGCTCCGCCTTCTAAAGCTTAACCTCGCACGTAATCGTAACTCGCCGGTTCATTCTACAAAAGGCACGCTATCACCCATTAACGGGCTCTAACTACTTGTAGGCACACGGTTTCAGGATCTCTTTCACTCCCCTTCCGGGGTGCTTTTCACCTTTCCCTCACGGTACTGGTTCACTATCGGTCACTAGGTAGTATTTAGCCTTGGGAGATGGTCCTCCCGGATTCCGACGGAATTTCACGTGTTCCGCCGTACTCAGGATCCACTCAGGAGAGAACGAACTTTCGACTACAGGGCTTTTACCTGCTCTGGCGGACCTTTCCAAGTCGCTTCATCTAACTCGCTCTTTTGTAACTCCGTATTGAGTGTCCTACAACCCCAAGAGGCAAGCCTCTTGGTTTGGGCTCTTCCCGTTTCGCTCGCCGCTACTCAGGGAATCGATTTTTCTTTCTCTTCCTCCAGGTACTTAGATGTTTCAGTTCCCTGGGTCTGCCTTCAAGACGCTATGTATTCACGTCAAGATACTACGCGATTAAACGTAGTGGGTTCCCCCATTCGGAAATCTCCGGATCAAAGCTCACTTACAGCTCCCCGAAGCATATCGGTGTTAGTGCCGTCCTTCTTCGGCTCCTAGTGCCAAGGCATTCGCCGTGCGCCCTTAATAACTTAACCAAGTTATTAAGCCTATAAAAAAACTTAAAAAAATAAATGTGTTTGTTACAATTTCAATGTCGTTTTATCCAGTTTTCAAAGAACAAAGCTACTGCCTGCTTATACATCTCGCAGCTTTGCGACGAAAGCGTAGCGACAGGAGCACATAATTAGAAGTAATTCATTCAAGAAGAATGAACCTTCAAAACTGAACGCAAAACGTAATCTTACAAACCCTAGGTTTGTATTCCGAAATAATCCTTAGAAAGGAGGTGATCCAGCCGCACCTTCCGATACGGCTACCTTGTTACGACTTCACCCCAATCATCTATCCCACCTTCGGCGGCTGGCTCCAAAAGGTTACCTCACCGACTTCGGGTGTTACAAACTCTCGTGGTGTGACGGGCGGTGTGTACAAGGCCCGGGAACGTATTCACCGCGGCATGCTGATCCGCGATTACTAGCGATTCCGGCTTCATGTAGGCGAGTTGCAGCCTACAATCCGAACTGAGAACGACTTTATCGGATTAGCTCCCTCTCGCGAGTTGGCAACCGTTTGTATCGTCCATTGTAGCACGTGTGTAGCCCAGGTCATAAGGGGCATGATGATTTGACGTCATCCCCACCTTCCTCCGGTTTGTCACCGGCAGTCACCTTAGAGTGCCCAACTAAATGATGGCAACTAAGATCAAGGGTTGCGCTCGTTGCGGGACTTAACCCAACATCTCACGACACGAGCTGACGACAACCATGCACCACCTGTCACCGTTGCCCCCGAAGGGGAAACTATATCTCTACAGTGGTCAACGGGATGTCAAGACCTGGTAAGGTTCTTCGCGTTGCTTCGAATTAAACCACATGCTCCACCGCTTGTGCGGGCCCCCGTCAATTCCTTTGAGTTTCAGTCTTGCGACCGTACTCCCCAGGCGGAGTGCTTAATGCGTTAGCTGCAGCACTAAGGGGCGGAAACCCCCTAACACTTAGCACTCATCGTTTACGGCGTGGACTACCAGGGTATCTAATCCTGTTTGCTCCCCACGCTTTCGCGCCTCAGTGTCAGTTACAGACCAGATAGTCGCCTTCGCCACTGGTGTTCCTCCAAATCTCTACGCATTTCACCGCTACACTTGGAATTCCACTATCCTCTTCTGCACTCAAGTCTCCCAGTTTCCAATGACCCTCCACGGTTGAGCCGTGGGCTTTCACATCAGACTTAAGAAACCACCTGCGCGCGCTTTACGCCCAATAATTCCGGACAACGCTTGCCACCTACGTATTACCGCGGCTGCTGGCACGTAGTTAGCCGTGGCTTTCTAATAAGGTACCGTCAAGGTACAGCCAGTTACTACTGTACTTGTTCTTCCCTTACAACAGAGTTTTACGAACCGAAATCCTTCTTCACTCACGCGGCGTTGCTCCATCAGGCTTTCGCCCATTGTGGAAGATTCCCTACTGCTGCCTCCCGTAGGAGTCTGGGCCGTGTCTCAGTCCCAGTGTGGCCGATCACCCTCTCAGGTCGGCTACGCATCGTCGCCTTGGTGAGCCGTTACCTCACCAACTAGCTAATGCGCCGCGGGCCCATCCTATAGCGACAGCCGAAACCGTCTTTCAGTGTTTCACCATGAGGTGAAACAGATTATTCGGTATTAGCCCCGGTTTCCCGGAGTTATCCCAAACTATAAGGTAGGTTGCCCACGTGTTACTCACCCGTCCGCCGCTAACGTCGAAGGAGCAAGCTCCTTCTCTGTTCGCTCGACTTGCATGTATTAGGCACGCCGCCAGCGTTCGTCCTGAGCCAGGATCAAACTCTCCATAAAGGAAATTTGAATAGCTCAAATTGTTTTGCTGGCATCATTTTGATGTCCAAAATTTTGTTTCGTTCATTAACCGAAGTTAGTTACTGAAAACTTTATTGATTACGTTTTGCTTGTTCAGTTTTCAAGGTTCATTATTCAAGTCGTTTTTCAGCGACTTCTTAATATTAACATCTCGCTCAAATCATGTCAACTACTTTTTTGAAAAAGTTTTTTGTGTTTTTCATCGAGCATTTCGTTATGTCTTAGCGACAATTAATATAATACAATATCAAGATATCATTCGTCAACTACTTTTCTAAAAAAATATCGAGGTATTTTTAAATACCTCGATTACAAGCATACTACAGTCATTGCCCCATTTCTAGTGCCTCTTTATTGACCTTGTAATGACGGTGAAATATCATCTCATTTTTTGCAGCAATTGGTTCTATTTGAATATAGCCTTTATCCACTAAATATTCGACAAACACTTCTAAATCTACTGAGTAATTCATGAGCTCATGATGGTCATGCAATTCCTGAATCGTCCACATGTCTTTCGTTTGCATAACTTCTAATATATGCTGTGCACCATCACGTGTACGAGAATGAATTAAAAACTCACTTGCTAAAAACAATAATTCTAAGCGCTTTTCTATTGGCTCATTACTCGTCACTAGCTCTTCATACAGCTTGTAGATAGCAGGCTCTATTTTTTTCACTTGTGCCCAAACAGTAACTTCAGGGTATAGTCCGCTATCTATAATAGAAAGACGACCCAAATGATGTAATGAATCGACTACGTGATTATAAGCATCCAAGTAACTTCCTTTATCGAAGTATTCTTTCCCCTCCAGATATCTGCGAATTAACTTTGAGAATTGGATGCCTGTTTTAATTTTACGACCGCTATACGGGAATTCTTGCAATTCTATTTTTAATTTATGCAAAAATTCATTACGATCAAATAACACCCTTCCAAAGAAAATCCAATCGACTACCTTCTTATTAGAACCGATGAGCAACCATTTTCGTATTAACTTCTCTGTAACTGTATGTAGAGCTACTTTATTTCCTTCATATAAGTAATGTTTCGAAAAGACTGGCTGCTCTGCTTCTTTTACGATAATTAATAAAACTGTATCAAATGTATCTGTAACGTTACTATGTTCCTCACGCTTCTCCACTAAAATTACGCCTAATGTATTCGACTGACTCGCACGTTCTTGGTAGATTGGACGCAATACCTGCTCCATGTTCAGCCCCCCTTTATTCATATAGGTTCTCTTGTTCCGTTAAAAATTCGACATACTCTAAAAGTATTCCTTCTTTCATTCATCTCAAAGCTAAAATACTTCGCCCTTATATGTTATAGTAGATTTTAGATTGGGAGGCAAGATGAAATATGAAACCTTACAAAAGTAAAATTAATAAAATTCGTTCATTCGCATTAGCACTAATCTTCTTCGGTTTTATTGTCATGTACGGAGGAATTTTCTTTAAAAATAGCCCGATATTAGTTTTAATTTTCATGTCATTAGGTGTTTTATGTATTATCGGTAGCACAGTCGTATATGCTTGGATCGGGTTGCTTTCAACAAGAGCTATTCAAGTGGAATGTCCTAATTGTCATAAACATACAAAGGTTTTAGGGCGTGTTGATATGTGCATGTACTGTAATGAACCACTAACGCTTGATCCAACTTTAGAAGGTAAAGAGTTCGATCAATCCTATAATAATAAAACAAAAAAATCCTAGCCCTTGTAAGAGCTAGGATTTTTATTGTACTTTAGCAGTAGCAACTTTACATGATGGACAAGTGCCGTATATCTCTAAACGATGCGAGTGCACATCAAAACCAGTTACCTGTGATGCAAAATGCTCTATTTCGTCGAGTCCTGGATAATGGAAATCGACGATCTTACCACAGCATTCACAAATCATATGGTAATGGTCATTTGTCACGAAATCAAAGCGACTTGAAGCATCTCCATAAGTCAGTTCTTTCACAAGACCCACTTCACGAAATACACGCAGGTTGTTATAGACAGTCGCTACACTCATATTAGGAAACTTTCCCTCGAGTGCTTTATAAATTTCATCGGCAGTAGGATGTGCCATTGATTGAATAAGATATTCCAAAATAGCATGACGCTGAGGAGTAATACGAACACCAGTTGTTTTTAACGTGTCCAGTGCATCCTGTAAATGCGTTGCAGACATCGTCATGCACCTCTTCCATAAGTATTATTAATTTATAATTGTTATAAATAGTGTATCCAATTCGCACTACTTCGTCAACAATCACACATTGCTTATTCTCAATAAATCAATGGCTGGCCCTTAATATCCTCTAGATAAATCCATCGTATTTTCTAAATCCGTGTCACCCTTCAGCCATTTTGTTAGGCTTGGCTTGAAAATTTCTAAGCTTCGTTCAACATAACGAGAAGAATGGCTAGATACATGTGGTGATACAATGACATTCGGTAACGTCCATAATGGATTGTCCGTTGACAGAGGCTCTTCTTCAAAGACATCTAAAACGGCGTAACCAATTTGCTCTTTTTTGATTGCTTGAATGAGTACCCTTTCTTCCACTAAATTGCCTCGACCAAAATTCATGAAGATGGCGCTATTTTTCATAGCAGCAAAATGCTCTTCTTTTAATAAATGGGTCGTTTCTTTTGTTTTTGGTAACACCGAAATAACGATATCCGCATTAGGTAAGGCCTCTTTTAATTGAGCAAAGCTAATCATCGTATCCATATACGCCGCTTCTTTTCCAGAGCGGTTGCAGCCAATCGTCGTCACGCCAAAAGCCTGCAATAAACGCCCAACTTCTGAACCAATCGCTCCTGGGCCTAAAATAAGCGCCGTACTATCTCGTAATTCCGTTTGCTGCGCTTTTTTCGACCATTCACTTTTCTTTTGCTGCTCATACATCCAAGGTAACGCACGTTTAATCGCTAAAATATGGGCAAGCATCGATTCAGCCATTGGTGTTTTATGAATACCACGGACATTCGAAACTAAAATCCCACGTTCAATAATCGCTTGAGCTGGCATTTTTTCTATACCTGCTGAGGCAACGAAAATCCATTTTAGCTTTGTCGCATATTGGATACTTTCTTCTGTTAAATCTTCACCATATGTAACTAAAACATCCGCTTGTTGAAGAACTTCATTCGATAAGCCACTTTTGAAGATAAAATCAACCTGTGGAAATTCTGCTAATAACGGCTCTCGTAAATCTGGTCTAGGTTCAAATGTAAAATAGATTTTCACTTTGCTGCCTCCTGATCTGCTAAATAGGTATACACTTCTTCAATATGATTTTTTACACGTACTTTACGCCAAGCTTTTACAAGCTTACCCTCAGTATCAATTAAAAACGTTGAACGCTCTATGCCCATATATTCACGTCCATACATTTTCTTTAAAACCCACACACCATATGCTTCAGCAACGGTATGATCGTCATCAACTAATAATGAAAATGGTAAACTATGCTTATCAATAAATTTTGTATGTTTGTTTGCGTTATCTGGACTAACACCCAGAACAACAGCATTTAAATGACTGAAGTCCTCGAACTTATCGCGAAAATCACAAGCCTCCGTCGTGCAGCCTGGTGTCATATCTTTGGGATAGAAGTATAAAATAACATTCTGTCCTTTCAAATTAGCTAACTGTACCATTTCTCTCTTTTCATTCATTAGAGAAAAATCTGGCGCCTTTTGTCCTTCTAGTAAAGTCATAACAATCTCCTCCTCTGTAGGTTCTATTTTACTCTAAGTAACAAATCAAGTCATATCCCTTAATTTCTTTGGATTTCTTACAACGATAGGTCTACAATAGATTACGTATAAAAAGTTAGGAGGCAATTCTATGAATCACGCAAAATCTGAAGCAATACATGCAGAGGCTATACAGCATATCGTGGGTGGTGTAAACAGCCCTTCTCGTTCATATAAAGCAGTAGGTGGCGGTTCTCCTGTGGCAATGGCTCGAGGAAAAGGTGCTTATTTTTGGGATGTAGATGGCAATCGTTATATCGACTATCTAGCAGCATATGGACCAATCGTTACTGGTCATGGCCATCCTCATATTGCAAAGGCCATTACACATGCAGCTGAAAATGGTACATTGTTTGGAACGCCAACTGAATATGAGGTTACTTTCGCAAAAATGCTAAAAGAAGCCATCCCATCTATGGACAAAGTGCGTTTTAACAACTCTGGTACTGAGGCTGTTATGACAACTATTCGTGTTGCACGCGCCTATACAGGCCGAACAAAAATCATGAAATTTGCTGGTTGCTACCACGGTCACTTCGATTTAGTATTAGTAGCTGCCGGTTCTGGCCCAGCAACATTAGGAACGCCTGATTCAGCAGGTGTAACAACTTCGACTGCTGAAGAAGTTATTACGGTACCTTTCAATAGCCCTGAAGCCTTTACAGAAGCTATGAATAAATGGGGCGAGGAAATTGCAGCGATCTTAATTGAACCAATCGTAGGCAACTTCGGTATTGTGGAACCAAACCCAGGTTTCCTTGAATTAGTACATGCGACAGCAAAAGAAAAAGGTGCTTTAACGATTTACGATGAAGTCATCACAGCCTTCCGCTTCCACTATGGCGGTGCTCAAAATTTACTCGGTCTAACACCTGATCTAACAGCACTGGGGAAAGTTATTGGCGGTGGCTTACCAATCGGAGCATACGGTGGTCGTAAAGAAATTATGGATACAGTTGCACCCCTCGGCCCTGCATATCAAGCAGGTACGATGGCTGGAAACCCTGCCTCTATGCAAGCAGGGATTGCCTGCCTAGAAGTGCTACAAACACCAGGTATTTACGATGAAATGGATCGATTAGGTGGAATTCTAGAAGAGGGTATTTTAGCTGCTGCCAAGAAGCATGGCGTAACCATCACGTTAAATCGCCTCAAAGGGGCACTAACGATTTACTTTACAGATGTGAAAGTAGAAAACTACGACCAAGCTGAAAACTCTGACGGTGAAATCTTTGGTCGTTTCTTTAAATTGATGCTTGAGCAAGGTATCAATCTAGCTCCTTCTAAATATGAAGCGTGGTTCTTAACAACTGAGCATACGGAAGCAGATATTCTTGAAACTATTAAAGCCGTAGATACTGCGTTTTCTCAATTGTAAGCATGTGACAATACAAAGGCGACTTGTTAGTAAAAGTCGCCTTTTTCATATTCAAGCATACAAATCTATGTATTTTATGTGCACTTCCTTCTATAATGTAAAGAAACTAAAAAATATTAGACAGAAAGGACATCTTTATGAAATTAGGTGCCCGTGTATTTAAAACTGGTGTCGCTATTGTCTTAGCACTGTTTATCGCAGAGTTATTAAAGCTCCCTTCACCTGTTTTTGCTGGAATTGCAGCCATTTTTGCGATTCAGCCTTCTATTTATCGTTCATATCAAACTATTGTAGAGCAAGTGCAGGCAAATATTATAGGTGCGACTATCGCCGTTATGTTTGGCTTACTCTTTGGCCATCATGTTGTTGCCATTGGCATAGCCGTCATAATAGCTATTGGTTTAATGTTGAAGTTTAAACTTGAAAAATCGCTTTCGTTGGCGTTGGTGTCAGTTGTGGCTATTATGGAATTTCAAGGCGATGACTTCTTAACGTTTGGATTGATACGCTTTGTTACTATATTAGTTGGAGTGTTAGCAGCATTTGTTGTTAACCTTGTTTTCCTACCACCGAAATACGAGGTAAAGCTATTCCGTAAAATCTATATTTTACAGGACGATATTATTCGTTGGACACGACTTGCTGTACGTCAGGCTTCTGAGCATACATCCACAAAGGGAGCATTAAGTAAATTTAAAAGCCGTATGTTGCGCGTGGATACGCTGTATGATTTATTCAAGGAAGAACGTAATTACTTCAAAAATAAAAAGTATGTGAAAGCACGTAAACTTGTAGTCTATCGTCAAATGATTTTAACTTCCAAAAAAAGCTTAGAATTACTACAGCGTTTGCATAAGCATGAAAACGAATTGGCGCAGCTACCTACGCAATTTCACTTGATGATACAGGAGCGACTTGATTCCTTATTAACATACCATGAACAATTGCTCTTGAAATATACAGGGAAATTAAAGCCTGAGCATTCACAGTGGAGTAAAAGCATCGACTATGTCCAACGCAATGAACTGATGGAAATTTTCATCAAGCAAGTCAACTTTGCTCGTGAAGAAGGCGATATGGAATTTTCTAGCTATCACCTACTTTATATACTATCGCGTATTTTAGATTATGAGGAAAATCTAGAGCATCTAGATACACTCATCGTATCCTATCAAAGTCATCATGGACATGAAATCAATGTAGAATTTGAAGAAGAATTTATTTAACTAGCGTTTTAAGCGACAGATGATCTTAAATCAAGGGAGTTTGAACACCCGCTAAATCAAGATTAATCTGTCGCTTTTACTATACAAAAAAAATCCTCCAAGTAGTGACCTACTTTAGAGGAAGGGTGTTAGTTTCGCAATGTTAGCAGCTGTTGCTCTGCTTGCTGACGTTTTACCGTTTGCTCATCACGTAAATGCTGATAATTTTCAATACCTGAAACAATAATGTCCCACATTTCTTCGAGGCTCTGTGTTGGGCCTGATTGCTGACCCATAGCAGTGCTTAATTGCACCGCTTCATCGCTAGCTCCTCCGAATTGCTTCAGACGATTTTCAAAGGCTGATGCAGATTGATTTTGTAATTGTTGTCGCCTATCATTCACCGCATTCATTAATCCCATTTTAAAAACAGGGATGGTCTTAACAAAAGCGCCATTAATTTGTTCCATCAGTTCACTATTGCCATGACGTAGCATTTCGATTTGCGGAGCTGTTAAAATGGCGACCATACGTGATTTTTCTAATTCATCTATTTTCTGTCGGAGCATCTCAGCAATTGCTTGCAAACTATTCAGCTCCATTTTCGCCACCTGATTACCAGCCTCGCTCTGCTTTTCATACATCGGAATCAATGTTGTTTGTACTTCATGTAATTTTATATCAGTAGCTACGATATATTTTTCTAGTTCAAGATAGTACATCAAGTCCTCGTTATATAATCGTGCAAGTATTCGATTATCCTTCGCTAATTCCTCTTCCATCAACACAAAATGATAATGAATTTTCTCAATATCTCTACCCAGTACATTGTATTTGGCAAATAAATCTTCATCATTTTTGGTTTTACGTGCAAATAGCTTTTTAAAAAAGCCCTTTTGCTCAGTAAAATCTTTTTTATCAAATGTCTGCATTAGAACTTCAAGCTGCTTAAATAATTCATTTGATTCAAAGGATGTTGAGCGGGTAATAATAGCTAAAATCTGATCTGCAAATGTAGCTAATTTTGTCGCTGGCTCTTTTCCGAGCGCCAATAGTTCTAACTGATTTTTTATATTGATTCGATTAGCAATTTGCTGAACCTCTGCATGGTCTCGCAACTGTTCTTTGACGGCGTCAGCGGTTTCTAAGGTCAGCTGCTCCAACGTCTTCGAGATATTTGACATTCGTGCCGCCTCCTTCCTGCCATTAGAAAAAACGATTAAAGAGTTTTTTAATGATTTTATCGGGTGCAGTTTTTTGCTGTTTGGGTTCTTCATAGGGCAAGTCAAATAGCATATGTTCTAAACGATGTACATCGAATGTATCCTCTTGCAAATGCTTTTCTAAGTCAAGTTGGCCTGTCGGATTATAAAATATAATATCCATACCAAAACGATTTAAAAATGCCAATAATGCCATATCCTCACGTGATAAAGCTGGTTGCTGAGGTGCTTGATATAATACCAGTTTGGGTACATCTTGTGAATAATCAAAGCTTTGCATTAATCGCAGGATATCCTGAGGAATCATCGTCATTTGTTTGAATAAAAATAACTGTAAATCATATAAAGTCTCATTTGGCTGTTGTTTCAACATGGGCTGCTCACAGGAAGTTTTTATCGTGTGGGCGATTGCACGCTGTAGCTCCAATGTTAACTCACCATATTGCCACCAATCACTTTGCATAATACGCTCTACTGACAGCTCCCCATTCACTAAGCAATGCTTATAATGAAAATGAAAATTGGCTCTGCTTGTTGCTGCATAAGGAAATTCCTGTACAAAAACCGTTTGCGAACTTGTCAGTAATTGATGCATTTGATGCCAGTATTCTTCTCTTTGGCTTGAAACACCACTAATTTTTGCAAATATAACTGGGATGACTACCTCATCTCCAATCACTTCAAACTGCGGTCGAACCAAAGCCTTCTCTTTTGCATAAATAAAAATATCATCATATGTCATCCGTAATGTTAATGAACGTGGCATAAAATCTTTAAACTGCCAAGGCTTATAGACACCTGATTGTTGATCATGCATTAATTGTTCAAAATGCTGACTAGAGCGATAACCTACCGTTGCCTGCCGATCGCGAAGCTTATCAGGAAATGGCTGTAAAGTTGTTTGATTAGCATATGCGTACGTGATAGAGAATGTATCAGTAGGGTCAATCTCTGCTAATTCATCTATTTTAGCTGGATGGAAAATTAAGACGTCACAGCCAAGCTCCATTAATAGTAATAAGAAATAACGCTGACTTATAGTGGTTTCCCCATACCAAACAACTTTAGGAAAATCATCAGTTGGTTTCATGGATTTTGTCCATATAATCCAATGGTTTTTTAGCCACTTCACCATATCAATTAAAAATCGGCGAAAATCATTTGCTAGCAGACCTAACGATTGTTGTTGTTGGAATAGTTCTACTACTTTAATGGTCGCTAATTGTAAATGGCGATTCATAACACCATCATCATGCTTTGGTATTAACTGATGACCATACATCATCGCCACTAGACGATTAATAGATAGCCCTTTTGGCGTTTGTTGATGCTGCGATAAAATTGTTTGTATGGCTTGAAAATCCTTTTGTTCAATATGCTTATTTAATTCTTCACTTAAAATATGGATATTAGCGTTTTGTGACAATGTAAATAACGAATTGAAATAATCATCTTCTTCGATTGGTACACCTAATACACGAACAGCAATCCTACTAAAACTAACTTGTTGTGCTGTTTCCTCATAAAATGCACGATCCTTTGGTGAATCTTGAAACGCCTGTAGCCAATCATCAGGATGACGCTCCAACACTGATTTAATTGTGATTGTTTGCATACAAACGCACCTCCTAAAATCATCCTCAGCATATGCTGAAGCATTCATTTGTCATAGGACGACTCTATCTTATGACAAAAATAATTGAAAGCTTATACTATTGTCTGTTGTGAAGTCATCTGTAAAACCGTATCTAGCAAATCTTTAGTAAATGCTTCACCATTATAAGCCGAGTAAGTTGTATTTTGTAAAACTTTTGGCTGTTTATCCTTTAAATCTCCATGATTCGGTGTAAAAGCTAAATCAGCCATCGCCAGCATTCCATAATCCATAATAGAATCCCCTGCCGCTATATGCACATCGTATGTACAGAACTCTTTCATATATTCGATAGCCGCTTCCTTCGTCAGTACCTTGGGCATAAAATACAATTTTTTACCTTGTAAAAGAACATACCAGCCATACGTATCAAACTCTTGAATCATAGCTTGTAATTCCATGTGTGGTAAAGTTTCAAGATCCACATGGTGTACATAAAACAGATTATCTATATACAAAGAACGTTGTAGCCATGTATCGGATTTAATTGATTGAAAATGCTTTAACAGATCCTCTCGTGGGATTGAAGAATCTGCAATACGTCTACATAGTGTTTTCGTCCATTTTTCAGAGGGCTGGCCCTTTTCTAATATTGTACCCCCATTGCTTGTAATTGCAAAAGCAGGACACATATCACTAATAAAATGAATTCTTTTATATTGATGTAATGCCCTAGTCGTAACAGGTACAAATATTGTTTGTTGGTGTATCTGTTGCAATAGAGATGCTGTTGCCTGCGTCATCATGCTCATTGCTTTCTCCGCCTTGTGTTCAACGACCACTGTCTCTGTAATCGGCGGAAAACTCTCCATCATACGTTGAGAATAAATAAGCGTTCTATCTAAATCCGATGTAAATAGTATCATCATAATCTCCTCTATAATGCTTTGATTAAGCCACAACATGCATAGGACATATTCGAATATTCTTCTACCTGTACATTTTTTTCTTTGGCTAATAATAAAATATGTTCCAATTCATGCAAGTACTGTGGATTAATTAAAATTTTCCAAGGTAACCGTCGAAGCAACACTCTAGTCGTCTCACCTACACCTGGTTTGATAAAATGAATATTCTCAATGCCAAAATCGCGTTGAATCTTTTGCACAGACTTCATGCCCTCCCAAGTAATAGGAGCGATGACCTGCTCTTGAAATTGTTGCAATATCGTACTCTGTACATGTTCAAAACATGTGACGATACGTTCTATGTACAGGTTAGAGACATCCATATCTTCTAACTCTTTGTAGTATTTAGCACCATGAAAGTCATTTGCATCCATGAACTGTAAATTTAACACCGTTCTACTCACCAATCCAGATACAGTCGAATTTAAACAAGCAGACGGGATTAAAAAGTCTTGACGAGTTCCATAGATGGTAGCACAATGCCCAGGATCAGCCAATACAGCTAAATTGGCATTTAATTGTCCGGGCTGTTGCGCATTAAATTTTTGACAGGAATGGATTAATTCATTGGTAATTGCCCCTTTTCCTGTCCAGCCATCAATAAATTGAAGATTTCCTAGGGGATGCTCTGTCAAAATGTAACGGATCGCTACCTCATCAAACCCTCGACCACGTAGTATAGAAATAGAGTAATGTGGAATATTCACCCTATATCGCATGGCTATATACCGTTTGATTAAAATGCCAATGGGTGTACCTGCCCTTGCTAAACTAACAAGCACTAAGTTTTCTAGCCCTCTATTTTCAATGATTTGCTCTGCCACCACTCCAACAGCGATGGCTACTCTCTCTGCATGCGCATCTAACGTTTTATAAAAAAGATTCATATAGGTGTTAGATGGTTGCCTTTCCATTGGTAGCATTTCAGAATAATGTGTGCCTGATTGAATAAGCTGTTCACGTTTTTCATTATCCAGTTCAAGATAAACATGCCCAATATCACGCAATAAAAATAGAACATCCTCTGGTGCATAGCTCCCCATTTTGTCTGGCTGCAAAGTTGAAATCATTGTTCTACCTCCCATTCATGCATACAAATCACGTAGACCTTGGCGTTACTTAATATTTGTAACTCATTTACCACACGAGCAACAACCTCTTTACTTGCTATACGTTCCACCATAAAGAAAAGTTCCGTGTAGGACTGGCTTTGTATATTATATAAATAATTATCAACGCCATTATTCTCTGGACTTTCAAAGGCTATTTTTTCAGTAATCGTGTATCCTAAATCATCCGTACAATAGATTGGACTACGAGTAGTTGATTGAAAATAAACGTCGTTTCCTAAATAAGAGGCAATTTGCATAGGGACATACATAAACTCACCTGTTCCAATAACTAATGCCGGACCATGTGTACGAAGCTTTTGTAATTGCTTGGCGATGGTCTGTAACATTTTCTTTTGTTGAAAATGCTGTTTTGACGTGAGCATAAATCTCCCTGTTGCTACTAGATAGGGTTGACTATTTACGAATTTATTCTCAGCAATAGATCGATAAAACTTACGATCAATAGATTCTTGAATTGGCCATAGTGTTAGATTATTTGTAGGTTGTGTTAGTATATTAGGCTGTGTGCTCGTTAAGCTTGGTATACCCGAACAGTTAAAGTGTCCACACATGATTGAGATGAACACAATGGAAATACCCCATTGCTCTTCTAATTGCTGAAAAATCTTTTGTTGCTGTTCAGAACGCCAATCTAAAATAGAGAGCACAGCATACTGCTTAACTAACGGAAATTTCCGTCTTAATGTTTGAATGATATTAATAACCGTATTACCAGTAGTAATCTCATCATCAATTAACACAATGCGTTTAGCTTGTAGTAACACTTCTGGCTCCTCAGTATAAATTCTATGGCTTGTCGCATGGGAGTGTTCTTCCTCAAATGTAACAAATGGTTCAAAATCGGGAAGCACTTCACGTGTTGTGTGAATATACATTGCATTCGAATCGTATGCGTTAAATACCGCATGTCCTAGTGCAGTAGCTGTCTCGGCAAATCCAACGAACAATGTTTCTTGTGCTAACTCGAGGCTACCCTCTGTAGAATTTTGTACTTCTGACAAACCCGCACCCTCTTTTAAAGCTTTAACGACTGCTGATGAAGCTGCTACTTTTTGTCCAGTAAGATGCTGATGATACATCATGGCTAGCAGGGTCCCTGTCAGTAAGGGCACTTGCGGGCGCACAGCTAAATGTTTACCAAGTACGGTGCTTACAAACAAAAATTGCCTTTTCTTATTAATACGAGCTGCCATTTTAAACAAGTCGGTTAGCGCAAAATTATGCGGATTGTGGGTAATTTCAATATCGATTGAATAATCCGGTAAAATGCTTAATTTACTCATTTGTTGTTGCATAAACACTACCACCTATTTCTGAATTTAATAAGAGTGAGGCAAAATCGACAGATTCATGATAGACACCATAGACTTGTGCCTGTTTTAATATTCGCTGTGCCCATCTCATATGTGGTTTGATTTCATTCATCTTGTTCGCATAATGACTTTTCATCACACCTTTGTGACCATCATTATTCTCTACAATACTTAGCGCATCTAAATATTCTTCATAGGAAATGGCATAGAGGGCATGAACAACACGGATATGACTAGGATGAATAATTGTTTTTCCCACAATACCATTTTGTTTATCCATTAACACTTCTTTCATTAATCCATCTAAACAATCGTCTAATAATGCTTTCCTCGTATCAAGAGCTCCCTTTTCACTAAATGGTGTTTCTCTTAATGCAGGCTTTAATACACGCTGATTACTAAAATACTCCCACACAGGCCCGGAGATAACAAACCCGTCTTCCTCACGACCAAGGACGTTGACAATATCTGCAATACAATCACGGATTACACTGATATCATAAATGGTCGAGTCCATACGACGACGAATTCCATAAATGCCACAGAAATCAGTGGCACCAATACGTACATTTAATACACGAGCTCTGTATTGATGTAGCACTGCCTTAATGTCTAATAATGCTTCCATGCGAGATTCCTTATAGAGCACCTCACGGCTCTCTAAAATCGGCATACCATATAGAATTAAGTCATTTTCTAAAATTGTTTGTTCAAGAAGCTCAAAATAACGGGCGCCCTGTGCTGCTGTAAACTTTGGAAATACATAGCCCGTTAGTATTTCTTGCTTTTTCCCTAAAATAGTTGTTAACCTTTGAAATTGCTCAACATGACGTACACGAATAAAAAGTAATGGTAGATCCTGAAGTAATAATTTTTTTTGTTGATAGAGTGCATATAGCTCACTAATATCCTCCATCAACTTCGCTTCACAATCTCGTAATTCTATATCGCCTACTGCATCCTCCAGATCAATGACGAGTGATGTGAGTTCTTCATATTTTTGTGATTGAATCAAACTCACAATCGCAGGCATAGAAGCTGGCATATACAGAGTCGCACCTAGAGCATATGATAAAATATCTGGCGTTTCCCACTTAGTAAAAGGCTGTGGCTTCTTAAAAAAAATCGTCTCTGCTTCTGTTGCAAAGTGTTGCATCTAATCCTCTCCCCGATAACTATGCCTTTTGTGAAAAAAGCACTGTATCAGCCTGTTCTATACAGACCAATACAGTGCCTTGTTTACACTGCTGTTTTCTTATTCATCTTGTGAACAACAAACGTCAATAAGAATGCAGCAATTAAAATAATAAAGAATACTTCATGTGAAAGATGGAATCCAAAAATACTAGCAAACATTTTCAATGCAATAATGGCAATTAAAATATAGGCAGTCGTTTCAAGTTCTGGTACACGTTCAATCAATGAAAGAAATACACCAGCGATGGTACGCATCATAATAATGCCTAAAACTCCACCTAATAAAAGAACCCATACTTGATCGGATATGGCAAATGCCGCTAATATAGAGTCTACTGAAAAGGCGATATCCATTAATTCAACTGAAATAACAGTCGCCCAGAAAGTACCAAAGACTCGAACCATCCAACCTGTCTTCTTAAACTCGTGTGCGTCTCCTTCATCAGTGCTTTTATTTTTAAAATGTAATATGACTAACCACATTAAATAAGTTGCACCGATCACTTTAACAATAGAGAATTTTACGAGGTAAACGCCAATACCGATGAAGAGAAATCGGAAAAAATAAGCCCCAAACATCCCATACATTAGCGCTTTTTTCCGCTGATGCTGTGGAAGATGTTTAACAAGTACTGCTAAAACAAGCGCATTGTCTGCAGACAATAGCCCTTCCATAATAATCAATGAAAAAATAAGGCCCCATGATACTGGATCTGTTAAAACTTGTCCCCACATCTGCCAGTTAAAAAACTGTGCATATGTATTTAATATCTCGTTTATTACATCCACCGAAGATCCCCCGTCATGTCATGTACATATACCCTACTCGTTACTGTAGGCCATATGCGTTGATTAATGCTGCTAGTCCACCCTGATAGCCTGAGCCTACTGCGGCAAATTTCCACTCGCCATTATGACGGTAAAGCTCACAAAATACAACGGCAGTTTCAATACTGAAATCTTCGCCTAAATCATAGCGTAATACCTCTGATCCCGAATCTTCATTTGTCAATCGAACATAAGCATTTAGTACTTGTCCGAAGTTTTGATGACGACCCTCAGCATCATAGATAGTAACCGTTACCACAATCTTTTCAATTTGAGGTGATACTTGCTTTAAGTTGACAAGAATCTTTTCATCATCCCCATCACCTTCACCTGTACGATTATCACCTGTATGAACAACAGATTGGTCTAGACTCGCTAAATTATTATAGAAGATAAAATCTTGTTCATTACGACATTTACCTGATGCATCTAGTAAAAATACAGATGCATCGAGGTCAAAGTCTTGCCCACCATCAAATTGCTTAACATCCCAGCCTAAGCCAATGCCAATGCTATTTAATCCTGGGTCTTGCTTGGTTAAATCAATACGTTGCCCTTTACTTAATTGAATAGCCATTCAAAATCTCCCTTTCTGTCCAAAGATGAAATTTTAGTTTACACTTAAGCCGTAATCATTACATAAAGCAGCTAAGCCACCTTGGTAGCCAGCACCAATTGCATTAAATTTCCATTCTCCATTATGGCGGTATAATTCCCCTACTACGATAGCTGTTTCAATACTGAAATCCTCGCCTAAATCATAACGGATAATTTCCTCGTTGGAAGCAGCATTAACAATACGAATATACGCATTAGACACCATTCCGAAATTTTGACTACGAGACTCTGCATCATGGATTGTTACAGTGAAGGCTAATCGTTGAACATGAGCAGGCACTTGCGTTAATGCAACTTTTACCACTTCATCGTCACCTTCACCAACACCCGTTAAATTATCGCCCGAATGTTCAACTGAACCGTTGCCACCTGTTGTATTGTTGTAGAAAATAAAGTCATTTTGATCAGCTACTTTGCCTGTATCAGCCAGTAAAAATACAGAAGAATCTAAATCAAAATCATTACCACCGTCATATTTATTTGTATCCCAGCCTAAACCTACAACAACATTTGTTAATCCTGGATTTGTTTTTGTTAAATCTACCTTTTGACCTTTTTGTAGTGAAATTCCCATACTCTTTATTCCTCCTATATAGTCATTTATTTATTGATATCTTCGAACAACATCGCCAAGTTTTATATCATTCGTTCCCGTACCAACTGCAGCAAATTTCCAGTCACTATTATGACGGTAAATTTCTCCACAGACTAACGTCGTTAAATTCGAATAATTATCAGTTAAATTATAGCGAATTAGTTCGCTTCCTGTCCTGTCATCATACACACGAATATATGCATTTTGAATCATACCGAAATGTTGATTACGACCTGCTGCATCATAAATGTTTACAACAAACACAAGCTTGTTATATTGCGTTGGTACAGACGATAGCTCAATTGTAATTACTTCATCATCGCCATCGCCGTCTCCTGTTAAATTATCACCAGAATGTCGAACAGAGCCGCAATTACTTGTTAATTTTCCAAAGTAAACAACATCGTCTCCCGCTATCACCTTATCATCTTGCAGCATTAAGACTGAAGCATCACAGTCTATGCTTCTGCCACTGCCACTATTTCTACTAGAAAATAAACCACCTAAAAAGCCGCCACTTTTCTCTTGCGCTACAGGGTCCCACCCTAAACCTACTTTAATTTTATTTAAACCTGCGTTACCTTTTGTTAAATCAACTCGTTGCCCTTTTTGTAAATTAATCCCCAATTTTAACACCCTCCTCAAATATGTATTTCAACTGAAAGATTATATGGTAAGTAATAATCTACTAAAATAAAATTTTTCTACTTTTTAAGTCTAAAATAACGTGACAAAAAATTCAATTAATGGCTCCTAAAAGATATTTTCGCTTATTTTTAGAAAATTCCTCCTGTTACCTACTACTCTTTAAAACGACTTTGCTGTAAAAGAGTTCCTTTTATTCCCTTTCGTATAGATGGGCAAAATAGCTAAAAAAACCTTCTAACTAGTAGAAGGCTATAGTATTTAACTAACTTTTCATCTTTGGATCGAGTGCATCTCTTAGGCCATCTCCCATCAGGTTAAAGCCAAGAACCGTTAGCATAATTGCTAATCCTGGGAAAATCATAGTCCAAGGAGCATTTAATAAAAACTTTCGAGCATCTGCTAACATTTTTCCCCACTCAGGTGCTGGTGCTTGAGCGCCCAGTCCGAGGAAGCCTAATGCTGCTGCTTCGATGATGGCAGTCGCAATTGCAAGCGTTCCTTGTACAATAATAGGCGTCATAGAATTCGGCAAAATATGTGAAAATAAAATTCGTGAATCACGCATGCCGATTGCTTTTGCTGAGACAATATACTCTTCTTCTTTGACGCTCAACACTTTGGAACGAATTAAACGTCCAAAATTCGGTATGTTAATAATGGCAATGGCAATTAATGCATTTTGTAAGGATGGTCCTAGTACCGACACAACAGCAATCGCTAATAGCATACTAGGGAAAGCGAGCATAATATCAAAAATACGTGAAATAATTGTATCAATCCATTTACCATAATAACCGGCGATAATACCAAGCAAACTACCAACAATTACCGATAAAACAACTGAAAAAAAGCCTACCCATAGCGAAATTCGTGCACCATGAATGATTCTAGAAAAAATATCTCGCCCAAAATCATCTGTTCCAAACCAATGATCACCTGATGGTGCTAGTAAACGCTTCGATAAATCTTGTTCATTTATCCCTTGTGGTGCAACGAGCGGTCCTACTACAGCAAGTAATATAAAAAATATAACAATCCCTGCACCTATTAAAGAGATTTTGCTCTTTTTAAAGCTTCGCCAGCCCTCTAACCATGGACCGACCGCTCGTTCTTGAACTGGTGCTGCTTCTTTTTTTATGTCAATTGCTCCAGTCATCATTGCAGCTCCCTTCTATTTGTATTTAATACGTGGATCAATCACTGTATACAGTAAGTCCACGATTAAGTTAATCATGATGAAAATAAATGCAACGATTAGAATACCTGATTGAATGACAGGATAATCCCTGAAGCCAATCGCATCATAAATATAACGACCAATTCCTGGCCAACTAAAAATCGTCTCTGTTAGAATGGCTCCCCCTAGTAATAACCCCGTCTGTAACCCGATTACCGTTATTACAGGAATAATAGCGTTCTTTAAAGCATGCTTATACACAACAATAAACATTTTTTGGCCTTTTGCTCTTGCAGTACGTACATAATCTGAGCGCATAACTTCTAACATAGAAGATCTTGTGATTCTTGCAATAATAGCCATAGGAATGGTTGCCAGTGCAACTCCCGGTAATATTAACCTCTTTACAACTTCAATAAATTGATCGAAGCGCCCTTGAATGAGCGTATCCAATAAATAAAAATGGGTTATAGAGGTTATTGGATTTCGAACATCCTCTCGACCAGAAGTAGGTAACCAGCCAAGCTGACTACTAAATGTCCACTGTTCCATCAAGCCTAGCCAGAATACAGGTACAGATACACCAACTAATGCCACCACCATCGCTGTATAATCGAACCAAGAATTTTGGAACCATGCAGAAATAATACCCGCATTCACCCCAATAACAATAGCAATAATCATCGCGAAAAATGCAAGTTCAGCTGTTGCTGCTAAGTATGGAAAAATTTCTTCTGATACAGGTAATTTTGTACGTAAGGAAACACCTAAATCTCCCTGAAAAATGCCTGCTAAATAACTAAAATATTGTGTATACCAAGGCTTATCTAATCCTAAACTTGCGTTTAATGCCTCGACCGCCTCTTTTGTCGCCTGTTGTCCTAAAATAACTTGTGCTGGATTACCAGGTATTGCGCGTATCAACATAAAGACGATAAAAGTCATTCCAAGCAAAACTGGGATTAGCTGGAGTAAACGTCTCCCCATATAGTGAAGCATCTTCATCACCTCTCTATGATTTTCATAATCTACTTTGAAGTCTTTATATACTGTTGAAAGGTTGAACCTTCACCAAACGATTTTGAATGTTTAGATGAGTGATCTTTCACACAGGAGAAAATGATTGTCTATTACTAGAAAAGAATCTGCGAGATTTCCACGGCTTACCCGCAGAAAAGCAAGCAGATTCTTTTAAACTCCTCTATTCAATTAGAAAATGAAGTTTACTATTGAATATCTACTGCATCTAAACGGTCAGAACCTGTAGGATGCGCAATATAATTCGTCACTTTCGCATTAGCAGCTAAAATTGGAATAGAGTGAGCAAGTGGAACCCATGGAGCATCCTCAGAAATCATGACTTGAGCTTGCTTATAAAGTTCATTACGCTTGTCCTCATCAATTTCAGTTTGAGCAGCTGTCAATATTTTGTGTAATTCTGGATTGTCATAGAATGTATAGTTATTAGAACCGATATTATCGCCGTCTAATAACGTGTATAGGAAGTTATCCGCATCTCCATTATCACCTGTCCAGCCAAGTAAGAATGCATCCGCTTCACCATTTTGTGCTTTTTCTAAATAAGTAGCCCATTCAAATGATACAATTTTAGATTTAATGCCTACATCTTCTAAGTTCTTTTGAATCGCTTCTGCTACTTTTTGTCCGTCTGGCATGTATGGACGTGGTACTGGCATTGCCCATAGTTCAATTTCTTTACCATCATAGCCTGCTTCAGCAAGTAATGCCTTCGCCTTTTCAGGATCATACGTATAGCCTGTAACATCATCGTTATAACCTGAAATTACTGGTGGCATTGGGTTTTTCGCTGGCTCTGCTAGTCCTTCATAAAATGCATCCACCAATGCTTGCTTATCAATTGCATAGTTGACTGCTTGACGCACTTTGACATTATCGAATGGTGGTCGAGTCACTGTTAAACCTAGATAACCAACGTTCATAGATGGACGTTCGATTAATTGTAATTTAGCATCGCCTTCGATTGTTGCTTTATCAGATGGACTTAAACCATCAGCCACATCAATATTGCCTGCTAACAAATCATTTAAACGCGCAGAGTTATCTGGAATAGAACGATAAATAACTTTATCTAATTTTGGATAGCCATCAATATAGTAGTCTGGGTTTTTCTCGATCGTTACAGAATCATTACGTACCCAGCTAACAAATTTGAATGGGCCTGTTCCTACTGGATTTGCAGATAAGCCTTCTTCATCTGCCTCAAATGCTGTAGGCGAAGCAATCGCAAATGGGGACATGGCTAAATTCTTTAGGAATGGTGCTTGTGGTTGACTTAACTTAAATACAACCTTATAGTCACCTTCAGCAGTAACTGATTCGATTACTTGTTTGTCTCCAACGACAAATTGGGAGCTAAAATAAGGATATTTATCAGTACTTGACTTCCAACGTTCAATATTTTTCACAACTGCCTCGGCATTAAAATCTGTACCATCATGGAACTTCACACCTTCTTGTAGCTCAAAAGTATAAGTTAATCCATCTTCTGAAGCCTCCCATGATTTTGCTAACCCAGGTTGAATCGTTACATCTTGTTCGCCAAAGTTTACTAATGTTTCATAAATATTAGCTGTTACCGTAAAAGATTCACCATCTGTAACAACAGCAGGGTCTAGTGCTACTGAATCTCCACCACGACCATACACTAATATTTTTGGTTCACCACTGCCAGCTGTATCGCCACCAGTTGATGTATCTTTACTACCCGTATCCTTAGTATCTGAGCCGCCACAAGCTGCTAAGATTGTCGAGAGAATAAGGAGTAGCATTACACCTAAAGTCCAAAGCTTCTTTTTCTTCATTAAATTTCCCCCTATGAGTTTTTATATCATTGAATGTTGAAGCGCCTCATAAAGATGGCAAGCAACATAATGACCCGGTTTTACTTCTTGCATTTTAGGTACTACTTGTGAGCATTGCTCCTTTTTAAAAGGACATCTCGTATGGAAAGTACAACCGCTTGGCGGGTTTGATGCACTCGGAATATCTCCAGAAATAATGATCTGTTCCCGTTCAAACATCGGATCAGGAACAGGGACTGAAGATAAGAGTGCCTGTGTATATGGATGAAGCGGTTCAGCATATAAGTCCTCACTCGCTGTCAACTCTACTAATTTACCTAGGTACATTACGCCAACACGATTGCTGATGTGGCGCACTACCCCTAAATCATGGGAAATAAAAATATAAGTCAGCTTTAAATCCTTTTGCAGCTTTTGCAATAAATTTAATACTTGTGCCTGTATGGACACATCTAGCGCAGATACTGGCTCGTCCGCAATAATTAAGCGCGGGTTGGTCATCAAGGCTCTAGCAATTCCGATACGCTGCCTTTGCCCTCCGCTAAACTGGTGCGGATAACGCTTGATATGATATTCATTCAATCCAACAATCTCAAGTAGCTCCAACACCTTTTGTTTCCGCTCTTTGGCATTTCCTATGCCATGAACAATAAGGGGCTCCTCTAAAATTTTGCCGATGTTATGGCGCGGATTTAATGAGGCATAGGGATCCTGAAAAATCATTTGAATATCTCTACGTGCCTTCCTCATTTCATTATTGGATAATTCTGAAATTACTTTACCTGCGAATTCTATTTTACCTTCCGTTGGCTCCAATAAACGCATTAATAAGCGGCCTGTTGTGGATTTACCACAGCCTGACTCTCCTACAATGCCTAATGTTTCTCCCTCAAATACCTCAAATGAAACATCATCCACCGCCTTCACATCCCCAGCATGTGAATTCAGGACACCCTTTCGAATAGGAAAATATTTTTTTAAACCATCAACCTTTAATAACGCTTTCGACACGCTGTTCCACCCCCTGCTTCTCTAGTAAAAAACATCTCGATTTATGGTTCTCTGCTGCCTCAAATAAAGGTGGTGTTTCTTGTAAACAACGTTCCATCGCATGTTCACAGCGTGCCGCAAATCGACAGCCGACCTGGATGCTCCCAGGTTTTGGTACACTACCAGGAATAGAATATAGATTGTCTTTTTTATAACGCATATCAGGTACTGATTGAATAAGTCCTTGTGTATAAGGATGTTTCGGATTAGTAAAAACTTCTTGAATCGGTGCCTCTTCCACGATTTGTCCAGCATACATTACAATCACTCGCTCACAAGTCTCCGCTACAACGCCCAAATCATGTGTAATTAACAACACAGCTGTATTCAACCGTTTATTTAAGTCTTTCATGAGCTGTAATATTTGAGCCTGAATCGTCACATCTAATGCGGTTGTAGGCTCGTCTGCAATTAATACTTGAGGATCACAAACAAGTGCCATGGCAATCATAACCCTTTGACGCATTCCACCAGATAGCTGGTGGGGGTAATCCTTTAACAATTCCTCAGCCCGTGGTAAACCGACAAGTTTCATAATTTCAACCGCTCTTGCAAACGCTTCCTTTTTCGACCATTTAGGATTATGAATTTGAATCGCTTCTTTAAGCTGGTCACCAATCGTAAACAAGGGGTTGAGAGAAGTCATTGGTTCCTGGAATATCATCGCAATGTCTTTTCCACGAATTTTTTGCATTTGTTTATCCGTACATTTTGCGAGATTTTTGCCATCTAGCAAAATTTCGCCACCTGTTATTTTCCCTGGTGGTGATGGGATCAATCCCATGATGGACAACGACGTAACGCTTTTTCCGCTTCCCGATTCTCCTACAATTCCTAAAATTTCTCCTTCATGGACAGAAAAATCGATATCATCTACAGCAGGAATTTGTCCATTATCTGTGAAAAAGGTTGTTTTTAAACCTTTTATTTCTAGTAGCTTCTTCCTCATGCGCAACGTCCCACCCTACCTATATTTTACTTAGTTGTATAATGTTATTAATAGCATACTATAACTTTCGTTAAATTCCCTATTTTCAGATAATTCTACCTAAAAATCTTTGCTCTTTCAATCACTAATATTCTCCAAATTACATAGTATTTCTACATTAATCTCATTTCATAATAACTAAATCTTATAAAGAGATAGTTTTTTAGCCTTTATAACAAAAAAATAGCCTTCATTAAATGAAAGGCTATTTTGAAAAAATTCCATATATCATATAATTTTTAATCTAAATGCTGTACTTGGAATAAATTATAATACGTTCCTTGTCTGTCCATTAATTGTTCATGTGTACCATTTTCTATTAATTGCCCATGATCTATGACGAAAATCTTATCCGCATGGGTAATAGTAGACAGACGATGTGCGATGATAATGGTCGTCCGTTCATGAGCAAGTTTATCGAGTGATTCTTGAATCAATGCTTCACTTTCTAAATCTAACGCAGAAGTAGCTTCATCAAGGATTAAAATCGGTGGATTTTTTAAAAATACTCGCGCAATAGCAACCCGTTGTTTTTGCCCGCCAGATAGCTTTACGCCTCGTTCTCCAACCTTTGTATCATAGCCATTAGGCAAACCCATAATAAAGTCATGTGCATTTGCAGCTTTAGCTGCCTCAATGACTTGTTCATCTGTTGCACCTGGTCGTCCCATTAAAATATTTTCTTTAACAGAATCACTAAAAAGTATATTATCTTGCAGAACAATACCAATCTGTGAGCGTAACGAATGTATAGTGACATCTCGTACATCGTGTCCATCAATCGTCACCTTACCACTTGTTGTATCGTAAAAACGAGGAATCAAACTGATAATCGTGGATTTACCACCACCACTCATCCCAACAAATGCAACAGTTTCTCCAGGATTAATCGTAAAATCGATAGCATTTAAAATAGATGCGCCAACTTTTTCATATTGGAAGGACACGTTGTGAAAGCAAACTTCCCCATTTGCACGTAGTAGTTCACGAGCATTGTCCTTGTTTTTCACTTCATAAGGCTCATCTATTAATTCAAACATCCGATCCATTGAGGCGATCGACTGCGTCAAAGTAGTCGAGGCACTTACAAGGCGGCGAAGTGGACCATACAATCGTTCAATATAAGCAATAAAAGCAACCATTGTTCCAACTGAAAGTGATCCATTTATGACTTGGTAGCCCGCATAGGCTATGACCAACAATGGCGCTACATCCGTGATTGTATTAACTACTGCAAATGACTTAGCATTCCACTTTGTTTGGTCGAGTGCCTTTTCTAAAAATTCCCCATTTGCTGTATCAAATAATTTTTGTTCATGCTTTTCTAGTGTGAAACTCTTAATAATGCTCATACCAGCTACACGTTCATGTAAATAACTTTGTACACCCGCAAGTGCTTGAGAACGTTTACGTGTTAAAGCTCGCAGTTTGCCAAAAAAGTATTTCACACTTAATGCATAAAATGGGAAAGCGACTAATGCGACTAATGTCAGCTTTACATCCATTGTTAGCATAATGACAATCGCAATAATAATCGTCGCTAGGTCCAGCCAAACATTCATTAACCCCGTCATAACAAAGTTCTTCGTTTGCTCAACATCATTAATGACCCTTGATATAACATCTCCAGCACGTGTATTGGCATAATATTTTAAACTTAATCGCTGTAAATGTGCGTAGATTTCCTTACGAATATCAAACAACACCTTATTACTAACGTGTTGTGCAAAATATTGACGATAATACTCGATTGGTGGACGGATAATAAAGAACACAATAATGGTTCCGCCTAACCAATATAACAGCTCTTTTGTTTTATCTACATCTGTTAGGTCTTCTGCTGCAATAATATCATCTAACACAATTTTAATGAGTAGTGGAATAAACAGGGGAATAGCAAATTTCACTATACCAATGATAATCGTTAAAATAATTTCCCATGTATATGGTTTTACAAAGCGCATATACCGCTTTATGCTTCCCAACTTTTCATCACATCCTTACAAAAAGAAACAGACATTCGATTATGAATGCCCTACGTATTATAGCAATATTTTGATTAAAATACAGTTATATTGACTTTACAGCGAACTATTTTACTTCTCTCTTTACAGTTGGCTGTATCCAACAAAAAAACACCTATTAGGTAAACTAATAGGTGTCACTAACAATCATCTGACTGCATATCAAGCTGGAACTTGTAACGATTTGTCCAGACATCGATGAAGTCGGGTGCAAATGGTCCTCTTTTTTGTTGAATCCAGCTTATTAATTTATCGACATTGCGCTTTAAAATTTTATCAATGACTTCAGGATAAGACATTTCCTTACGATGAAGCTCATATTCATCCTCATCTAAGAGGGTATAAGACATGTCAGGATAAACTTTAATGTCTAAATCATAGTCGATATATTTAATGGCATTATTATCGAAAACAAATGGTGAGCTTAGATTACAATAATAATACACACCGTCTTCACGTAGCATACAGATGATGTTAAACCAGTGTTCCGCATGAAAGTAACAAATAGAAGGCTCTCTCGTTAGCCATGTCCGACCATCGGATTCTGTCACAAGGGTCCGTTCATTCGCACCGATAACGATATTCTTTGTTCCTTTTAAAACCATCGTTTCTTGCCAAACACGGTGGATACGGCCATTGTGCTTATAACTATGTATTTGTATCGTTTCTCCTTCTACCGGTAATGCCATTTTGAAGCCCACCTTTTCGTCTATGCTACCTAAATCTAGCAGTCTCTAGTATATTATAGCAATGTGTACGCGAAAGGTGTAGTTAGAAAACCACAAATTTCACTACGCCATTTTGAATTAGTATAAAATTTAGTCAATTAAAGCGATTTTTATAAGCTTGTCAGCCTCAGTGGGATTATTTAATTAATTGCAACGCTATACCACTTTTAGAGGATTTTCTTAGCAATTAGAAAGGGGCTGTCTTTTTCATCTTTTCGGATTTTAGACAGCCCCTTAGAGGTAAATGCAGTTATGCAGTTACAAAGTGTTACTCACCTAAATCTTGGTTAGTTTTAGAGAAACGGCCTGAAGCTGGAGCTTTCTTTTGCTCTGCTTTTGCATTTTGCTTTTGCACTTCATTTACGTCCGTTTCATAACCAAACTCTTCACTTTGACGTTGCATGTTTTTATTCGGTTGGAAATTTTGGTTGTTTTGTTTTTTCATCCTTCATTCACCTCCACGCTAGTTATTGTGTACTGAGGTGATGACTTTTATGCTCATGAATTGATTATTTTAAGATGGATTTAATTTCCTGCGATTTACTTTTTGACTTCTTCCCAAATTTTTAGCATCGGGACAGGCATCGGCAAACGTTCTATTTGCTCTCGGCTTAGCCAGTCGCCCTGCGCAAAAGACTCACATTTCATATAATAGCTATTTATATGCCAAGTTAAATGTGAAAAAACATGTTTAAATGTAAGCAACTCATGTTCGGCATGAACATTTACTGTAAATTCTTTTTTAAAGTTTTCTACTGTAGATTGGCTTGTGTCAATCATCGGAAATTGCCATAGATTAGCAAGTAGACCTTTCTCAGGACGCTGCTGCATTAAAAATCGTCCGTTTTCATCTTCACATACAAGGACATCATATGTAAGGTGCTTCATTTTTATTTTTTTTGATTTGACAGGTAATTTGTCTGGTTCCCCTTCATTAAACGCCGTACAATATTCTCGTACTGGGCATAATAAACATTTGGGCGAGGTAGGTGTACAAATAAGCGCGCCGAGTTCCATTAAACCTTGGTTAAAAGAGGAAGCATGCTCAGGATCAATGAGTTTCTCCACCGCTACTTCGAAAACTTTCTTCGTTTTTGGCATAGCGATGTCATCATGTATATCAAGTACCCTACTTAAAACTCGCATAACATTACCGTCTACTGCATGTTCAGGCTTGTTGTAGGCAATACTTAAAATAGCACCTGCAGTATAGGGACCAACACCTTTTAATTTTGATATTTCGTGGCGATTGTCTGGTACTACGCCTCCGTAATTTTCTAAAACCTCACGAGCACCTGCTTGTAAGTTGCGAGCTCGAGAATAATACCCAAGACCTTCCCAATGCTTCAGTAAGTATTCTTGTGGTGCTTCTGCGAGCAAATCTAATGTTGGAAAACTTTCCATAAAACGATTGTAATAAGGAATAACTGTGTCGACACGTGTCTGCTGTAGCATCACTTCTGATACCCAAATTTTATAAGGGTCAGTTGTATGTCTCCACGGTAAGTCGCGTTTCTCAGCGTTAAACCAGTCGACTAAAGATTGTCGAAATTCTGTTACATATGGGTAATTCACAGTGACCTCCGTTGTTTTTACGATTTAATTTATGATGAAAAGGGTATACAATTAAGAAAAGAACATTCGGGTTTAGTCGACAAAAATCGTCTCCTTTGCTTGAATGTCATAAAATTTAATAGATCTTTTATTATTATTGAAATAAAGATGTATGCACATTGTACTCGATTTTACCGCATACTAGGAGTGGATATTTTTGGATTCAGGTACACATTTCGTTATGGGTATTGCCCTTGGCGGTCTTGCATTAGCCGACCCTGTAGTAGCCAATCATTCAATGACTTTTACAGCAGTAATGGCAGGGACAATTATTGGCTCACAAGCTCCAGATGTCGACACTGTGTTAAAGCTACGTAATAACGCTATCTATATTCGACATCATCGAGGAATTACACATTCACTACCAGCTGTGGCTATTTGGCCTATTTTAATTACAGTTGTTTTATCGCTTATTTTGCAAGACGTAAATGTGTTTCATTTATGGCTTTGGACCTTTTTAGCTGTTGGCCTTCATGTCTTTGTTGATATTTTTAACGCCTATGGTACGCAAGCAATTCGGCCATTCTCTAAAAAATGGGTAGCATTAGGTGTCATCAATACATTCGATCCAATTATCTTTTCCTTACATTGCCTCGGTATAGTGTTATGGGCATTTGGCACAAATCCAGTTTGGACATTTAGTATCATGTATATCGTAATTGTGATTTATTATATTTTACGATTTGCTGTTCAAAGAGCTGTAAAAAAAGCTGTGCATCATACCATTCAGGACGAGGAATATGTTATTGTAGCACCTACAATGCGCTTCTTCCACTGGCGAATCGCAGCCAAGTCTAAGACTCATTATTATGTTGGGCGTGCTTATGGAAGGACTGTTAATATTTACGATAAATTCGAAATCAAGCCTTTACCTAAAACTCCAGTTATAGATGCGGCAATGAAAGATTCTAATCTAGCTGCATTTGTGTCCTTCTCTCCAATGTACAGATGGGAAATTTCAGAACTTGAAAATGGCTTAACAGAAGTAAGGTTAATCGATTTACGTTATCGTAGTGATAATCGCTATCCTTTCGTAGCTGTTGCACATTTAAACGATGATTATGAAATTGTTACGTCTTATACAGGGTGGATTTTTACAGAAGATAAACTACAGAAAAAGCTACAAATTGGCGCAAGTAATTAAGCAGTAAACCCTGACCAATAGTGGTCAGGGTTTTATTATTGTAACATATCATCACTGGCATCTAAGAAATGAGCATATTTCGGATTGCGTCCTGCAAAAACATGTAATTTATCACCATAGCTTGCAATTAATTGACGCACAAGATTTTCTGTGTACTCTGCCCCACGATAAGCATATCCTGCTTTCGCAGCTGTTGATTCAAAATCACTCCATAATAATTCCACCCAAACTCGTGCCCGTCCAACAGACATTTGTGGATTTTTTGCTAGTAACTCTGCTGTTAATTTTTCAAGTTTTTCTTCCATTTACTTACCCGCCTTTACAGGGGATAATATCGATACAGGTAATGCCTCTTGGTACTTGTCCCCGCCTAAACGATGTCCCCAAGCAAAGCGACCCTTTAAATAATCTACTTGGAAAAACTCATTATCTGAACCATCAATACGATACATTTCTCCAGGAACAATCGTATCCAGATCTACTAAATACGCTGCTGCCATTAAAGCTTTGCGCTCATAAACAGCAAACTCATTGAGAATTCCTAGCTGTTCTGCCTTTCGAGCTTTCTCTTTTAGAAAAGCAATTTCTTCTCGCAGTTCGTGCTCGGTCATCGCAGCATAATTTTTTTCGTTCATTCTTCATTCTCCTTCTCTTCTATAAAACGATCTATTATTTCTATAGGAAAACCCTTTTGATAGAGCGCCTGTTTAACTTTCATCTTTAGCTCATAACCAGTATACTTCGATACATACTTTTTCCAAACTTTTTCGCCTTGAGTATTTAATAACTGCTGCCAGTTATCATCATCCTGCACTATCTCAACTTGGCTAAGCACCTCTTCCACGATCGGAAATGCATAACCTTTTCTTAAAAGAAAGTCCTGGATCTTGGTCTTTATTTGTGTTGGCGTTTTCTTATTCTGTGAGCGAATAATTTTCTCCGCTAACTGCATTGCCAGTTTTAATTGTTCCTCAAAACTATATGTAGCAAGCACTTCATCCTGCAAATTTTTCTCAATGCCCTTTTTAATAAGATCTTGTCTAATGGCTCTCGGCCCTTTTTTCATCGTAGCCTTCTTGGTATCAAGCAATGCCTTTGAATAGTTTTCATCATTGATAAAGCCATAAGACTTTAACTTCTGAATTGCCTCCAATATTACGGCTTCTCCAAAATCTAATGCGAGCAGTTTTTTCTTCACCTCATGCTCGCTTCGCATTTGATAAGAAAGAAAGTTTAACCCCTTATTAAAGGCCTTACGTATTTCATCCTCATAGGCAATCTCTTGGATTTCAAATTCATCAAGCACCTTTCCCTTTGTTAAACCGAATTGAATAAGTATGGCTTCATCAACTGGAAAAGCATATTCCTCATTTATATAGATATTATATCGTTCAGGATTGTTTTTTTGACGTGCAATTTTCGTAATTATACGCATAGCAAACACCTCACTATTGCATATTATAGCATTTCTTTTTTTAGGGAGCAGTGATCTGACAAGAGGGTTTTGCTTTCATTCGCGAGTATTCCTCTTCACTCCGCGAGTATTTCTCTTCACTCCGCAAGTATTTCTCTTCACTCCGCAAGTATTCCTCTTCCTTCCGCGAGTATTTACGCTTATTCTGGAATGCACTGAAGATGTTCGCTTTTGAGTTAAGTGTTAAACTTACTAGTAAGTGTTTTTATTCGATCAGAGAAGAGGTGCTTGTTATGAAAATCGTTATTGCAGGTGGCACTGGCTTTGTCGGGAGTGCACTCATAAAGCTATTACAGGATAATGGACATGATGTTTTTGTCTTAACACGTCATCACTCAAGACTAGAAAATGGTATTCACTATGTACAATGGCTACAGCAGCACGAGCAGCCTTTGCCTTTTTTAGAGGGTGCTGATGCCTTTGTTAATTTAGCAGGTGTTTCATTAAATGATGGGCGCTGGACGAAAAAACAGAAGAAGGCTATTTATTGGAGCCGAATGAATGCAACACTTGAATTAGTGAAGATAATGGACTTGCTAACGTCAAAGCCTAAAGTTCTTATCAATGCTAGTGCCGTGGGGATTTATCCTACTTCTACAGAAGCTGTCTATCATGAGGATTTTATGGACTATGCCCATGATTTTTTGGGTACAACCGTCCATGATTGGGAACGACATGCGAAACGAGCAGAATCATTAGGGATTCGCGTGGCTTTTGCACGCTTTGGTGTCATCTTAGGCCGAAATAGCGGTGCTCTACCACCTATGCTATTGCCCTATCAAATGTATATAGGTGGAACAATTGGTTCTGGTGAACAATGGCTCTCTTGGGTACATATTGATGATGTAGTACGCGCAATTTATTTTGCGATTATAAATGAAAATATTCGTGGTCCATTTAATGTAACAGCTCCAAATGCTATGCGAATGAAAGAGTTCGGACAAACAATCGCAGAAGTCATGGGCAGACGCCATTGGATGCCTGTCCCAAGTTTTGCGATGCGTTTAGCTCTTGGTGAACAAAGTTCGCTTGTTTTAGAAGGACAACATGTGCTGCCCACTATTTTACAACAACATCATTTTACATTTAAATATCCTGTTTTAAAGCAAGCACTTGAAGATTTGCTAAAAGCTCAGAATTAGAAAAAATTAAGTTGGATAATTTTTTTATAAACTACGCATTCTAATGAAAAAGAAAGGATGCGTTTTTTATGTGGAAACAACATATTGTAGGTGCGGTAATTGCTACTTTTATTATTGCCGCAGGAATTAGTATTAATCCTTATTTCGCTGCTGGTTCTGATGAGCACCATTGGGGCTTTAAGCGTGCTAAAAATGGTGAGCAGGCGGAAGCAGGAGCGCAGCTTGATCAGCTACTTGACCAATATGGTGCGATTTACAAAGGAAAGCCAGATAAAAAAATTGCCTATTTAACATTTGATAATGGCTATGAAAACGGCTTTACTGAAAGTATTTTGGATACATTGAAAAAAGAAAATGTACCAGCAACTTTCTTTTTAACAGGGCATTATTTAGACAGTGCCAGCGATTTAGTGAAACGCATGGTGGAAGACGGTCATATTATTGGGAATCATTCATACGGTCATCCCAATATGGCGCGACTTTCTCCAGATGGAATGCGTGCGGAATGGCGGAAATTTGATGGGAAGTTACGTGAATTAACTGGAATTGATCGTACAACATATGCTCGGCCACCTGAAGGTTCTTTCAATGCAAAACTTTTAGAAGTCGGAAATGCTGAAGGCTATCGCCATATTTTCTGGTCTGTGGCTTTCAAGGATTGGATGAAGGATGAACGTCGTGGTGCGGATTATGCCTATAACGCACTTATGGAACAATTACATCCTGGTGCTGTTATTTTAATGCATACTGTAGCACAGGATAATGCCGAAGCTTTACCAATGTTTATTGCGGAAGCTAAAAAGCAGGGCTATACCTTCTTATCGCTTGACGATTTAGTATTGGAATATGAAGATTTTCCTGTCGCTTTGCAATCGCCTGCTCCTTCGTTATAATGGGGAGATGACATTATAGAGCAGGGACGTGGAATGTTTGACGCAGCAAACAACAATGACCGTGGGACAAAAATTCCCACTAACAATAAAAAGGCTTGGTATTAATGGTGAGGGTGTAGGGTTTTATAAACGTAATGTAGTTTTTGTAAAAGGAGCTATTCCCGGAGAAGAAATTACAGCTCAGGTGACGAAAACACAGCGTAATTTTGCTGAAGCAGAAGTTTTAGACATTCGTAAAGCTTCGAAGCATCGTCAGGAGGCACCTTGCCCAGTTTATAACGAATGTGGTGGCTGTCAACTTCAACATATGACATACAATAAACAGCTACTTGAAAAGCGAGACATTGTCATTCAAGCATTAGAACGTTATGCCAAACCTTTAACTGAAACGATCGAAGTACGTAAAACACTTGGTATGGATAATCCTTGGCACTATCGTAATAAAAGCCAATTCCAAGTACGTAAAGAGGGTAAGCGTGTATACGCAGGTTTATTTGCTGAAGGAAGCAATAAGCTCTTGAATATTAATGATTGTCTCGTACAGCACCCAGTCACTTCTAAAATTACCGTAGCCACAAGAAAGATTTTGCAAAAACTAAATATCACTATATACGACGGTCGTACGCTAGATGGTTTAGTGCGTACGATTGTTGTACGTACAGGGATTCGTACTGGTGAGACACAAGTAGTTCTTGTCACAACACGAAAAGAAATCCCTCATTTAACTGAACTTATCACACGTATAAAAAAAATCGATCCGAGTATCGTATCGATAGCACAAAATATTAATCGTGAAAAAACATCATTAATATTTGGTGATGAAACCATTGTACTGGATGGCAAGGAAACGATTCATGAAGAGCTTGGTGAACTAGCCTTTGATTTATCAGCTCGTGCCTTCTTCCAGCTAAATCCAACACAAACTGTTCATCTTTATGATGAAATAAAAAAGGCCGCTGCATTAACGGGGAAAGAAACAGTTGTTGACGCCTATTGTGGTGTTGGAACAATTGGGCTATGGCTAGCAGATCAGGCGAAAGAAGTACGTGGGATGGATGTCATTCCAGAAAGTATTCAAGATGCGCGTAAAAATGCGCGCAACCATGGCTTCAAGCATACAAAATATGCAGTCGGCACAGCCGAAAGTGTCCTTGCCAAATGGCGCAAGGAAGGTTTTACTCCAGATGTCATTACAGTAGACCCACCACGAACTGGACTAGCACCAGAATTTATTCGAACAGTGCTTAAGCTAAAACCTAAGCGTTTTGTTTATACGTCCTGTAATCCATCCACTTTGGCGAAGGATTTACAACAATTATCAAAGCTTTATCATGTTGAGTATATCCAGCCTGTCGATATGTTCGCACAGACGGCACAGGTGGAATGCGTTTGCAGCATGGTTTTGAAACCTGAGTATCAGAAATAGTTTGGCGACTTTTTAGATGCAGTCTGTATATTACAGGCTGCATCTTTTTTACCTTGGTTTCCTTTTTATATGAATGAATGAATAAATAAAAAACACATCAAAATTAATTGATGTGTCAGACTGTAGACAAACTCAAAAAATTTGAAAGTTTGCCTACAGTCTGAGAGTAGCACATGCTACTCTTTCTCAATAAAAATATTCAATTCAAGCTTCTTCATAAGCATTTTTCATTCCGTGATATAAATTAATATCTTTAAAATCGTCTTTATTAATATGTAGTTGTACACTTACCTCATACAAAAAATAAAGCCATTCCGTATCATTTTCCTCAACAGCTTTAGCACAAGCATTTTCTATATATATACTATTCACATGACGTTCTAGACTCTTTATATAATCTAAGGCTTTTGATGCTCCTGGCCAATTCAAATCCTTAAATAATTCATATAACTTAGGCAAAGCCACTTTGTTATTTGGATAGCCGATAGATATGACGACATCGACTGCGTTCTCCCAACATTCTTTTGAATATTTTTGAAATATAAGTGGCAATAGTTCATTGGGAATTTGACAAAGAAATGCTTTTGCTTCGTTTTGAATTGTCTCTGGCAAATTCCAATTCAAATTATAGGAATAATAAATCACTAAATTATCTTTCATAAAAATGCATACCTTTCAAAGAAACATTGCTTATTCCCCTTTAAGTAGACAATATAAAAAAGACTGTAATTACAGTCTGAAAGGACATCTCAAAATAAATTGAGATGTCCTTTTTATGTAACGCACAGCACAGGCTGCCTGGTGGATGATGGACGGTCCAGAAAAGTCGATACCTTAACCAATACCCCAGGATTTAATAGATTTTTAAATGTTAAACTTTTAGCTTTTATCAAAAGAACTTTGACACGTAAGTTTTGATCTTTCACCTTTAACCTTTAAACCTTCATATCAGTTTAGTTGAAAGTTTCCTTTGAGTAAGACATGTTTTACGTTTTAACTCGCACACATGCCTTTAAGCGCGAGCGACTTTTCGTTTTCCATTTTCGCTAGACCATGCCTATTTATTTCGTTAAGCTTCCACTTCAATAAATGTCGTAGCATTTGATTCCGATAGGACAGCATCAACCTCTGATTCAAATTCTTCAATACGAGTGCTCAATGACTCAATTTGTTTTTTGACATTTAAAGGATCAATGATTTCATACTCATTTCTCTTCATAAATGTTTCAGTATGTAATTTGACTTCATCTGGAGACTGTTTATCTTTATTACCTAATATGTTAATTAAATAGGTTTCCAGTTTTGCAGGTAATGCATCATTTTCTTTGGCAACGGTATTAATGGTTGAACGATATTGATGCTGCATGATTTCTAGCAAATTCTTTTCATATTGAATAGATTGTTTCCGTTCGATTGCCTCTGCTACAGTCATTTCTTCCTTACCAACTATCACCTTTGTGCTAGCGTTAGACTGTACAACTAGAGCTTTTATTTTATTTCGATAGCTAATCAAGCCTACCACCTTATCATAGGACGCTTGCATTTGCTTTTCATATTCTTGAATGTCTACACCATTCATTTTACGATTACTTTTTCGATTAGCTACTACTGCACTAACCTCATTCGTCGCTGTCTCAATTCGTAGGTTCAGCATCTTTAATTCTGTTAAGGCACGATGAATAGATAGTTTTTTCATTTCAGTCATGATAAAACCTCCTTCTTAAGCAAGTGTTCTTTCATTATAAAGAGAAAGATGTATAAAGTCCAAAATTACCCATTTTATTTTTTATTGCTTTCATAAGAACATGCCTGTATAATACATTTCTAGGTGCCAAACCTATGTAACTTGGACGGAACATCCTTGTTACGCAAAAAAACGCCATAACAGCACGGATTTGCTGGGCGTTTTTTGTTTTTGAGCGGGAGATGAGCCCCGCTCTTTTTATTTTGCCATTAATGTTTGTTTATGCTTTTGGCGTCCAAATACAAGTAGCACCATAGCAACAGCTAGCAACAACATTGCTACAAGTAAAAGGAAGCTATAATTTTTTACATATTCTATATAAACGCCACCTAAAAAAGGCCCTGTTAAACTACCAATACTTAAAGCAATTCCACAAAGTAAATTTCCTGTAGGCAGTAACTCTTTTGGTGTTAGATCAGCCATGTATGTAATCCCTAAAGAAAACATGGAGCCAACTAAAGTGCCTGTTAAGAAAAATGCTATAGCCACAGCTAATTGAGAGTGCTCTAAAAAGCTGGCGATTGCAAAAAGCATAGCGCCTCCAAACGAGCCTACCATCAAGATATTCCGTCTTCCTACTTTATCCCCTAATGCACCAAGTGGTACTTGTGTTAAAATCCCACCAAATGTAAAGACAGATAGAATAATAGGGATCATACCTACTTCGTAGCCTTTGCGTAAAGCATAAACTGGGAATAAAGCATTTAATGAAGACTCAAGGAATCCATAAACGAAAGGTCCTAAAAACGCCATCCATCCAAATAAAATAGCCATTTTGTAGCGTTGCCATCCTCTTGCATTTAAGTCGCCTGTTAGTCGCTCAGGTTTTTCATTTTGTAAGAAAAATACAAAAGACCATGCAAACAAGCACATGATGGATGATATGATAAACGGTAACGCTTCAGCAATCTCAATCAGCTTCACCATAAGTGGCCCTACGGCAAAGCCTATACTAAATGACAAGCCATAGATGGCCATTCCTTTTCCCAAACTTTTATGATCTGCTGTGCTTGTAATCCATGTTTGGGTCGCATAATGCAAGGCATGGTCCCCTACTCCAATGAGCAAACGAAGGACAAACCAGAAGGTCACACTTTTCCAGAAGGGAAATGCTAGCAAAGATGCAAAAACAAGTGCTCCTCCAACTAAAATAATTGGTTTGTAGCCCCATTTTCGTAAAGGCTGCTCGATAAATGGTGAGATTAATAGTGTTCCTATGTATAAACCTGTTGCATTCAAGCCATTCAATGCCGAGGATACGCCATCCCGTTCAAATATGATCGAAATAAGCGGTAACAGCATCCCTTGTGAAAAGCCTGATATGGATACAATTAATACTAAAATGGTAAATCGTTTTTTGCTGTAATCTGAGAAGTATGTCATCTTATCCTCCAATATCGTCATTCTTCCAAAGAACAGCATATCAAAAAGCCTTAGCGCTCACCACATGTGATTTTACGCTAAGGCCTAACTAATCCTTATATTCATTTAATTGTATAAACACGAAATTCGGCTTTTGATTATTACCGGATACTTGTTTAAACTCCCTCCTTTTCGAGTTAGCTTTGCAATGATACTTTTTCCAATCAGCTCCTTTACTTTATCTTAAAACAACTTTAACATACAACCTCAATATTGTAAATATTCTGCCTATTGATTTTTAAAATTAATCTCTTAGTCCTAGGTGTTTACCTAAACATTGAAATTTAAGCCCAAATCAGCTACGATAAAAGGGATGAAATGAGGTGTACGAATGTCAAAGCCAATCACTGATAAAAAACAGCAAGTAACCTACTTAAAAGAGCGTCTTGAAATTTTTTTAGAAGTATTAGATGCCCTTGATCCCGAAACTGCTGAATTAGAGGATATCGATCGCTTAATTCAAATGATGGATGATTTAGAAGATAAAATGGAGCAGTTTAATGCTCGTGAACAATAATGAGTCAAAACAAGCGAGCATATTATATGCTCGCTTGTTTTTTAGTGGCAGTCCCAATTATAAAGTACCTTGCTAAAATCTTTATTGTTTAGCTCTTCTGCTGTAATGAAGAAGTTGCCGACACCACAATCGCCCCAAAGGATATCATCACCTACACTATCAATCTGTAATAACATGATTGTAGAGTCCGTATAATCACCGTATGCTCGTGGATCTTCCTGTGTAAAGTACGGATACCCACCTATTTTATGTCCATCACCAGTCAAAGCATCATAGAAAGCATCTTCTAATGTATCATCATCCTCTATTGATGTTAAGATACTGGCGTACATGTCATTACTTCTAAAATCATCAATGGACAATGGTTCAAAGCCTGCTTGAAAGGATAGTGCCATTTCACGCTCTACAGGAAAATACATCTCCTCATCCACTAATTTGACAAATGAAAAATCTTGAACGAGCTTTGTTTCATCATGCACGATCGATTCATGGAAGATAACACGAAATCCTTCTTGATTTTGTCCATTATCAAAATCCATTCCTAACACATCGTCATAACCATCAATATAAAACTGTAATATTCCCTCTTCTGGAAAATTCGCTAGATGCTTTGGTACTTCTGTAAAATTAATTTGAGCTAATAGCTTCAAAGGTTGTCCATTGTTATTTGTTGGATATTCCATCGACAGTGGAAAATAGGGATCCCCTGCAAACTTACTTTGAAATAAAGATGTTTTGCTTACCTTCGTATCAACCAATACAACAGGCTTCATTGTTTCTTCTATTAATGGTCTATATTTTTCAAATTCTTCCGGTAATTCAAGTAAATTTTTAGCAGCCATTCAAATTCCTCCTAAATGTGGATTCACTTCTATTTTAGAACAAACGTTCTATTAAATCAACCCCTTCTCACAAATACTATGAAAACAAGCTTTAATTTAGGGCTCTCAGATAAGGACTCTTTTTTTCATTAGTTGAAAAGAGTATAATGTAACGTGGAAATAATCAATTTTTCTATGGGGGGCAATACCAATGAATCTACAAACTTTGGAGAAAAGTCTTTATGATTTAATTACTGAAACATCTACGAATTTACCTAAGGATGTACGTCGTGCTATTAAAAAAGCAAAAGAAGCTGAGAATGCTGGTACACGTGCTGCAATGAGCTTAGACACAATTGCAAATAATATTATTATGGCAGAAGATAATGTGTCACCAATTTGTCAGGATACAGGGCTACCAACTTTCAAAATCTATACACCTGTTGGCGTAAACCAATTAGAAATTAAAGCTGCAATCAAAAAAGCAATCAATGATACAACAGCAGATGCTAAATTACGTCCAAACGCGGTAGATTCTTTAACTGGTGCAAACAGTGGGAATAACCTTGGTGATGGTTTACCAGTTATGAAATTCGAACAATGGGAAAAAGATTACATTACAATTAAATTAATTCTAAAAGGCGGCGGCTGTGAAAATAAAAACATTCAGTACAGCTTACCATGCGAATTAGAAGGTCTTGGTCGTGCAGGTCGTGACTTAGACGGTATTCGTAAATGTATTTTACACTCTGTGTACCAAGCACAAGGTCAGGGCTGTTCAGCTGGTTTCATCGGTGTAGGCATTGGTGGAGATCGTTCTTCTGGCTACGATTTAGCAAAAGAACAATTATTCCGCCATGTTGAAGATACAAACCCAAATTCAGATCTTGCAAAATTAGAAGAGTATGTTGTCAAAACAGCTAATACATTCGGTATTGGTACAATGGGCTTCGGTGGTGAAGCAACATTACTAGGCTGTAAAATTGGGGTGATGCACCGTATCCCTGCTTCCTTCTATGTATCAGTAGCTTATAACTGCTGGGCTTACCGTCGTATGGCTGTGGACATCGATCCACAAACAGGCGAAATTATGAATTGGCACTACCAAGAAGGTGAAAAAATCACGTTCAAAGAAGATGAAGTAGCTGCTACAACAGAAGATACAACTACAAATCTAGTAGAGCTTACTGCACCAATTACGGAAGAACAAATTCGCTCACTAAAAGTGGGAGATGTCGTTTCTATTACTGGTCGTATGTATACTGGCCGTGACGCTATCCACCACCATTTAATGAGCCACGATGCACCAGTGGACTTAAATGGACAAGTTATTTATCACTGCGGACCTGTAATGGCAAAAGATGAGGAAGGCCACTGGACAGTAAAAGCAGCTGGACCAACTACTTCTATTCGTGAGGAGCCTTACCAAGGTGATATCATGAAAAAATTCGGTATCCGTGCTGTGATTGGTAAAGGTGGAATGGGACCAAAAACATTAAAAGCTCTAAATGAACATGGTGGCGTTTACTTAAATGCAATCGGTGGAGCAGCCCAATACTATGCAGACTGCATTAAAGGTGTTGACGGCGTTGATTTAATGGAATTTGGTATTCCAGAAGCTATGTGGCACTTAAATGTAGAAAACTTTACAGCAGTTGTAACAATGGACTCACATGGTAACTCTCTACATGCAGATGTCGATAAATCATCATTAGATAAACTTGCTTTGCATGCAGAAAGAGTTTTCTAATTAAATAAACGGTAGTAGTCATCCATTTGATTGCACCATTTTGTAAGGCACAGAATATTCCTAGTGAATAGACTGTGCTTTTTTTATTTAAAATCCCCTATCATCATCACCCTATGGTCAAAGTAAATATCCTTCAAACTTCCTACTTTATTTTTATAAATTCCTTTGTTATAATAATTCTAAATAAAAGAGATGGTAATTGAAATCCATTTTCAATTAAAAACTTTAATAAATATTAATTTATAAAGGTTTTGATATTGATTTTCATTATCAGGAGGGATATAGATGGAATACTATAATCGAGAAAATATAAATTTAATTGAGAAAACAAAAGAACATGCTGAATTGATCGCTGCATTGATGGCGGGCATTTTCATCTTACTTGCATGGCGTTTAGATACGAGCGGACAAACAACTGCTTCAGTTCTACTATATTTAATTGCATTTTTTGTAGGTGGATTCGCAAAAGCAAAAGAGGGCATTGAAGAAACGATTGAAGATCGAAAATTAAATGTAGAGCTATTGATGGTATTAGCCGCCATTGGTTCTGCAGCAATCGGCTATTGGACAGAGGGAGCTATTCTTATTTTCATTTTCGCAGTAAGTGGTGCACTTGAAACATATGCAATGAATAAAAGTCATCGTGAAATATCAGCACTTATGAATTTACAGCCAGAAGAAGCTTGGTTAGTGCGTGGCGGATTTGAACCTATGAAAGTGTCCGTGTCCACGTTAAATATCGGCGATCATTTATTAATTAAACCAGGTGAACGCATTCCAGCAGATGGTATTATTTTCAAAGGACAGTCTTCTATTGATGAATCGGCTATTAGTGGAGAGCCGCTGCCTGTCTCAAAAATCGAAGGTGACGAAGTATTTGCAGGCACAGTAAATTTAAATGGTGCTATTACGATGGAAATGACCAAAGCAAATTCAGAAACACTTTTCCAAAAAATTATACAACTTGTCCAAAGTGCGCAAAGTGAAAAATCTCCCTCACAACAATTCATCGAAAAATTTGAGGGGTCTTATGTAAAATTTGTGTTATTAGGTGTTGCCTTAATGATGTTCCTTCCCCACTTTTTACTCGGCTGGGATTGGACAACGACATTTTACCGAGCAATGGTGTTATTGGTGGTTGCATCCCCTTGTGCACTCGTAGCATCAATTATGCCTGCAACACTAGCAGCCATCTCAAATGGTGCAAAAAATGGTGTGCTTTTTAAAGGCGGCTTACATTTAGAGCATCTCAGTGTTTTACGTGCTTTAGCTGTCGATAAAACAGGTACTTTAACACAGGGGAAACCAGTTGTTACAGATTTTATTGTCCGAGAAGGCGTAGATCGTAATATAGCTTTAGCAAAGCTTGCAGGGATTGAATCGCAATCCAATCACCCACTAGCTCAAGCCATTACCACATACGCTAAAGCAGAAGGAATTAACACATTACCACAGGCAACAATCGAGGATATTCCTGGTTGGGGTATAAAAGGGACGATCCACAATGAGGAGTATCAAGTAGGGAAACCTGAGTTTGTTGGTACTCAGCTTGCCAATGACTTTGCAAATAGTGCAGCTACAAAACTTGCCGCAGAAGGGAAAACAGTTATTTTTATTCGGGATCAGCATGGTATTGTTGCCTTAACAGCTCTAAAAGATACTGTACGCAGCGAAGCTAAAAAGGCTGTAGCTCTATTAAAAGATCTCGGTATTCAAGTAGTAATGCTCACAGGTGACAATGAAAAAACAGCCAAAGTCATTGCAAAGGAAGCTGGCGTTACCGAATATGTAGCAGAATGTCTACCTGAAACAAAAGTTACTGAAATGAAACGCCTACTTACACAACATCAATTTGTTGGAATGGTCGGCGACGGTATTAACGATGCCCCTGCATTAGCTACGGCAACTACTGGCATTGCGATGGGTGAAGGAACAGACGTTGCATTAGAAACAGCGGATGTTGTGTTAATGAAAAATGATTTATCCAAAATTGCTTATGCTGTGCGCTTATCTCGTAAAATGCAGCGTATTGTAAAACAAAATATCTTCTTCTCTATCGGTGTTATTGTTTTATTAATCGCCTCTAACTTTTTACAAGTAGTCGACCTACCTTTAGGTGTAATCGGACATGAAGGTAGTACAATTCTAGTTATTTTAAACGGTTTACGCATGCTCAATAAAAATATCTAATGACAAAGCCTCGCCTTTCTCATAAAGAAAAGCGAGGCTCATTTTGTTTTATTGTTATTTCCTTACTCATGAAGTTCTTTTTGTAGTGCCCTTTTTTGCATGGTAGCATTTAATACCCCACCAAAGATGATAATAATCCCCGTAAAGTATAACCAGAGCATTAAAATAATGACACCACCGATACTACCATATGTAGCAGAATAATTTGCAAAATTATTAATATAGAAAGAGAAACCATATGTGACTGCTAACCAGGCAAGTGTCGCAAACATCGCCCCTGGCCATACACCCATTATTTTTAAACGCGGGCTTGTATTTGGAACGACCCAGTAGATTCCCATTAAAACGATAAAAATAAGTAAAGGTGGTATTGACCATCTTAATTTGTGCCAAATAGATTCAAATTGCTCCTCAATTCCAACGATTGAAAATAGGAAATGCCCTATTTGCTGACCAAAAACTGGTAGTAAGAGAGCGACAGCCATCACAATTACAAGAGCGATTGTAAAAACCAGTGACAACCCTCTATCCAATATGCCAGCTCTCCCCTCTGTATCATAGGCTTTATTTAAAGCTCGAATAAGCGCATTAATACCTTTCGATGCAGACCAAATTGTACCGAGAACCCCGATGGACAATAAACTACTATTTCGATTTGTTAAAATCTCATTCAGCGTATTTTCAATCAGCTTATACACTTCATCTGGTAAGATATTCACTAAAAATGAATAGACCTGTGTCGTTTCTAAATTTAGATACGGTAATAGCGTCACTAAGAAAATAAGTAAGGGGAAGAACGATAGTAAAAAGAAATAAGCCAATTGTGCAGCAAGCGCAGATATTTCAACTCGCTTTAGCCGACTTATTAAATCTTGAACAAAGCCTTTGGATGTCATCACGTCAATCGATTCCTCCTCAGGAGAGACAAACGACTTTACGAACCCAAAAGCATTTTGCATTGTTGCTTTTTTTCCTTCCATATAATTCCTCCTAAAGCTTCCTTTACTCTTTTTCAGGTAAAGTAAAGGCTGATTTCGTGTCCTCAATCATCCCTTGTATTGTGGAAGGTAATTCTTTAAATTCATCAACCTTCTCAGCAATCGTGTTAACATTATCAGACACGCTTTCACAAAGCACTTTTGCTGCCAGCACTTTTTCCTCCACTAGCACCTGTAGTTCTTCACGATTTGATGCATAATATGTGATGGCTTCCTTCATTTTTTTAGTTGTAGCAATTGTTGTTTCACGCGTTGTACGATCGAGCATACTTAATGCAGCACCAACTGCTGCTCCTGCTACGATTGAAGCTAATAATTTACTCTGACCCATATTTATAACCCCCTGCTTGTGTATTTGCATATTCCCTATTATTTCATAAATAAACAGCTTCCTGCACTTATTCTACCCAATAACAGTCTATTTTTAAAGCAATGCTCAAATACGGAGTTGACATTTTTTTTATTCAATGAAATGATATGTGCGAGGATTATGAAAGGTAGGGTAAAAAATGGATTTATCAGTTCCGTCTAAGGAAAACGTAGTGTATATGGTGGATCAAATGAAGGACAAGCTACGCATGGTGAATGTTGATGCAATGAAATCAGAACATTTCGATGAAGCTAATTATGAAGATTTAGTGTATTTATATGAGATGGTGATGAAAAGAGAAACATTTAGCCCAAGTGAAATGCAAGCGATTGTTGCTGAATTGGGGTCTTTACGTAAGTAAAGTAAATAAAAGCTATTAGCATGTGACGATTGGTCAGCCGCTAATAGCTTTTTATTATTGTGTATTTTTTGCTTCTGAACCATCTTCGGTAACCAATGGCTGAATAAGCACTTCTACACGTCGGTTCTGTGCACGACCTTCTGCTGTATCGTTTGGAGCAATCGCTCGGTTTTCACCATAGCCTTTCGCACTAAAGTTCTCAGACTTTAATTGTGAATTACTATCTAATAATACCATGTAAAAATTAGACGCACGCATTAATGATAACTCCAAGTTTGATGAGAAGTTAGGGCCAGCTGGCACATTATCTGTATGACCTGTAATAACAATATTACGAGGTGGATTAGACACTAATACATCCGCAAGCTCTTTTGCAATTGGAATATATTCTGGTTTAATCGTTGCTTTACCAGGATCAAATAAAATACTATCACGGATAGTTACAAGCAATCCCTCATCTGTCATTTCAGTTGCAAATTGACCTTCCATCTCATTAACTGCAATAAAGTTGTCCACACTATCTTTAATAGCTGCTAGCTCTTGTTGATCCTTTAAATAGGCCGAATTTTGCTGTGGCGTTTGGTCGCTATCTGCATTCGGGCTTGGTACTGGTGCAGGCTGCTCTAGAAAGCTTGTTCCACCGTCAAATACTTGACTAAATACCGCCGACATTCTCTCTAACTTTTCTTGATCAACTGAACTTGAGGCAAATAAAATAATAAACACAGCTAAGAGCAAAGTTAAAATATCTGCGTATGGAACTAACCAAGATTCATCAATATGTTCATCATGCTTTTTTTTCTTAGCTTTCTTTGCCAAGGCCACCCGCCCCGCTTTCACCAGAAATTTGACGACGTTCTTCCATCGTTAAGTATGATGATAGTTTCTGTTCAATTACACGTGGAGCCTCCCCTTCTAATACTGAAAGGATACCCTCAATCATCATTCTCTTTTGTTTTACTTCTAAAGCAGACTTACGCTTTAACTTGTTCGCAAATGGGTGCCATAAAACATAACCTGTAAAGATACCGAGTAATGTAGCCATGAAAGCAGCCGAAATAGCATGTCCAAGCTTTTCGATATCGTTCATATCAGCCAATGCGGCGATTAACCCTACTACTGCACCAAGAACCCCTAAAGTTGGTGCATATGTACCTGCTTGCGTAAAAATAGCAGACCCACTAGCATGACGCTCTTCCATTGCTTCCACTTCTTCCGTTAGTACATCACGGATGTAGTCAGCATTTTGACCATCAATTGCTAATGTAAGACCATTTTTTAAAAATGGATCTTCAATTTCAGAAGCCTTGCTTTCAAGTGCTAATAGTCCTTCACGACGAGCTAAGTCAGCCCATTGTGAAAACATTTTAATAATTTCTATATCATTCGCTAATTTCGTTTCTTTAAAAAGAATTTTAAATAGCTTCGGTACGCGCTTTAACTCTTGCATTGGAAAGGCAATTGTTACTGCTGAAATAGTACCAAAAATGATAATTAGAATGGCTGCAGGGTTATAAAATGCACTTAAGCTTACACCCTTCATCACCATCCCCGTTAATAGTGCTACTAAGGCAAGTATTAACCCTATAATCGACGATTTATCCATCCTAGAACCTCCAAATCTACTATTACTGTTATTTTCGTCTGTTTTTCCATATTTTAAATATATATATTCCTAGTATAAATGTATTTCACTTATTTTTCGATGTAATTAATGCTTTTTATTCACATTTCGACCATTTTTGATTATATTGAATTAAGAATATTACACTAAACTGTCTTATATCGAAAGGGGATATGAATTTGTTATTATCATTTAACACAAAATTACTAAAATATGCCGAATTAGCTGTGAAAGTAGGAGTAAATATCCAAAAAGGTCAGTATCTTTATATAAGCTGTTCGACTGATAACCTAAAATTGGCGCAAATAATTACCAAAATAGCTTATAAAAATGGTGCAAAACAGGTATTTGTCGATTTATCGGATGACGAGCTTGTACGTGCTCGTTATGAGGGAGCACCAAAAGACTCATTTGATTTCTTCCCGCCATGGAAAGTGCAAGAGCGTGAATGGTTGGTTGAACACGGAGCCGCTTTCTTAAGCATTAGCTCACAAAATCCAGATTTACTAAAAGGTATAGAGCGTGACAGAATCATGGCCTTCCAAAAAGCATCTGGTAAAGCATTAGCAAACTATTATCAATCGCTACAGTCTGATAAATTTAGTTGGTCGGTTATCGCTGCTCCATCTAAAGCCTGGGCAGCAAAAGTATTCCCTCACTTACAAGAGGAACAACAAATGGATGCATTATGGGAAGCCATCTTTGCAGCGACACGTATTGACGTTGAACATTCTATAGAAGCTTGGCATGCTCACGATCAGGAATTACATAGCAAAGCTGATTATTTAAATGGGAAGCAATATAAGTCGCTCCACTATACTGCTCCAGGCACTGACCTAACTATTGAGTTACCTACACATCATGTGTGGACAGGTGGCAGTAGTATTAATACACAGGGCCAAGCATTTATGGCCAATATGCCTACAGAAGAAATTTTTACAGCCCCTTTAAAAACAGGTGTTAATGGGTATGTTTCCAGTACTAAGCCATTAAGCTACGGAGGCAATATTATCGATCATTTCACTTTAACATTTAAGGATGGTCGTATCATTGACGTGAAGGCAGAGCAAGGACAAGAAATTTTAGCTTCCCTTATTGAAACAGATGAGGGTGCTCATTATCTTGGTGAAATAGCATTAGTTCCACATCAATCACCTATTTCACAATCTAATTTATTATTTTACAATACATTATTCGATGAAAATGCCTCGAATCATTTAGCCATTGGCAGTGCCTACGCATTTTGCATTGAGGGTGGTAAAGAAATGACTTCTGAGGAATTAAGTGCACATGGTCTTAACCAAAGCTTGACACATGTAGACTTTATGATTGGATCGGATAAGATGAATATAGATGGAATTACTCATGATGATCAAATAGACCCAATATTCCGCGATGGAAATTGGGCAATCTAAATAATCCATTCCTACTAATAGTATTCTAGGCTAAGTATGTTAAGGTTGTCATAAATTATCCTTAGATTTTCCTAGTAACCTATTGTATAATTGTTTTAGGGAAGTTTAGTAGATCATTTAAGTAGAGAGGAGCTCTAATAATGTTCATTACAACTGTTCTTGGCTTTTCAGCAGTTTTATTAATTTCAACGGGATTCTTCATCCACTACCTACAAGTTGGTTTAGATAGCAAGTCTTCAGTAACTGTAGATCCAAAGCCAAACGAAGAATATTAATGTATAAAAAAACAGCTACTGCAATGGTAGCTGTTTTTTTATCACTTACAAGTTATTTTCATCTATTAAAGCGTAGGAAACTGCTTCTTTATTGTAAAAATTATCTGAAAAAAGTCTTTATTGTTTGCATATTGAACGTTTTGCTCTAAAATATTTTTTGTAAGGAAGGGAGCAATATTCATGACAATGTTACAAGATATTTTAGAGTTTAATAAAGAGTTTGTACAAGAAAAGAAATATGAACCATTCATCACTACAAAATATCCTGATAAACGTATTGTTGTTTTATCTTGTATGGATACTCGTCTTGTAGAGCTTTTACCAAAAGCTATGAATTTGCGGAATGGCGATGTAAAAATAGTGAAAAGTGCTGGCGCATTAGTGAGCCATCCTTTCGGTGCAGTTATGCGTAGTTTATTAGTGGCTGTCTATGGCCTACAAGCTGATGAAGTGTATGTCGTTGGACATTATGACTGCGGAATGAGTGCAGTTGACCCTGATGCTATGCTTAGTGAAATGGTGACAAGGGGTATTGATCCAGAAACAATCAAAATGTTGGAATATTCTGGTTTTGATTTAAAAGAATTTTTACGTGGTTTCGGTGACGTAGCAACAAGTGTTAAGAAAAGTGTCGATACGATTCGTAATCACCCATTAATGGTGAAAGACGTTCCTGTTCATGGTTTAATCATTGATCCGAATACAGGTCATCTTGATTTAATTGAAGACGGTAGCAAATAATAGCTAATAAAAAACAAGTGCCCATCTCTCGTGAAGGATAGGCACTTGTTTTTCTATTCATCCTCTAAACGCGCATACATATAGTGATCTACCCATCGGCCATTAATATACAGTAGCCTCCTTAGCAGACCCTCTTGTTGAAATCCAGCCTTCTCTAATACGCGCATAGAGGGGTTATTTTGTGTAGAGACATATGCCTCTACACGGTGTAAACCAATTTGATCGAATGCGAATCTCACCACCATATTTACAGCCTCTGTGACGATTCCCTTGCCTACATAGATTTCATCCATCGCATAGCCAACAAATGCACTTGAGTACGGTAAGCGTTTTACAGCATAAAGTGCAATATGCCCTATTAGATTATTTGTTCCATGCTCAAAAATACCAAAAGTAAATTCTCGTTTTGACTCCATTAAATAGAGACTCTCTTGAATTTTTTTATATTGAGCATCAACTGTATAATATTCTGGTTTTTGTAGTGGCTCGTATACAGACCAAAAGTATTTATTGCGGCTTACGAGACCCGATAAACTTCGTGCATCTTTTTCTTGGAATGTGCGGATGTAGCATTTTTCCCCCTTTATCGTTACCACATTCCCACCCTTTTTTCTTAATAAATTCCAAATTTTAAGCACCATTTCTCCACACTAGCCTTCCAATAAATATCAGTACATTTCTCATTCTCTGTTCACATTGGCTACAATCTAATGATTGTAAACCCTAGTTTTATTTCATTGTATGTAAAAAAAGATGCTGCTACAACTAAAACAGCTCATGTCTTATTGTTACAGCAGCACCATTTTATTATTTTGTTTTTTGTTCTTGCTTTTTCTCATTTATTATTTCTAAACTGGATGAATCAGCATCCTCTAGCTGTCCATTAGCTAATACATTTGTTAGATGAAGACCACGTTTTTGAGCCTCACGTTCAATATGTGCAATTGTTTCTTGAAGCACCTGAACACGCGCATGTTTTTTATCGTCTCCAGCAACTAAAATCCATGGAGCATCCTTTTTATCTGTCTTGTCAAACATTGCATTCGCCGCTTCAATATATTGTGGTGATTTTTCTCGATTCCGCCAATCCTCGTCTGTTAGCTTCCAAGATTTATAAGGGTTTTCTTCACGTTCTTTAAAGCGTTTTAATTGCTCTTCATCTGAAACATGTAGCCAGAACTTAATAATTATGTAATCTCCCGCAGTTAAAATTTTCTCGAAATTATTAATTTCTTCATACGCACGAGACCATTCATCCTTTGTTGCAAAGCCTTCGATACGCTCTACTAGTACACGTCCATACCATGAGCGGTCGAAAATAGCGATTTGTCCATGCTGCGGTAGTTTTCTCCAGAATCTTTGTAAATAGTTATAGCGTAATTCATGTGGCTGTGGAGCTGAGATAGGGTGTACCACATAACCGCGCGGATCTACACGTTCAATCAATCGTTTGATCGCGCCACCTTTACCAGCAGCATCCATTCCTTCAAATACTAAGATTAAACCTATTTTGTTTTTTAGTAAAAACTGCTGTGCATTTAACATTTCATATTGGAGTACTTTTAATTTCTTTTTATACATCTTTTTATCTAGTTCAATGGATAGGTCTAGGTTTTTCAAATTTTGTGCCATGAAACTTCACTCCTTTTGGTTGGATATTCTTATTGTACTAAAGAAATATATGGATGCCTATTGAGATGGTAAATTGTAGATATTACGAGCAAAACAACACGATACATTGTTGAAAGTTTCCGTTATAATAAAAATAGTGACAGTACTATACTTATTTGTCTTTTCCCTATAAAATCTAACACGAAGGGAGAGGAAAACATGCCTCGGTTTATCTTGATGACAATTTCTTATCTTGTCTCACTCATCCTAACCTTTTCATCCTTTTTCGTGAATATCAACGGTCAATCTATGCTAGAAATCGCTAATCGCTTTTCTGTAGTATTTGCACCAGTTAGTGTAAGTCATGTAATTTGGATTCTTATTTATTTTTTACTCGGTTATTGGTTAGTTATGAATATCAAAAAGACAACTATGAAACAGTCTGCGCTTTTTAGCTGCATAAATATATTGCAAGCATTGATGATATACGTATGGCATCATGAGTTATTTATTGTTTCACTTGGCATTACATTACTCTTAGTCTTGTATTTATTTATGTTGTATAATACGTACCCTCTTCATGACAAAGCAATGTCGGGTCGTATTCCTTTCTCCATTTATTTTGCATGGATGACATTTATTTTTATTACGAATATCAGTTTTACGTTAACGGCTTATGGTTGGAACGGCTTTGGTCTTAGTACGCCTCTTTGGGCAGTAATTTTGCTGACATTAGGTGGAGCACTTGCGCTACATATCCGTTTCCATCACTTTGATATTTTGTTTCCTAGTGTTTTTATTTGGGCTTATATAGGAATCGCCTTACATAATGGTTTTGATGAGCTACTTGTCACTACCGCCGCCTTCTTTTTATGTGGTGTTCTCTTTGTTGGTATTTTATTTATTAAAAAAAATCCTGCCTACCAAAAATAAATTGGTAAGCAGGATTTTTCATTTCATTGCATTCTATTCTTCGTCTAATGATGTTAGGATAATCGGTTTATCTTTTGTTACAATGACTGAATGTTCAATTTGAGCTACAAGTGATTTATCAGGTGTAATGAATGTCCAACCATCACCAGCTTCTACAATATGCTCTGCCTTCGCTGAGATAAACGGTTCAACCGCAAGCACCATACCTTCTTTCATAATTGTAGAATCCCATGCATCATAGTAATTTAAAATGTGATTCGGCTCATCATGTAAAGATTGACCTAAACCATGACCAGTTAAATTCATAATAACAGTTAAGCCATTAGCATTCGCCTCACGTTCAACTGCCTTACCAATTTGATTTAATTTAGACCCAGCCTTTACCTTTGTCATTGCTCGATCAAAGGCGCTTTTGGCAACGCGACATAGCTTTTCTTTGTCCTCATAGCCATCACCAACCACAAATGAAATACCAGTGTCAGCAAAGTAGCCATTTAATGAACCAGAAACATCGATATTTACAATATCCCCTTCTTGAATAACACGTTTTCCGGGGATACCATGCGCCACTTCTTCATTGACACTAATACATGTATACCCTGGGAAATCATATTCTCCCTTTGGACCAGATATCGCGCCAGCCTCTGCAAACATACGGCCAGCAATTTCATCTAGCTCCAATGTTGTAACACCTGGTTTTGTGGCAGCTTTCATCGCTTCACGAATTTCAGCACAAATGCGTCCTATTTTTTTAAAAGCTTCAATCTCTTCTTGCGTTTTTACAATCATGTATAACGTCCCTTTCATCTAATATCTATACTTTAATATAACATAACTTGTTATGCGTATAACGATAAACGCTTTAAATATTGTATGCTTCCTTACTTTGCGAAGTGCGCAAAGAGTTATTTGCGACAAAAAAGCCCCTTCACAAATGTGAGGGGCATGTTTTATGCTTTTCTTTGCATTAATTGTGGAGCAGCTGTGAATAAAAGAACGCCTACAATTGCCGTTAAAATAGTTGCTGGTAGCATATATGTACCATTATAGATGATGGAATAGATCCATGCATTTTGATCGCCAGCATATTCTGCAAAAAATACAGCGCCAGCCATCGTGTGGGCTGCATATCGTAAAAAGCCCGCAAGCACCGTACCTAATATAATGTAAAGTGCCATTTTTGTTTTGTTGGCATTTTTGGCAGCCGCCAACACGGGTCCACGCACAACCGCCGCTAATCCTACAACTGTGAAAGCAACACCATAATCAAGGAATCCTTGTAGCCAGTGCACAATCGTAGCACCAAACATGGTTTGCATTACACCTACGAGTAATCCAGTTGTTAGCCCAGCTACTAAGCCCCAGCGAAATGCTATTAACATAATAGGTACCATGACTAGACTAACAGAACCACCTTGTGCCCATACTTTAAAGGAAACCTGATCAAGCACAAGAGCGATTGCTGCAAATATCGCAATCTCCACAAGCATTAATAGTCTTTTTTTGTCCATATATATTCTCTCCTTTGTTCCGATGTAGGATACAAGAGCAGGAATAGAAATGCGCTGATATGTCTCTTTCTGACACCTTTTTATTCCCTCAAGAATGAAAAAACGATGCCAGGACAGAGCCTCACATCGTACTAGTGTCGGTTTCTATCCACATCCCTACGCAAGCGTTAACTTACAGGTTCAAAGAGTCAAGGCATTACGTGCCCAGTCTCAGCTGACATCATCAGCTCCCCTTGTGGTCGTTACATCTGAATTTATTTGAACATTCTCATTGTACGCAAAGGATAGAAGGATTACAACCTCTTCCATATATTATTTTTTTGAAACTTTGCTGTTTTTCATGCGTAAATATTAAAAAAGGAGGTACAACTATGGAGAACCAAAAAATTTTATCTGCCTTTAGTTATTTAAGTATTTTCTTCGCCCCTTTTATCGTCCCATTAATTGTGTACATTATTACGAAAGATAGTGACGTAAAAAGACATTCAATTCGTGCACTTATCTCTCATTTAATTCCTTTTGTTTTCGGCATTCTGTTCTTTATTGTCTTTGTTTTTTCTACATTTAATTTGGATCCAACGTCCGGCAATAATAAGATGTTGATTATTTGGTTCGTTTCGTTTGCCATTTATGCCATCGTCTCACTAGGAATTGTAATATGGAATATTATTCAAGCTGTTCGTGTTATTCGTTAATGTTTCATTTTTAAGCGAAACAGGTAGTAGTAATTGTAAAAGGAGCTGTTTTTGAATGAAAGTATCAAATGTTGTGAAAACCGCCGTAAAATTAGCACCTATTGTTATTCCTATCGTGAAAAAAGTAATGGCTGCAAAAAAAGGGACAACACCTACAGCCACCCCTCGAAAAAAATAAACAGCAGGCGTATTCCCTTGTTTTGGAAATACGCCTTTTATTTATTTCACTTCAAAGTGGGTTTGACTATGTCCATTCAATGTTTTTTCTACATGTAAGACCGCTGGCATCGCCGATTTTAATTCAGGCACATGAGAAATCACGCCAATCATACGACCAGAATCCTGTAAAGCAATTAATGTATCAATTGCTTTATTCAAAGATTCCTCATCAAGCGAGCCAAAGCCCTCATCAATAAACATGGTTTCAATATGAATATTCCCTTGGAAGCTTTGAATGACATCTGCCATTCCTAAAGCAAGACTTAAGGAAGCATTAAATTTTTCGCCACCGGATAATGTTTTCACATCACGTAATTGATCCGTATAGGCATCATATACATCAAGCCCAAGCCCACTTTGCTTCGCATGCTTTTCTAGTCTATCAGAACGTCTAAGCTCAAATTGACCATTTGATAAGTGATAAAGACGAATATTAGCGGCATCGGTAATTTGGTCTAAGTAATTAATTTGAATGTATCGCTCAAAGGACAGCTTTTTCGAATTTTGTCCGTTTAATAATCCATAGAGTTCCTTTACTCGACCAGCTTCTTGTTCAAGTAACTGAAGCTCTCTCGCTGTTTCTTCCACTTTTTTTATAAAGCCCTGGCATGCTTGTGCAAAACCATTCATCTGTTGCAAACGTTTAAATGCTTCCTCATACGCTGTACGAAGTTGTTCTACTTTTGCTTCCATCACCACTAAATCTTGCTTCTCTTTCCCTTGAAGATACATAGCCCCTTCAGTTATTTGGATTTTCAGGGTATGTACCTGTAAAGCATAGTCACTGCATACTTTGCGAAGCGCCTCCAATTGGCTCGCACTCCGTTTGGCAGCTGCGTATTCCTCATAGCTGTCAAAGCCGATTTCCTGCATGCTTGCTGAAAATTGCTGCCGCTTTTCATTCATTTTGAGTTGTAATTCCTCAAAAGATTGTTTGGCGATTTCTACAGTTAGTTTTGCATTACTTGTCGCTTCTTTTACGACATGCAAATTTTCTTGACTCTCTTGCCATGTTTTTTGCAAATCCATTTTCTGTTTACTAACATCCGTAAGTTGTTGCTTTAATTGCTGTAATGTTGGTAAATTGGCTGGCATCTGCTTGAGCTGTTCTTCTACAACCGCTTGTAATCTTGTCCATTCTTTCATGTGCTCAGCTAAATATTGCTCTAATTCCATCTGTTTATTTCTAAGCTGCTCTATTCTATCACGTTGATGCTTTAGCTTTAATCGCATATCTGCTAGTTGATGATGGACAACTTTTAAGCTCGCAATCTCTTGCTCCGTCTTGTGTAAAGTAGCGATGAGCTGTGCTTGGTCTTCTTGTTTAATATGCTGTGCTTCTAGCTGCTGATATGTATCTTGAAGAAGCTGTTGCGTAGATGACAAAAGTGCTGCCTTCTCTAGATACATACGCTCGTCTGAAGAAGCCTTCACTCTTAACGTTTCCACTTGAGCAAGTTCAATAACTTCCAGTTGCTCTTTATGTGTTTTCTCGTGAGTCATACTGCCACAAACAGGGCAGGGCTCCCCTTCCTTTAGCTGTTCCGCTAAAATACTAGCCTGACTTGTCAGCCACCGTTGCTGCAATAATAGAAGGGCCTTTTTACTTTCTTGATAGTGAATGTCTGAGGCAGCTACGTCCTGCTGTGCTAACTCTACGGCACTTTTATATTTCTCAGCTTGTTTGACTAAAGCTACCTGTTCGCGTAGTTTCGGTAACTGTTCTAAGTAGCTTTCATATGGCTCAACCTGTTTTTCATAGCCTTCCATCGTTTGAGAAAATTGCTGCAATTGCTCTTGTTCTTTTTCCAATAACGTCAGGTTATCAGCCACCGCCATTTTTGCTGTTTCAACATATTGCTCAGCTATTTGCAGCTGCTGCACGTTGTTTTCATAGGCCTCGAATTTAGGTAATGACGCTAATAATTGCAATTCCTGCTGCAAAATTTGTTGACGCTCAGGCTCTTTCGCCTCTTCTACCCTATATTTTTCTTGGGCTCGCTGCAGTTGCTCTTCTGTTTGCTGATGCTTAACTTGTGCTTGCTGAAAAGCTTGTTCCTTTACATTAAGTTCAGCACGTAAATCAATGCATTGTTGTTCAAGTAGCATAAGTCGCTCTGCTTGTTCTGCTAAAACAATCTCCTGCTCCTTCGCTCTGTATACGTCTTGCTCTTGTAACAGCATTTGTAGTCGCTGCTGTCGATTCGCTTGCTCATCAAATTGCTCATTCAGTGTTTTAGCTAATCGATAATATTCTTGTTCTTTTTGATGAAGGCTATAAGCTTCTTCATATTGTAGCTGTTCATCCTCAATACATTTTGTATAGTAAATAATCTCCTCATCAAGTGCCTGCTTTAGTTGATGTAAATTTTCCGTTTTGTCAGCAATTAATGTGAATAACGCTGATGAACGTTGTGGTAAGACACCGTCAATTTGACCAAGTAAATGTTCTTTTAATTGTTTGGCACGTTGTAGATCACTCTCTGCCTCTTTTCGTTTAGCATCAAGCTTTTTCGTCATGACACCAAAGCGGTCTGTTTTAAAGATTTTCCGCAAAATAACTTCTTTGTTTGTAGAATCTGAGGTTAATAGCTTGCGAAATTCACCTTGAGGTAGCATCACAATTTGGCTAAATTGATCTTTTGTGAGACCTATTATTTCCTGCAATTTTTTATCGACTTCAAGCGTTTGCTGCTTCTCTACAATGCTATAATCAAGCTTTCCCTCTTTTACTTCAGCTAACTCTATTTTCTTCCCAGTAATCGTTTTATTTTTTTCTTTAATATGACCGGGCTGTCGTATTATTTGATAGACCCTTCCATGCATTTCAAACATGAGCTCTACAGCTGTATAAATATCATCATGAGCAAAGCCACTTCGCAGTAAAGCCGTATCCTGACGATCCTCACCACTGCCTGATCCGTAAAGGGCATAACAAATGGCATCAAAAATGGTTGTTTTTCCAGCACCGGTTTTACCAGAAATAGCAAACAATCGATGTTCCCCTAGTTCTTGAAAATCAATTACTTCAGTGTCTTTATAGGGACCAAATGCAGTAATCGTTAACTTTAATGGCTTCATTTTACTGTCTCTCGCTCCTCATCTAATAATTCCTGTAACATCTCTGTGAAAAGGCGTTCCGTATCTTCATCTGGCTGAATACCGATAATATCGGTAAAGAAAGAACGGAATAAATCAATATCCTCTAGTTTTTCCGTTTCTACAACTTGTAGCTCACGCGACACCTCTTGTCGTAATACCTTACGTTCCACATGCATAGCGTGCGGAAACACACTGCGAATGCGTTCCATCGGCGAAGACACCGAAGTTGTATCCGTCAATCTGACAAATACATAATCATCACTTGGTGTGAGCTTTAATAAATCCTCTAATTGACCTTCTACTACTCGTAAATCTCTTCTTGGCACAAGCTTTCTTTTAGTTACTGTGCTATTACCATGCTCATCTAAATCAATGATTAAAAAGCCTTTTTCATGTAAATGCTCAGATAACGAATATTTTAATGGAGAGCCTGCATAGCGAATGGTTTCATTTAAGACAAAATGTGCCTTATGTAGATGCCCAAGTGCTGTATAATGAAAGGGTTTAAATAAAGCTGCACTCACACAATCTGAGCCTCCTATGGAAAGCGGTCGCTCTGAATCACTTGTATTCGCTTCTTCCTCACCATACTTCGTTACAAAAGCATGTCCAACAAAAACATGACGTTTGCTTGAATCCATGTCTGGCGTGATATACTCAATTATTTTTTGCATGGCATCTTGATGAGAGCGGATTGCCTCTTCTTCAAAGATGCTGCGAATAGAAGCCGGCTCTGCATACGGTACAAGATGGAAATGCACTTCGCCATGCTCATCATTCAAAACAATAGGTGCATGATTTTTTGTAAATTGACCCTTGATATATAAACCGCTATCACTCATTAAACGACTACCGAAATTCAGTCGACCTGCACTATCATGATTTCCCGCCACCGCTAAAACAGGAATCTTCTTCTCTAATACAATTTTCGCTACTACATCATTTAGTAAATTGACTGCCTCTATAGGAGGCATCGAACGGTCATATAGATCACCTGCTATGACAATTACATCTGGTTTTTCCTCATCTATCGCTTGTATAAATTGTTCGAGAATATACTGTTGATCTTCTGTCATATAGACACCTTGAACAAGTTTTCCTAAGTGCCAATCTGCTGTATGAAATATTTTCATTGTTGTACCTCCTAGTCTTCTTTCTATTTTAGCATGACTATTGCCTCTCTAGTGCTCTCTAGCAGTTTAGTAGTTCTATCCAATATTGGCTTTCATAGAAAAAAAGCATCTTATTGGGTAAGATGCCTTTGCTAACGATTATTTAGATGTTTTTGATAAAAGCTTGATAACCTGGGAATCCCTGAATAACGTAAGCAACACGAGCAGGCTGTTGTTGTGTCACTTTCTCTTTCCGGGGCTTCGCTGATGATTGTTGCTTGACAATTTCCTCAAATGACAAAGGATTTGCCTTAGGTAATTCTGATGAAGAAATCTGTAAAGCATCACTACCACTATAAGCCTGTAAAAATGAGTTAGCCATTTGACGATAGCCTTCAGCATTCGGGTGGACGTCAGCACTATTTGGTAAATAGCTTGTTCCATTCAATCCAAAGGCATCATAGACATCTACATAAACTGCTCCTGCATGCTCTGCCTGTTGCTGTAAAATCGCATTTAATTTAACTAGCTGTGCATTGGTTCCTTCTTTTTGCGACGGATGGACAGTTGGATAGGCAAAATAATAGCCCATGACATATACCTTTGCTTTTGGTGCACGTTCTACTAACTCATCTAAAATCGTTGTCATATTTTTTCTCGCCAAGTTTAAAGCGTAATCTGTCTGCAACTGTGAAAAAGCTAAAGTTCCAGCACTTGGGTTCACCTGAACAAGACGCAATAAATCATTGGCACCTGCTGACACCGTAATCAGTGTGGCGTTTGCTAATAAATGTTGCGCTTCCTCCGATTGAATTCGGTCTAACACATTCGCTGTTGTAAAGCCTGGAAAAGCGAGCTCTTTTGTATAAAACGATAATTGTCCAATCGAACTTAATTTCATGGCAATTAAATCACTATACCCTACATCAATTTCTTGATAAGGTGTTTGACCTGCAGCTAATGAATCTCCAATCGCCACGTAGCTTTCCGTTTGAGCAAAAGCAGATGAAGTCCAATATGTCATGGATAATATCGTCACACCGATTAAGCTCCATAATCGTCTCATCTGCTCTCCTCCTTTTCTTTTTGACTAAAGATTAAAAAGCCCAGCTACCCTTACGGAAAATAGGCTCTACCGTACCATCTGGTAAAATACCATCAATGTCCATTTCTCCGCTGCCAATCATAAAATCTTCGTGTGTCACAGAAATATTAGCTCCTAATGCTTCAAGCTGACCATTTTCTAAGTCTCTACCACCTTCTAAGCAAGTCGGATATGCTTCACCAATAGCTAAATGGTTTGAAGCATTTTCATCGAATAATGTATTGAAATATAAAATCTCTGACGCTGAAATAGGTGATTCGTGAGGGACAAGTGCTACTTCACCTAAATAGCTTGAGCCTTCATCCACTTGAATTAGTTCTTGTAATAAATCATGACCAACTTCAGCCTCTGCCTTAATAATTTTGCCCTCTTCAAATGTTAATTTAAAGCCATCAATCATATTGCCTTGATAAACTAATGGCTTTGAATTACTGACATAACCGTTTACACCTTGCTTCATTGGAAGAGTATACACTTCTTCAGTTGGCATATTGGCAACAAAGACATTATCCTCTGGCGTTTTACTGCCACCCGTAACCCATTTATGTTGTGGTGCTAAAGCAATTGTTAAATCTGTACCCGGTGCTGTATAGTGAAGCTTTGCATACTTTTTATTATTTAGAAGCTGTGCACGCGATTCTAAATTGGCTATATGCTGACGCCAATTGTCCACTGCATTGCCTTCCCCAATATGCACTGTTTTAAAGATTGCCTCCCATAAGGCAGGTACTTGCTGCTCTTCTGTTAAATGGGGGAATACCTTTGCTGCCCATTTAGGTGAAGGGACCGCAACAATGGACCAAGCAATTAAATCCTTCATGACGGCATTACGATAATTTTTCAATGCTGCACCAGATACTTTTTGGTGGGTTGCTAATCTGTCTGCCGGAATGCCTGTCAAATTATCAGGATCTGCTGCATCAATCCATAATAGAGCCCCTTTACGTTCAATAAGCTCATCACGCATTTTTACGACCCATTCAGGGAAGCGACTAAACTCCTCGTCAGAAGCATGTTCAAAATAGGCACGATCCATTTCGTCATCTGAAAAATTCACATGTACACGTCCTGCGCCAGCCTTATAAGCCTCTTTAACAACTAAACGAACAAAATCCAAAGCATCTACCGATGTATTGACTAATAGGTACTGACCTGGTTGGATGTTGACACCCACTTTTACCGCAAGCTCTGCATATGCCTGTAATTTTTCTTCAAACGTCATATTAATTCCCTCGCTTTTGTCCAATTGTTTTAGAATTACCTTCCATCAGCTTGCCATCATGCCATATTTTTTGCACAGGCTTGCCTGGTACTTCCCTTGTCCACTTTTTATACGTTTTTTCATCATGATACGATAATAACGTTAATACTTCACCATCTGCGCCCGCACGACCTGTACGACCTGAACGATGTAAATACTGCTCAATTGTTCGTGGTACATCAACATGAATAACATGTGTTAAACCAGCAATATCTAAACCACGAGCCGCAATATCTGTGGCAATTAAAATACGGGCATCTCCTTTACGGAATGCATCTAACGCTTTTTTTCGTTCTTCTTTTTTCATGTCGGAATGAAGAGTGACAATTGGTGCTGAGCGGTACTGCAGTTTTGTTTCCTTCATTAATAATTGATCGATATTATTGACAAAAGCTAGTGCTCTTAAGCCTTCTGTATGTGAGAGTCGACGTAGGAAATCTGTTTTATCACGTTCTTCTACTTTCACAAACGAATGTACTACTTTACCGACCTTTAACATATCCTCAGGTTTAATTTTAAAACGTAAAGGTTCAAACATCATACGACTTGCTACTAATTCAATTTCCTCCGTTATCGTAGCCGAAACAACAACGACTTGTCGGCCAAAAGCCGAGCCTTCGATAAAGGATTTGACGACAACACGGTATTCACGACTCAGTAATTGATCGCACTCATCTAAAATAACCGTTTCAATTTCTTTTAGTTTTAATTTCCCTGCCCGTGCTAATTCATTTAAACGACCAGGTGTGCCAACGACAATCGTTGGTTTTTTCTTTAGCTTTTCAATTTGACGAGCAGAATTGGCACCACCAATCAGTTGTTGAACTGTAATATCTGTGCCTGCCGTCCATTCACGGATAACTTCTACAATCTGCATCGCAAGCTCTTGTGAAGGAGCTACAATCAGTCCTTGTGTTTGCTTTTTTGCCCCATTCACTTTATTCAATAATGGTAAAACATACGCTAATGTTTTACCTGATCCTGTTGGCGATTCCGCTACAATATCTTTGCCTTCAAGCATAGCTGGTATCATTTCATCTTGAATTTTCATGGGTGTTTCAAAATTCCATTTTGCTTGTATTTCTTCTTTTAATAAATTAATGACTGACATGTTATTTCCCACCTTCTATCTACTTGACACTAGTTTAACACACTCCGCCGTTTCCTACTTTATATGTACGAAGCTATTGTCCAATCGTTTCAGGAAACCATTGATTCCTTCCATAAAAAATCTGCCTAACCCAACACGGAAAAAAGTAAGCTTGACCACAACTCTTTAAAGACTTGTAGCTTACCCGTGAAAAGCAAGCAGATCCTTTTCAATTTATTTAACGACTAATCGACTAGCTCATAGCCACAAGCCAAAATGGCACATTCAGCTAAAACGATTAATGAATCAATATAAATTTCATTTAATTTCAAATCCCTATTAACAATAGATAGCTCTGTACAGCCTAAGACAATGCGGTCACAATTTAATGCTAGCATCGCCTCTTCTATTGGTTGCCAATCCTCCAACGTAACATCCTTGCCAGCCTTGACATAATCATAAATGATGGTCATCACATAGGCTCTCATCTCATTATCTGGAACAACTGGTGTAATGCCATATTCCTCTAAGGCTTCCTGGTACATACGTGATGTTAATGTTCCTGTTGTTGCCAAAATTCCAACACGCTCTGCTCCTAAATCAGCAGCACGCTTCGCCGTTTCACGAATCATATTCAATACAGGAATGGGAGAGCCCTCATCAATTTCATGATAGAACGTATGGGCTGTATTGCATGGGATTGCAATCATATTTGCCCCTACAGAAGCTAACTTTTTAGCATCCTCAATGATGACTGGAACTGGATTATCCTTTTTATTATCTAAAATAAAAGCCGTACGGTCAGGAATATTTGTATCATTATCAATGATCGTATGCAAATGCTCCTGATCCTTTTGTGCCTTCGTACGTCTTACAATCATTTCTCCAATAAACATTGTTGCAAGTGGCCCTACGCCACCGATAATACCTAAAGTTTGTTTTTTCATATATTTGACAGACCTTTGTTATTAAAATATTTCTTATATTTGCGATAAAAGCTTAAATTATCAAGCGTAACGTTCAACCAACGTTTCGCATTCATATCCTTATAACTAAAAATAGAATCTGTAGCCATCCCTTGGCGAATCAAACTTTTCGCTTCAATGACTAACTGTTCATTTTGTACATATTTGAAAAGTACACCATTTGGTACAATGGTCCAAAGATGCTTGTTTTGCACGTATGTTAGCGACTGTTTACTACCTCGAACATAATCATCCGCCACATACTGCATGAAGTTATAGCCACTGGCTGTCACATAATAATTGGAAAGTTCATTATGTAATTCAATACTCAACAATTTATATTGACCATCACGATCATCATATTTCATATCAAATGTAGCATAGCCTTGGAATTGTATGGCTTCAAGGAACGTCTTTACATTGTCCATTAATTCCTGATGATAGGTTGTCATGATGGCTACATAACGACCAATCCCTTCTGGAGAATGCTCTTCTAAAATGGGATTACCCACCGCAAGAAGTTTTGCCTTGCCATCCTGCCCTATATAGGCATTAACAACAAGCATATTCGCATCTTCCCCTGGAATATATTGTTGAATCATAAGATCATCTCGATAGGCCGATTCCTTATAAATAGCATGGAATATACTGTCCTTTTCATCCTTATCATACGCAATATATACTTTTTTCTTACCAGGAAAAATACATGTAGCATATTTTGTCATATTCATGGGCTTTATGACAATTGGATACTCAAATGGCATGTCGTAGTCCTCGTAATCATTCACCGTGCAGACATGCATGGCAGGAAATTGAAAACCATATTGTGCACAAAGCTCATACATCTTTTCACGAGTTAATAACTGCTGAGCAAGTGTGGCATCTACATAAGGAATAATGAAATCCTCTGCTAATTCCGCTTTATGTTCTATTATTTTTTTGACATAAAATTCATCACAGGCTAGTAGCAGTAATTTTTTATCAACGAATTCCTGCGCAATAGCCTGAAGTGCCGTAACAAATCGTTCGTCTATATGAAGTCTCGGTACCTCACGAAAAGTCAGTAAATCACTTTGATGAATTTTTTCCATATTCGTATGGTTTAATGCAAGTGGCTTCACACCATAGGCTTCGTAAAATGCTCTGGCCATGCCATAAGCATTCATCTCATCCCCAAGTAAAACCGGTAAAAAAGCGTGCTCAATGGCCATTCTACTCAACTCACTTCTGCTTTTTTATTAGTGTAACATACTAAAGATTTATGGCTAATTTATTTATGAATAGCTACGGCTTGCTGATCTAATTCCCGATAACTTTTGAAAAATTGATCGACATTGTATGTAACATAACCTTTTAATGGATCCATTACTACTACTTTATCCCCTAAATGCCCTGTCAAGACAACTGCATGTAAGTTCATATAGGCTTCATGTGATGTTGTCTCACCTTCAAAAATCCAGCCTCTATTTGCATTTCGTTTAGGTGACGATAAATCAAGCGTCACCCATGTTACAACAGGAACCCCCTCGCGAACAAGCTGTAAAATCTCGTCCTGTGAGGCCTTACTCATATTTGACACGCGTAAATCAGCTTGTTTATCTGCAATGACTGCCTCTGCCGCCTTAACAATGGGTTCAGCAAAAACATACATACCATGAGCTTTATCACGCGGATTCCCTGCAAAAGCCTCATGTGGATTTGGCCCAAAACGTTGGTTGTTTACAGTACGTATATTTTGCTTTGGTAAATAGTTATCAGCCATTTCAAGCTTTGAAACATTCATTCCAAAATAATTTAAGACAGCTGTGAGTGATGTTATTTCACAGCCATGTGGAAGCTCTGGCTTTTGCATGACAACAGGTACATCTAATTCTTGCTCGTCTCTAGAGAAGTGTGTTTGCAATCGATAGTATGGCTTCGTTGTATCATACGTAAAATTCTCGATTGTTGTATATCCATCGTTTGTTGTACTATTTTCCAGTGTTGTTGCTGCAATGGTATATTCTCGCCCTGCCTTGAGCTTCGCGAATACGGCTTCTCCCTCTTCTGAACCAATCGCTTCCTCTACTACATCACCTGTTTGTACATCTGTTACTGTGACATAGAGATTGGGGATAGGTGCCCCGCTATTAAATTCTACCGTTAAAACAGTTAATGGATTTTTTTGTTCTGCTTCTTGCTGTGAAAATGGCTGACAGCTCGAAAGTAACATAATAATCAAAATGCCTATAAGTAAAAGGCGTTTATACCCCGTCCACAAGACAAATTCCGCTCCTATTCTAATTGGAAGAGTAATCCCTTCGCCATTCTATTTATTCAATTTGTCGTAGACTCTATTATACGATACTTTTATAATCGTTCCTATTTTATCTTATTTCAGGACATAATTTTTTGTATGGAAAGCGAAGCGGCAGGTACACAGAAACTTGCGAGTAAGCTTGAAAAAACTGGCTAACAATTATGCCTATGCATCGTGGATAGTACTTAAATCGTCGTCACTTTAGGTCGTAATGTATGCTTTAACACCTTACCTGAAGCATTGCGCGGCAGTTCTACTAAAAATGCAATTTCATACGGTACTTTATATTTGGCAAGTCTTGTTTGGCAGTAAGATAATATTGCCTTTTCATCGAGTGACTGCCCTTCCTTTAATACAATAAATGCTTTTGGCACCTCTCCATATACTTCATGTGGTAATCCTATCACTGCTGCCTCTAAAATTTCTGGCATTTGATATAGCACTTCTTCCACTTCAATCGGGTAAATATTTTCCCCTCCACGGATGATCATATCTTTTTTCCGATCTACAATATATAAATAACCTTCCTCATCAAAGCGTCCTAAATCTCCTGAATAGAGCCAGCCATCTCTTATCGTTCTAGCTGTTTCCTCTGGATTGCGCAAATAACCTTTCATTACTTGTGGCCCTTTAACACAAATTTCGCCAACCTCGCCAGCTGGTACTGACTTTCCTTCACTATCAACCACGCATACCTCCGTCTGAGCTAATGGCTTCCCAACAGAGCCAATTTTCGTTAATGCATCCCTATCTAATAAAGAGGTAGCTGCAGGTGAATTTTCGGTTTGACCATAGAGATTTTGAACCTTTACATTTGAAAATGCCTCTTTCACTTGCTTTACGAGCTCATAAGGCATTGGAGCAGCCCCGTAACATAATAAACGTAAATGATGAAAGCTATGTTCCTTAAATCCAGGCGTATTTAAAATGATGGTATACATGGATGGAACACCAAAGAAAATAGTCGCTTCAGTTGCGGCAATTTGCGCTAACGTTTTTGTTGGTGAAAATGCTTCTTCGATAACAACTGTTCCTCCTTGATAGAACATTGGCATAGCAAAGACGTGCAGGCCAGCACAATGGAATAAAGGTGTACAAATAAACATCTTGTCCTTGCTAGACATTTTCATTGAAGAAGACCAAATATCGGCAGTAGCCAAGATATTTTGATGTGTTAGCATGACGCCCTTTGGTTTACCTGTTGTCCCAGAAGTATACATGACCACTGCTGTATCATGGGCCTCTAATTGTACAAGCTTTCTTTCACATCCCTCATTTTCAAAAATGTTTCTCATTTCTTTAAATCCAATCGTATGTTGGAATGTATAGGCAACATCCTCCAATGCTTCTGCTAGCCTTTCATCATAAATGAGACCCTTTGCTTGTGAATGATTAAAAATAAAATCAACCTCAGGTGCTGCTAATTTAGTGTTAATAGGCATCACAATAAAACCTGCTAGTTGGACACCTAAATAAGCGATTAAAAACAAATCTGAATTGAGCGTATATAATGCAATCACATCATCTTTTTCAAAATCCTGTTCTTGTAGGTATGCTGCAAATCTTTCTACACGTTGATAAAAATCGCGATAGCTCAACTTTTTTCCATCATACAAGGTTGCAATTGCATTCGGTTGTTGCACAGCATAGTTTTCAAGAATATCTGTCATGTACATCGTCATTATAAACCCTCCAAAAATTCATTTTTTAATGCTGGATAGTGTCTGAAACTATGAAACTACTAAAAATTCAGAAAATTATGATTATATTTTAACAAGCAATGCGTTTCATGGCAATTTTTCTACACATTCAAAATATGAAGTAGAAGTAACGAAATATTCTTAGACGTTTTACTTTTCTATCAATTTCTATTGGGTGTATGATATTTGTACGATTATTTTTAGGAAAGGCCGGATTGACATGCTTTATGCACTTTTAGGAGATTTACATTCTAATATAGAAGATACTAAAGCTGTTCTAGCTCATATTCAACAAACAGCAGAGGAAGCAAAAATCATTGGTTTAGGTGATTTATATGAATGCACCGTCAGTAAGAAAAAAGCGCAAACCTTATCTGGCTTACCTTTACAAAAGGCAGCCATAGTAGAAAGCGAATTTGAAGAATTACTAACCTTCCCCTCTATAAGAGGTAATCAAGAGGAACGCATTACGCAGGTCACTGGCATCGAACGTTTTCAGGCTTTACCTGAGACGATAGAGATAGATGGTGCGACACTAATACACGGACATCAATTTAAATGGAGTGTAAGCTGGCAGCCAACATTCCTTCCTTTTCATAAGCCACTGTTTTTCTTTGGTCATAGTCATGAATCAGGCCTTTATCATCAGCAAAAGAAACTACCCATTCGTATTCGCTATGGCCAACCAATTGCCTTACAAAATAAACAGTATGGTGTCAATGTTGGTTCTGTTGTCGACCACCGTGAATGGTGTCTTTATGATAGCACACAGCGCACCGTAACATTTATGTGTGTCCCATCTATTGATTCGTCAATAGAAATATAAAAAAAGAGCAAGCTAATCCCAGCATTAGCTTGCTCTCAAATTTTTAGTGAATATATTGTTTTTTCCCGTTCAATAAAATTTCCTTTAAGGCCTTTAGTTTTTCAATTACAATATATGATTCTTCTGTAATTTCCTTCAGATATTTTTCAGCCTCCCCTTTATTGCCTATATTATATTCTCGTACCGCCTTTTTAGCTATATCATGGACATGAATAAATGGTTGTTCTAACTCTACATAGACACGCTCTTCGCCTAGTAGCTTTTTCCCTGTACCATAATACCATTCACCAAGGCGCGACTCCTGTGGTGAGCCAACATCCTGCTCTGTCATTGTTTCAAAGCCAAGCAGTAGATTATAGATTTTCCAGCGCCATAATAAATGGTCTGTAATAGCTAATTCAATAATATCCTCCTGACTAATAATAAAATTTTTAGAAATTGTTGTTGATCGGTATCCGTCAATCATTTTACTTAACTTGTAGATAGCCGAGCCCATATCAAAAACGATGATCTTACTTTTTTGCATACTCTCCGTGATAGTATGGTTACGTTCAGAAATAGTTGTAGCAGATTGTGCTTGTACCTTTGTCGTTGTGGCAATTTCCTCAAAGCGAGCTCCTTGCTGCTGTAGACTTTTATTTATCTCTGCAAGCGTCTGTGAAATATGTAAGGTATCCGTGACGCCTTGATGTAAATCCTGTGAAAATTGAGTTGTTAGTGAACTAATATTATGCGTAATATGTAGTAGCTCCTGTATATCTGTATGTATAGATTTGACAGATGTACTTGTATCATCAGCAAGCTTTCGAACTTCCTCCGCAACAACTGCAAAGCCTTTACCCGCTTCTCCAGCACGAGCCGCCTCAATAGAAGCATTTAAAGCCAATAAATTTGTTTGATCTGCAATTCGCTTAATTAATTCCATCAGCTTCGCTACACTATTGACACGTTCCACTAAACGCTTTATATCCTCCTGCATGGATTTATGACCTTCATCGGTTGTTTGTAAAATGGATGATACTTGTTGTAACGATTCTAAATCCTGATTTAATTTTTTAAAGGCATGCTTTGTTTGGGCTGAAATATCACCAACAGATGCGGCGATTTCTTCAATACTCTCATCTAGCTCGTGCATCAATTGATCTGCTGCAACAATCTCCTGTTGCTGAATATCTTGAAATTCAATCAATTCCTTAATCGTATCTAACTGGGTATTATAAGTAATAATTTCACCTAAACCATTTACAACAGAGCCAGCCTGAATTTCAATATAGGTTTCTAAAATGATCTGTTGGTCGATCGTTACTAGACTATCATAAGACAATAGGACATCCAGCATTTTTTCTTGATCGCTTGATAGCTCTTTGACAATCAGCGGTATGATTAATTGGTTAATGAGCGTATAGGCAGAAATCATCCAGTTCGGCAGTACACCGATTCGGGCATGTACATAAGCGATTTTACGTCGTTTAAATACATAATCTAAATCTAATTCATCATCAAATAGGCTTATAAAATGTGAATCAAAAAGCCCTTTTAAACGCTCTACTGATGAATGCGTATTGATAACTTGGTTAAATTCTGGAATTTCCAATAAACGATCATAAAAATTGTCGAGTATCTGTTGGCGATTATTTTCATAGATTTTGCGTAAAAATCCAACAGATTCTCTTCTAATTCTAGATAAAGCAAGAAAATCTAACTTTTCTTTAAAGCGTTCATTAGCCTCAATATCTGAATTTTTCGCAGCTGAGAAATAATCATAATTTTGATTTATTTTCTTCCTTTTGAACATTGTTACCACTCCTTTTGTAATAAAGTAAATAAAAATTACCAATATTTTAAAACGAATTATAGATCTTTCTTCATTGCCTTCAACTAATAAAACATATCTATTTTACCAACAACACTAATACAAAAATAGATTTTCAAAAAATTCTTTACACCGTCTTATTCTTTTGTCCACTTTATTGACAATTTCTCATTTTCCCTGTTAAACACTATTTTTACACAGAAAAAACGCTAAAATCATGTCTGACTTTAGCGTTTTACATAAAGTGTTAGCATTCACAATCACAATTTTGTAAGCTATCCAGTAACTTTTCCATAACTTCTAGTTGCTCACAAAGCGTTTGAATCATACAACGTAAAATAGGGATTAATTCTTGGCAAATACAGAATCTCAGCACATTTTGTGCCAGACGGATACCACCCTGATGATGGACAATCATTTCTCGTAGATAATTGATATTAATGCTATTCGATACTGGTGGTGCACACATTGCATTGAACATAGCTTCTGTAATTTCTTTGTAAGCACACATATACTCGTATAATTCATACTCTGAATTTTGCACGACACAACATCGATTTTGTATCGCTTCAAGACTTTCAACCATTTCTGTGTGAGTTCGAATAATTTCTAATGCGAGATTTTGTACAGGGATATTCGTTGTATAGCGTAAAACGTTTTCGGACATTTGAATTGCTGCAACTTGATGAGGGATAATTTGCTTAATAAAATTTTCAGAAATACTACAAGTAATCGTTACATAGGTCATGCCCTGCATCATTTTTTTGAGGATGCGCTGATATTCCTCTAAATATGCCTTTGTTACATTACTGAGTTCAATTGGTTTAGCCATAAGACACACTCCTTTCAGAGTAATGTATGCCCGCTAGGTTGTTGTGCGATAGACAATTGTACCAATGACTCCATATTTACAGCCTCATTCATCGTAAAAATTATCCTCGTTCTTTCCTATATGTATCTAAGCATATTGGACAAATACATGTCCTTTGCTCCGTTTGCACTGCATTTAATAGCTTTTCTGGAAAGTGCACCGTCATACACCAGCACTCTTTTTCACCTTTTGCTACCCCACAATGATTTTCTCCCCCACATAATGGACAGCTCTCTTCTCCAGTTGACATGTTCCTGCACCTCCTTTACCTACCATTGTAAAATAAAAAAAGGAAGAGCATTTAATACTTACTCCTCCCACTACGCTTATTGTTGGTGCTTGTGTATATCTTGCTTTACTTCTTCTATATCCGTGTCACTATAAATGGCCGTCCCTTGCCCTCCACTTTTAGCTAACAATGCCTTTACCTCATTATAGGATAATCCTGCATCTGCATTTTTTTGTTTTACTTCATTAATATTTGTGCCCGCAGACGTAAAATGGGCTTCTTTTTCATGATTCATAGCATTTTTACCTCCTACAATTCATCTGGCTGCATTTCAATTAATTCATCGCCTTCTCTTTTCACTCGTTTATTGAGCTCCTCTACTGGAATGGCATCGACAGTCTGCATATCTTCATGCAAATCGAAAAGACTAATTGTATCTGATTCAACCATGTCAGGTTTGTCCTTGCTATTTAAATTCATAAACATTTTCTTTTCATGTGGTACTTTACTCATGTCCATTTCACTCCTTTCTCTATAATGTGTGTAAAGCTGGACAGATTATGTGTCACTCCCTTTTGCACCTTTATCCATTCGATGATATTCAGCTATTTGAATCACTCGTACATGCTTTGTGTGCAATTCAAGGTAAATGCCCCTACTATCCGTAAAGGAGATATATTGATCGCGTTCACTTTTCACTAATTTCTCTGCTTCTTGTTGTGATTCAATATCAATTACGCCCCAGCGTAATTGCCTTAGTGTTGAAAAACAAAACAGTCAATTGAAAGGAAGAAATGGATTTCCGTTGCAGGCTACTTGCTTTCCTGTGGGCGAGCGCCAAGCCGCTTCCTCCGCTACCGCTCCGTTTAGAGGCTTGCCTATCTCGCTATCCCACGGGAGTCAAGTAGCCTTCCACTCCAACCCACAAAAGTGTTACCTTTTTAGCAAAGTTTTCAAATAAAGTGAAGGTGTTCACTACTTTTTATGAAGAGGTGTTGTCACGCATCACTTCTCCATATTGAAAATAAGAGTTTATCCCCTCTAAGAATACAGATAATGGGCTATTTGATCGCTATGCTACTATGAAAAAAGTAAAGACACTTTGCAGAATGGTTGATTGGAGTGGAGCCAGCGTCACTCCTTGGGGATTTAGCGTCCCAGAGGAGACCCTGGAGCGAGCGTAAGTGAGTGAAGCGGCTCATCGGACGCCCCCTGGAAAGGGCGCTGGCGGAACGGAAATCAACCTCTCACCTTGCAAATTTGCTTTTTCTGCCGTTGACATCATCTTTTTTCAACAACATGTCAATTACGCCTCAGCATAATTGCGTCCAGATTTTTTCAAGTTTGCTCGAAAAGTTCCTCTTCAAAATCTGTGACATCTGCTAGGGCTTTTATTTTGATTCAGTTGGTGTTTGGACAAACACTAAATCAAAGAGAACAATTTATGCATTCATCTCATCACCAATAGAGGTGGGCGTTTTCTGCTGAATCAAGATAAATGAATCTTCGAACATAGTGCAATTCATCAAAAAAATACGTAATTTTAAATTCCTTCATTTTATATGCTCCTAGATCCTGCAATGCTATCGCTTATTTTATCCAGAAAGCTGAAATATCTTGCGTCCTTAAAATTACATAAATCATTTGAAGCATATAGTAAAATCATAAACCTTTGCAGAGGAGGGAATAATAATTGATTCATTCAGTTAAAGCTGGAGAAACACTGACTCAAATTGCTCAGGATTATCGTACTCCGTTGGCATCCATTATTGCTGCTAACCCAGGAATCCAGCCTGATCATCTTTTTATTGGTCAACAAATTGTCATCCCGGGCTTGCCAAATCCCGATACAATTCCTTACCGTATCGAAATATCTACCAATAATCGCTGGCTACGTTTATATAGAAATAATATCCTTCAAAAACAATACCCTATCGCAGTCGGACGCATGCTTCATGAAACACCAGTAGGCAGTTTTATTATCATCAATAAAGCTCCAAACCCTGGTGGTCCTTTTGGAACGATGTGGATGAGTCTCTCTAAAGAACATTATGGAATTCATGGCACAAATGATCCTAGCTCTATTGGGCATGCTGTTTCACATGGTTGTATTCGAATGCAAAATCAAGATGTTGAAGAGCTTGCCAGCATCGTCCCTATTGGTACAGAAGTAGTGATTCATCCCTAACGAAAGAGGCTATCTATAGTTGTAAACCAAAATAGATAGCCTCTTGTTATGTTTAATCCTG